>JBAVUP010000217.1:0-7203 GCA_049696835.1 Desulfobaccales bacterium
TTCCCGAGCAACTAACCTTCCCCCCACTATTTCCATAAGATCTTCGGCCCACCACGGCCATCGCTTCTCCCCCCTTCTCTGGATTTGCCGAACAACCCTTCAGGGGAGAATTTTATTTATAAAGTTCTTCATTTGTTAGTCCGATTGACAAACAAGATGCATCCTTGCAAGAGGAGGGGAAACGATGATACTGGCCAGAGCTCCCATGCGGATTACGCTGGGAGGGGGAGGCACGGATTTGCCCTCCTATTACTCCAAGTATGGCGGCTTTATCCTCAGCGCGGCCATCGACAAATATCTCTACATCTACGTCAACCGCCCCGCGGCTGATGGCCTGATTCGGGTTAAGTACTCCCGCTATGAGGAGGTAACGGAGCCGGATCAGGTCCAGCATGATCTGGTGCGGCCTGCTTTAAACTTGTTGGGAATCAAGAACAACGTGGAGATCGTCTCCATGGCCGACGTACCCGCCGGGACCGGGTTAGGTTCGTCCAGCACTTATCTCGTGGCGCTTCTTACCTCCCTCTATGAGTTGAAGCGGGAACGGGTTCCGACCCAGGCCCTGGCTGAATTTGCCTGCAAGGTGGAAATGGAGATGGCCGGTCACCCCGTGGGGAAACAGGATCATTACCTGGCAGCCTTCGGTGGCATTACCTGCCTGGATATTGAACCTGACGGCAAGGTGCAGGTGAGTCCTTTGAATATATCCTTGACCACGGCAGAAGACCTGCGCAGCCGGGTTTTGTTGTTTTTTACCGGCATCAGCCGCAGCGCCAATAATATCCTGCAAGCCCAGAAACGGGATACCGACAAGAAAGATGACACGGTGATAGATAGCCTGCATAGGACTAAAGAGATGGGATTCCGGGTGAAGGAGGCCTTGCAAAAGGGAGACCTGGAAACGTTCGGCCATATTTTGCACGAGCACTGGGAAAACAAGAAGCGCCGCTCCGGCGCCATTAGCAACCCAAACATTGACCGCTGGTATGACGCTGCCCGGGAAGCGGGAGCCTTGGGAGGTAAGGTGATCGGGGCCGGCGGCGGCGGCTTCCTCATGCTGTATTGTCCTTTGCGCCAAAAAGGGGCGGTGCGCAAGGCCATGGCCTCCGCGGGCCTGGAGGAGATGCCCTTTAACTTCGACTTTCAAGGCGCCAAGGTGTTGGTGAACTTCTGATGAAAGTCCTGGTAACCGGGGGAGCCGGCTTTATCGGCTCGCATACCGTCGATCTGCTCCTGGAAAAGGGTTACGAAGTTCGTATTCTCGATTCTTTGCAACCCCGGGTCCACCCGCGGGGCAAGCCGGACTATGTTCCGGTGGAGGCCGAGTTTATCCAGGGAAATGTGGCGAACCGCGCCGACCTGGCCCGGTCCATGGAGGGCATGGACTTTGTCTTCCACCTGGCGGCTTACCAAGATTATCTGCCAGATTTCAGCCAGTTTATCCGGACCAACACCTTCTCCACTGCGCTGATGTTTGAGCTGATCGTGGCCGAGCCCCGGCGTTATCCGGTCAAGAAAATGGTCTTCGCTTCTTCCCAAGCGGTTTCAGGCGAGGGGAAGTACCGCTGTGCCCGCGAGGGAACCATTTCTTATCCCGGCCCGCGGCCCCTGGAGCAGTTGCGCCGGGGAGAATGGGACTTCACCTGCCCCCACTGCGGGGCTGTAGCGGAGCCGCAACTCATCGATGAAGCCACCTGCAACCATCCCCACACGGCATATGGCATCTCCAAGTACGCCATTGAGTTGCTGGCCTTTAACCTGGGGCGGCGCTACGACATTGCCACCGCGGCCATGCGCTATACCTATGTCCAAGGGCCGCGCAATTCATTTTACAACGCCTACTCGGGCGTCGCCCGCCGTTTTGCCCTGCGGCTCCGCGCCGGGCTGCCTCCCGTCTGCTACGAAGACGGCCGGCAGTTGCGGGATTATGTCAATGTCTATGATGTGGCCCGAGCCAATGTCATGGTCCTGGAAAGCCCGCAAGCCGACGGCCTGGCCTTTAATGTGGGCGGGGGCAAGGCCATCACCGTCTTGGAATTTGCTCAGATTATGCTGCAGGCCGGTGGAAGTTCCCTGGAACCCCAGGTGCCCGGCGAATTTCGCCTGGGCGATACCAGGCACACGGTCAGCGACATCAGCCGCATGCGATCCCTGGGCTGGGAACCAACGGTGCCTGTCGAGGAAAATGTCCGCCAGTATCTTGCCTGGCTGGATACTCAGACCGGCACCGAGGAGTATCTTTTTGAGGCAGAACGCATCATGGCGGACCAGGGCGTTATTCAACAGGTAGTGAGGTGAAATGGATGTCTTATACCAAGCAGTTTTTAACGGAGGCCTCCGAGGTCCTGACTCATTTGGATACAGAGGCCATTGACGGCATGGTGCGGGAATTGATGAGGTTGCGCGACCGGGGGGGCCGGCTCTTCATCCTGGGTTGTGGCGGGGGGGCGGGGCATGCCTCCCATGCGGTGAACGATTTCCGCAAAATTGCCGGCATCGAGGCCTATAGTCCCACGGACAATGTCTCGGAACTCACGGCCCGGGTCAATGACGATGGCTGGGAGACGAGCTACGTCAACTGGCTTAAGGGTAGTCGCCTTAACAACCGGGATATGCTCCTGATCTTTTCCGTGGGAGGAGGCAATCGGGAACATCAGGTCAGCATGAACCTGGTACGATGCCTTGAACTCGCCCAAGCAGTGGGAGCGACCATCTGTGGCGTGGTGGGGCGCGATGGCGGGTACACCTCGCAGGTGGCCAATGCCTGCGTGGTCGTCCCCACGGTCAACCCCAGCACCGTGACCCCCCACGTGGAGTCCTTTCAGGCGGTGGTCTGGCATCTGCTGGTTTCCCATCCAAACCTGCAGGCCGCAGCCATGAAGTGGGAGTCGGTGACCTGAGATGCCCCGGGCGGTCTTCCTAGATCGCGATGGGGTGCTGAACCGGGTTTTCCTCCATGCGGACGGAAAGACTCACCCGCCCCAGGCCTTAGAGCAATTGGAAATTCTCCCGGGCGTTCCCGAGGCCTGTATGTCCTTGCACCGAGCCGGATTCCTCTTGATAGTCGTAACCAATCAGCCGGATGTGGCCCGGGGCACCCAGCGCCGGGAGGTGGTGGAAGCCATCAATAGGGAACTCCGACGCCAGATTCCCCTGGATGAGATCAGAGTTTGTTATCACGACCATGCCGATGACTGTCTTTGCCGGAAACCTAAACCCGGCATGTTAATCGAAGCGGCCCATGTCTGGGATATCGATTTCCGAAAAAGTTACATGATCGGGGACCGCTGGACTGATGTGGAAGCGGGGCGGCGCGCGGGATGTAAAACAGCCTTGATAAATGCGGCCATCACCGGGGTGAGGCGATGCCAACCGGATTTTCAAACGGCTTCCCTATGGGAGGCCATGAAATGGATTTTGCGGCAGTCTTATATCAGGAAATCAGCTTTGCCCAAGGCTTCACTCAGAACTCGGACCAATCTTAAGGGAGGCAGATTATGAATGATCTAAATAGATTAAAGGTGAAATTATTCGCCGATGGCGCGGACAAAGCCGGCATGCTGGAAATGTATGCCAATCCTCTGATCCAGGGTTTTACCACCAATCCCACGCTGATGTGCAAGGCTGGGGTCTGCGATTACCAAAGTTTTGCCAGGGAGATTGTCGCCGCCATTCCGGACCGGCCCATTTCTTTTGAAGTCTTTGCCGACGAATTTAACGAAATGGAGAGGCAGGCTCTGGAGATCTCGTCATGGGGCGAAAATATTAATGTCAAAATTCCGGTGATGAACACCAAAAAACAGCCTTCCTACAACCTGTTGCGGCGGTTGGCCAAGGTCGGAGTAAAACTCAATGTGACCGCCTTGATGACCCTGGACCAGGTGAGGGATGCGTCCGCCGCCTTGGCCGAGGCGCCTCATGCGTATATTTCCGTGTTCGCCGGCCGGGTTGCCGATACGGGCCGGGATCCGGTTCCGCTCATGGCCGCGGCGGTGGAGATGATTCGTCCTTTGCCCCAGCAGGAGCTCATCTGGGCCAGCCCCCGGGAGTTACTGAACATCTTCCAGGCCGATTCCGTAGGGTGCCACATCATTACCGCCACCAACGACATCCTGAAGAAGCTGTTACTGGTGGGTAAGGACCTCCACGATTACTCCCTGGACACCGCCAAGATGTTCTATAACGATGCCCAACAAGCCGGATATCAGCTTTAAACCTAACAGCCTCTTCGACTACTGCATGAGCTCCGCAAAGCGTATCGTAATCGCAGTGGATTTGGCCGAGAGATGGGCGGATCGTTATGGAATACTTTAAGAGTAAGTTTGGTTTGGAGGTTTTCTTCTTTCTATTAATCCTGTTGCTGGGCATTCCTTCATCCGCCCTGGCCTATATCGATCCCAATACCGGTAATATCATTTTCCAAATTCTTTTTCCGATCATCACCGCGGTCGTGACAGGCTATCTTATCTGCAAAAACGCTATCCGTAGAAAATTAAATTCCCTTAAGGCCCGCCTTGCCGCCAAGTTCTGTAAGAACAAACCAGCCGATTAGAGACAGTCAAAAGATTTCTGCCTCGCTACGAAGAGACTTATTCCCTGAGTGTAACAAATCAGCCTATCGGGAAGAGTTCCCTAAGGAGTCTTCAGATCAAGGCGCGTAAGGTCATTATCCTGGGGATTGATGGGCTCGATCCGATTATCCTGGAAAGAATGCTGGGTGCGGGCGAACTGCCGCATTTTTCCCGGCTGGCGGCCACCGGATCTTTCCACCCCCTGGAAACGGTGTTCCCGCCTCAGAGTCCGGTAGTTTGGACCAGCATCGCCACCGGGGTTAACCCCTCTCAACACGGCATCCACGACTTTCTCACCCGGGACCCCGGCGATTACCTCCCGAAATTGTCGATCTTGCAGCAAGGGAAGCTCGGTTACCATCGGCCTTATTCCACCAAGACCTTTTGGCAAATCGCCTCGGAAAGGGGCATACCCGGAACCATCATCAAATGGCCGCTGACCTTTCCGGCTAATCCCATGCTGGGTGCCATGCTCACCGGCCTGGGGACCCCGGATATTCGCGGCACTCTGGGCCGATATACCTTCTTTACCAGTGGGGACATTCCGGCGCCTGAAAAGAAAAAGGGGACCCTGGTCAAGGTCGATGTTGCCGGCAGGGCGATAACCACCTGCCTCACCGGACCTATGTCGTTCTCTTTTGGAGGGAAAGTGGAGACCACTACGCCCCTCGAGATCGAGTTGGGCAATACGTGTATCTCCTGCCGCCTGGATGGCGCTGCCTTCACCCTGGAGGAAGGCTTCTGGAGCGCCTGGGTCCCCGTGCCTTTCAAAGTGGGTTTCATGCGCACCGTGACCGGCATGTGCCGGTTTTATCTGGAGAGCGTCAAGCCGGAATTCAACCTGTATGTGACCCCAGTCAACCTCAGCAACCACATGAAATTCATGCCCGTCTCCTATCCCCTGGGCTATGCCCAACAACTGGCGGACGCGGTGGGTCCTTATGCCACCCTGGGTATCGCCGAAGACGCCAACGCCTTGAATGATGAGATCATCGGCGAACGGCCCTTTCTCTCCGGCTGTGACCTGGTGATGGCGGAACGGGAGAAAATCTTTTGCCACGAACTAGCCCGGTTCCGTCAGGGAATCCTGGCCTGCGTCTTCGACACCCCGGACCGGCTCCAACACATGTTCTGGCGGTACCTGGACAGGGAACATCCCAGGCACGACCCCAAAGAGGCTGAGGAGTACGCCGCGGTGGTGCCCCGCGTCTATCAGCGGATGGACGGCATCCTCGGGAAAGTTGCAGAGAGGTTGGACGGCGACACCCTCCTCATTGTCTGTTCGGACCATGGTTTCACCAGTTTCCGACGGTCGGTCCACCTGAACACCTGGCTGGTGCAGAACGGCTTCATGGTCTTGAAAGAGGGCAAGGTGGCTGGCGGCGCATTGTTTGCCGATGTGGACTGGCCCAGGACCGCAGCCTTCGCCTTCGGCTTGAATAGCCTCTTTCTCAATGTCAAAAACCGGGAACCACAGGGGTGCCTGGATGGCGACGGGTTGGCGGCTGTCAAAGAGGATCTGGCGGTGAAACTGCAGACCATGACCGATGGCGATAACTCGGTCATCAAAGAGGTTCACGACCCCGGCGACCTCTACGGGGTGGGGGACGGCACGGCTCCGGACCTGGTCATCGGTTATAACATAGGATATCGCACCTCCTGGCAGACGGCCCTGGGTGAGGCCCCGGCGGGGGACTTTACTGAGGATAATCTGGGCAAGTGGAGTGGCGACCACTGCTGCGCCCCCCAGTTGGTGCCGGGCGTGTTCCTTAGCAACCGAAGAACTCCCCTTGCAAAACCACATGTTCAGGACCTCTGTCCGGCAATCCTTGATTATTTGGGGTTATAAGGGTTATTCATCATGCAGCAAAACCCGATCGGGAAAATGGCATCTGCCCGCGCCGCCTTTAGCTTTTCTTTCCAATGGTGGCTGTTTATTTTTGTCACCGTCCTCCTGCCTCTGGACTTGATTTATCGCGCCGGCGCGTTGTGGGTGGCGCTGCCCTGGTATCAGATAGGCATAGATTTTGCCTCATTAGTCGTTTTCTTTACGTTGGTGGCGCTAGGTATTGCCCTTGCGTCCCTGGTGGCCTCACTATTACTGAGGCTCGTTACTAAACAGGGGACGCCTATTATTAGAGCAGTAAATGGAGTGATCGGATTATTGATACTCTTGATATATTTTGTGTGGTATTTATACGAATGGATAAAAAAAATATCCCATATCCTATGGAATGTTGATACAAATTTAAAATATATTACGTTTAATATTTTACTTGTTTTATCATTATTATATATTATTATTTATTATAAAAAATACAAATTTTTAGGACGAATTGCTGAAGTTTCTCTTAGCTTTTTTAAAATTAATATCGTAACAGTTTTAATCTGTTTACTTTTAATTTCTACTACAATTATAGATAATCTCTATAATAAATCAATAATTTTTAGAAATTATACAGAGACATTAAAAGTAGTTCCATCCAATAAGCCCAACATAATACTCATAACCTTTGATGCTCTTTGTGCACAACATACTTCATTACATGGTTTTATGCGAGATACCACGCCTGAATTAGTTAAATTTGGACGAGAAAGCTATGTATTTAATAATATGTATTAAAGTTGCAAC
>JBAVUP010000218.1:0-25467 GCA_049696835.1 Desulfobaccales bacterium
CTCCAGCCCGGGCTCAGGGCCGTGGGGGGTGCGACCGCAAGCCGCCAGCACCTGGCCGATTCTCGCCTGGGCCGACGCCAGATAGTCGGACAGCATTCCCAGACGGCGGCGCTGGTCGTCGAGGACCGCGCCCGCGGCCCGGGCATTTTCCACCGCCTGGAGCACCGCCTCGAATCCGGCGGGGCGCACGGGGTCAGAAAAGCCCCGATTGGTAAGCCAGCCGGCCCACTCATCCTGAAGCCCCTCAAGGTCCAGGGAGGCCTGGGCGGTGGCCGCCCGGGCCTGCTCGAGCCGGACCCGGGCCTGGGCCAGGTGGTCGTCGGCCTGGCGTTTTTCCTGGTCTTTGCCCTGCCAGTCCCGGAGCCGGGCGGCGGCCTGCTCCAAGTCCCCGGCGAGGTCCTCCAGGGCCATGGCGTCCGCCGGCGGCTCCCGGCCCATGATGCGGGCCGCCTGGAAAATCTGGTCGGCCGCCGCGGTGATTTCCCCTTCCAGGGCGGTGACGGCCTCGGAGAGGGTGTCCCGGTTCCCCTCCACCTGCTCCAGTTCCTGCTGGAGGGCGTTCCGGCGGCGCGCCTCCGCCGCGGCCTGACGGCGGGCCAGGAAGAGAAACAGCGCCGCCAGCACCAGGCCGACGCCGGGGATAAGCCCGCCGGGAAGATAGGCGCGCTGATGCAGAAACCAACCCCCCAGACCCAGGCCGATAACCAGCCAGGGCAGGCCCAGCCACCACGGCAGGGTAGCTGCGGGGGCCGCCAGTTGCCGCGCCAGCGCCTCCGCCCGGGCGTCGGTCTCGTCCCGGGCGCTTACCCGGGCCCGGAGCTTCTCGGCCAGGACCTCCCGCTGGTGGAACCAGGCCCGCAGCCGGCGCAGCGCCTCCTGCTGCTGGTGCAGGACCTGAACCTCGCGGATGGGCAGGGGTGGGAAGTCCAACAGTTGTTGGGCGGCCGCCTCATCCCGGGTGTGCGCTTCGGCCGCGGCCTCGGCCATGGCCCGCTCCTGGGCCCGGGCCCCTTCGCCTTGACGTTCCGCCGCCTCCAGGCGCCGCCCGAACTCGGCCACCCACTGGCGCACCTGCACCGAAGTATCCACCTGTGCCAACCGGGAAGCGTCCCAGGATGGCCCCAACTCCCGGAGTTTACGCAGAAATTCCGCCTGGGCCTGGTCCAGGGCGCTCTTGACCTGGGGATAGTCGTCTTGGGCCGCGGCCAGCTTCTCCCGCTCGCTCCCCAGGGCCTCGATGTCCTCCTGCCGGGCCAGGACCGCCTCGTCCACCGTGAGTGGTGTCAACTGCTCCTGAAGCCGGATGACCGCCTCGTCCTTCTCTTGGTGGGCCTGGCGCACTCCGTTTAGCTCTTTATCGAGGCTCTCCAGGCGCTCCAGGCCGTTCACCGGAAAATCCCGGGCAAACTCCACCTCAGCGGCCTGTTCCCGGGCCAGATTGCGGTTCACCCAGGGGAGCCGGGCCTGCTCCAGGCGGTCCAGGCGCCCCAGCTCCCGGCGGCGGCCCTCGACCTCCCGGCGCTGCGCCTCGACCCGGGCCTCCAGGCGTTCCCGTTGTTGTTGGCCCTCGGCATAGGCCGCGGCCTGCCCCTGGAGTTCCCGGATTCTGGCCTCGATCTCCTTCACCTGTCTGGTCAGCAGGTTGATTATTTGTTTCTGCCCCCGCTGAGCCAGGAGGTTGGCCAGCTCCTTATCCAGGCCTTTCATGAGTTCGGGCACCGAGGCGCTCCCGAGGCCGGCGCCCGCGGCGAAGAGGCGGCCCCGCACGCCCTCCTGGGACAGGACCCCCAGCCCCTGCAATTCCTCCAGCCCCACGGCAAACACGTGATTGAAGGTCTCCCGGTCCAGGCCGCCCAGCAGATGCACCGCGGGCTCGCCCGGCAAAGGGGCGCCGCTGTCCTGGGTGAGGGTGGCGGGCTGGCGTCCGGGCCGGGCGATGGTGAACCGCCGGCCGTCCTGCATAATCACCTGGAGGCGGCCGCCGTGATTGCCGCCGCGCCAGGGTTCATAATCGTTACGCCTCTTGTCGCGCCGGGGAAAACCGAAGAGCAGGACGCGCAGAAACTCCATCAGGGTGGTCTTGCCGGATTCGTTGTGGCCCACAAAAAGCACCAGGCCCCGGGGAAGGTCCTGAACCCCCTGGTCGTGGTAAATCCCGAAGCCGTCGATGTGAAAGCCGCTGATGTACATGGGTCAGTCTTCTTCGGGCAGTAACTGGTCCACCCCCAGAATCTCGGCGTCGCTCAGGATCGACAAAAGTTCGTCATTTCCCAGCCGCTCCAGGGCGGCGGCGATCACCCGGTGTTCGGGGCGTTGGTGCAACACCTCCCGCAGCGCGGCCCCGGGGATTTCCTGAGCGCGGAGTCGCTGGGCGGCGTTGAGAAAGTCGCCGACGAAGTCCTGGACCAGGCGCCGCTGGTCCAGATCCAGGGGCGGGCGGCTCCGGTGGCGCACCGACTCCACCCAGACGAAGTCAGGGCGCTCCGCTTCGCCGTCCCTGAGCGGCTCGGCCAGATCCCGTTCCAGATCGATTCGCCGGGCCAGTTCCCGGTGCAATTCCCCCCGGCCCACCAGGTTAAAACGGAGGATGGCGGCCCGGCCCTCGGCCGCGGCCCGCACTTCCTCCCGCACCCGATCCAGGGCGTCCAACAGATCATCCCAGGTGGACAGCCCGCCGATGTCCAGGTCGTGTCTGAACCAGCGCACCACGTCGGTGGCCACAAACGTGGGGGTGAGGCGCCGGGCGGCATCCACCCGCACCAGATAGCAGCCCCGGGGGCCCATTTCCCGCCAGTTGCGCCCCTGGGTATTGCCGGGATACACGACCCACGGCTCCTGATCCCGCAGGATCTTCCGGGAGTGAATGTGCCCCAGGGCCCAGTAGTCCATACCGGCGGCCGCCAGGTCCTCCAGGCCGCAGGGGGCGTAATTATCATGGTTGGGGTCGCCGCCGACGTTGCAGTGCAGCACCCCGATGGCAAAGGGAGCCTCCGGACGGCGCCGGAATTGGGGGGCGAGATTGGCGCGCACCTCCCGCACCGGATAACTGAGGCCGTAGATGTGCGCCAGGGTGGCGCCGTGCCGCCGCACGGGAAAGCATTCCACCCCCTGGCCGCCGAAGCGGGTTACCATTGCGGGCATCGCCAGGTGGGCCTCCCAGCCGGAGAGCGGATCGTGGTTGCCGTGGGCGATGAAACTCGGGATGCCGGCCTCGCTGGCCTGCCACAGAGCGTCCCGGAAGCGCAATTGGGCCCGCAGACTGCGGTTCTCGCCGTCGTGCACGTCCCCGGCCACAATGATGAAATCCACCTGCTCGGTGATGGCCAGGTCGATGACCCGGTCCAGGGCGCGGAAGGTCGCCTCCCGGAGCACCGCGGCAATATTCGGCGCGGCCGCGTGGATGCCTTCGCAGGGGCTGTCCAGGTGCAGATCGGCGCAGTGCACAAAGCTGAAGGGCGTGAAGTCGGGCATGGCTAATCCGTGGCCGCGGCTCCCGGCGCGGGCGGCGGTAGAGTGAAGTAAAAGGTGGCCCCCTGCCCCACCACGCCTTCGGCCCAGACCCGGCCGCCGTGGCGGTGAATGATGCGCTGCACCGTGGCCAGACCGATGCCGGTGCCGGCAAAATCGCTGGTCCCGTGCAAACGTTGAAACGCGCCGAAAAGCTTGTCGACATAGGCCATATCAAAGCCGGCGCCATTGTCCCGGACAAAGAAGCCCCGGTTGTCTGCCGCCGGAGGCAGGGCCCCGAACTCGATGCGGGCCCGGGGGACCTTGCCCGTAAACTTCCAGGCATTGCCCAGAAGGTTTTCCAGGACCGCGCGGAGCATGGTGGGATCGCCTTCGGCAGTCAACCCGTCTTCGATGATGACCTCCACCCGCCGCTCCGGGTCCGCGCCCTTAAGATCGGCGGCGATGGCCTGGGCCTGGGCGCTGAGGTCCACGGGCTGCCGCCGCATTTCGGCCCGAGCCATCCGGGAGAGCAAGAGCAACGCGTCGATGAGCTCGCCCATCTGCCGGACTGCTTCCTGGATGCGCTGGAGATAGCCTTGCCCCTGGGAATCGAGTTGGGGAGCGCAGTCCTCCTCCAGGGCCCGGGCGAAGCCGCTGATCCAGCGCAGGGGGGCCCGAAGATCGTGGGACACCGAATAGGTGAAGCTCTCCAGTTCCCGGTTAGTGACCTCCAGTTCCCGGAGCTTGAGCTCCAGTTCCGCGTTGAGCCGCTGGATGCGATCTTGCGCGGCCCTCTGATCGGTGATGTCGATGCCCGTGGCGATGACATGCTCGACTGAGCCGTCTTCCCCGGTGAGAGCGGTATTGGCCCAGGCAATGAGGCGGCGGGTGCCGTCCCGGGCCACCCAATAATTCTCATAGGTGAAGGGAAACTCCCTGGCGGTGAGGCGATGGAAGACTTCCCGTACTGCCTCCACTTCTTCGGGAACCAGGACCACCTCCCAGAACGGCCGGTCCTTGACTTCCTCATAACGATAACCGGTGATGGTCTCACAGGCGCGGTTGAAGCGGACGATACGCCCCTGGCGGTCCAGGACCACCACCAGGGCCTGGGCCGTTTCGATCAGGCGGTCGATGAAATCCCGTTCGCGCCGCACCGCCTCTTCGCTCAGTTTCAAGTTGCGAAACAGCAGGTGATAGGGTTTCATCAGCCCCGTTTCGATCAAGGCCTTATAGACCAGATAAAAGGAGATGATCTTGAGAAAATGGCCCACCAGATTGGCGAGGCCGTAAACACTGACATAATAGGTAAAAGCCAGCTCCGAGCCGATGGTCAGGATGATGGACCACACCAGCAGGCGGAGGACGCCGGGGTCGAACTCGTCCCGGTGCCGCCACAGCAAGGTTATAGCCCCCAGGAGGATGAGGCAGATGATATATTCGCTGGTGATTTTGAAGGGCGTCAGCCCCGAGCCTCCCACGAAGCACACGGGGAAAACCCGCCAGAAGAAGATGGTCAGGGTCAGGAGGGCGAAGGCCATGAAGTAGGCGGCAAAGACATGATACGGCTTGAGACGGCGGCCGAGAAACAGGGGGGCCAACACCAGAGAGATGGATTCCAGGTAGCGGGCCGCGATCCACAGTTGGGTGGGCAGGTTGGCGCCGAACCCCGGGAAGACCCCCATACCCTTGTAGGCCAGGGCATGGAACAGGTCCAGGGCGCCTACGAACAGGTAAGCGATCCCCAGGAACAGCAGGTAGTTATTTTCCAGGAAGCGCCGGGAGTTCCAGGCAATGGCGAAGACGCCCACCGAGATGACGACGCTGAAAAGCTCGGCCAGGCTGTGGAACAGGAGGTAGCTGTAGAGGCTGGTCAGATACAAGGCCGTCAGCACCAGGGCCCATATGAACCATTGCAGGGAGAGGCTGGGATGGTTGGACGGCTCAGTCATCATCGGTATGAGAACCACCTGCTGGCCCTGAAACCTCGGAAACTACCGGTCCGCAGCTCCCTCGTCGGCTATATTGGGTGGCGGTGAATTCAACGGCTTGAGAAATTTTCCCTCAAGAAATTGGTATATTATTGGCAGGATTTGGCGGGTTTGTAAAGCTAGGGCTGCGGACTCGTAGATTCTCGCTTGCGTGGGTCTGGTGCGGCGGGAATGCAAGGAGGCTTCTTAAGATTAAAAACTGACTTGACCCCCACTCTAACTTAAAACTTGGTACAACCGCTGGGGGCAGGTCACAACGACCCACTCTCAGAAAAACTGGCCTGCTTGGCAGGATACGGGGATAGCCCATGAGCTGATGAGAATTCTCTGAGAATGCTCGGGTTGGGCTGCGGAGATTATCAGTCAACGAAAAGCTTGGTGCTCAGATACCGTTCCCCGGTGCTAGGGAGGATGGCCACGATCTGCTTGCCGCGGTTGTCGGGGCGGCGGGCCACTGCCAGCGCGGCGCAGACTGCGGCCCCGGAGGAGATGCCGCAGAGGATGCCTTCCCGTTTCGCTACCTCTCTGGCGGTTTCCAGGGCGTCTTCGTCGGCTACGGTGAAGACTTCGTCAATGATTTCCCGGTTCAATACCTGGGGAATGAACCCGGCCCCAATGCCCTGAATCAGATGGGGCCCGGGGGGGCCGCCGGAGAGTACCGGGGAGGCCGCGGGCTCCACGGCCACGGCCTGGAAGGAGGGTTTGCGGGCCTTGAACACTTCCGCCACCCCGGTGATGGTGCCCCCCGTTCCTACCCCAGCCACCAAAATGTCTGCTTTGCCATCGGTGTCCCGCCAGATTTCCTCTGCCGTGGTGCGGCGATGGATCTCCGGGTTGGCCGGATTGCTGAACTGATCAGGCATATAGGCCCCTGGGGACTCCGCCGCCATTTCCCTGGCCCGATTCACCGCGCCGGTCATGCCCTGGCTCCCCGGGGTCAAGATCACCTCGGCTCCCAGGTGCTTGAGGAGCTTCCGTCTTTCCAGGCTCATGGTGTCGGGCATGGTGAGGATGAGGCGGTAGCCCCGGACGGCGCAGGCGAAGGCCAGGGCAATCCCGGTATTGCCGCTCGTGGGCTCCACAATCAGGGCGCCGGGGCGGATCAAGCCCCCGGCCTCGGCGGCCAGGAGCATGGCCACCCCGATGCGGTCTTTCACGCTCCCCAGGGGGTTCATTGATTCCAGTTTTACCAGCACCGTGGCTCCCAGGCCCCGGGTGAGGGACTCCAGGCGCACCAGAGGAGTGGCCCCAACAACGTCGGTAATTCGGGGAAAGATGCGGCCCATGGATCACCTGTCCCGGGTTTTGTCCCGGTCTTCTTTGACATGATTGGCCCGGAAAATCAGTTCGGGCTTTTTCAGAAACACCTTGGTGTCCGGGGGCACCGAGTCGGTGAGCCAGACGTTGCCGCCGATGACGGCGCGGGCGCCTATCACCGTGTCCCCCCCGAGAATGGTAGCCCCTGAATAAATGATGACGTCGTCTTCCACGGCGGGATGGCGTTTCTTACTCCGGAGGGATTCCACCTGGTCCGGCGGCAGGGACAGGGCCCCCAGGGTCACCCCCTGGTAGAGCCGCACCCGACGCCCGATCTCCGTGGTCTCGCCGATCACCACCCCGGTGCCGTGGTCGATGAAAAAGCTCTCGCCAATCTGAGCCCCGGGGTGAATGTCGATGCCTGTCTGGCTGTGGGCGTACTCCGTCATGATGCGAGGCATCAGGGGCACGCCCTGCCGCAGAAGCTGGTGGGCCGCCCGGTAGACCGTGACGGCAAACAGGCCGGGGTAGCTGAAGATGACCTCATCGTGGCTCTTGGCCGCGGGGTCTCCCAGGTAAGCGGCCTGCACGTCTGTGGCCAGGATGGCCCTGAGGCGGGGCAGCGCCCGCAGGAAACGCAACGCTTCCTCCTGCCCCTGCTCCTGGCAGTGAACGCACGGCAGCCCATAGCGCAGACACTCATGGCGAAAAGAAAGGGTTACTTGCCGGGAAAGCTCCTCAAATAGGGCCACCGCCTCCTGCCCCAGATGATAACCTAAGTTCACGGCATCCACCCGCCGGCGGGTGAAGTAGCCGGGGTAGAGGAGGCCCAGGGCCCGGTGGATGATGGCGATCACCGCTTCCCGGGTGGGTATGGGCTCCGGGCCCACGTGGTCATAGCAATCCTGGCTGAGGCAACACTCCACTAACTCCTGGACGACCCCGGGAATCTCCTCCCGGTAGGTTTGACCGGTGTTCACTTCGACATTGCACTGCTCCAATTCTTGATGGGCTGGGGTTTCCATAGCTGCCTGAACTCCCTTCTGCCCTGCACGCAGGGTTCTTTTTACCAATTTCCGTGAAAAATTTATTGATTTAATATATAGCATAATGCTATATATAATTTCAATAGTATATAGGCTCAAATCTTGAAGATAATTTACCGAGGGAAATTTTTATGACCAGGGGTTTTAGGGAAACACGGTCAGCGCTCTGCGAAGAGATAGCCTTGATGGAAGCGATTCGGGCCCTAAAAGCAGACCTGGGACCTGAACTCCTCATCCTCACCCACCATTACCAACGCCAGGAGATCGTGGCCCTGGGGGACTACCGGGGCGATTCCTTCGGCCTCTCCCAAAGGGCTGCCGCCAGCCGGGAGGCCCGCTTCATTGTCTTCTGCGGGGTGCACTTCATGGCGGAGAGCGCCGCCATTCTGGCCCAGCCCCAGCAAATCGTACAAATCCCTGACCTGAAGGCCGGATGCCGCATGGCGGACATGGTGGACCTGGAGCAGGTGGAAATGGCGTGGGCGGAGTTAGCCGAAATCAATGACGGAGAGACCCTGGTTCCCATTGTCTATATGAACTCCGACGCGTCGCTCAAGGCCTTTTGCGGTCGCCGGGGGGGCCTGGTCTGCACCTCGGCCAACGCCCGGGCCGCCATGGCCTGGGGCTTCGGCCAGGGAGAAAAGGTTTTCTTTTTCCCGGACCAGCACCTGGGGCGCAACACGGGGAACCGAATGGGTCTCTGGCCGGAGGAGATGATTGTCTGGAACCCGGAGAAGCCCCTGGGTGGCCACCGGCCGGAGGACATCCGCCGGGCCCGGCTCATCCTGTGGGACGGGCACTGTCATGTGCATACCCGCTTCCAGGTGGAGCACGTCGTGAAGATGAAAGCGGCCTTCCCTGGCGCCAAGCTGGTGGTGCATCCCGAGTGCACCCAGGAGGTGGTGGCTCTGGCCGATGCCTGCGGTTCCACGGGCTTTATCGCCAACTATGTGAAGGAGGCGCCGCCCGGCTCCACCATCATCGTGGGGACGGAGATCAACCTGGTGAGCCGTCTGGCCCTGGAGTTTACCGACCGGGAGGTTCTGGACCTGCATTATTCCCTGTGTCCCAACATGTTCAAGATCGATCTGGCCAAGCTTCTCTGGACTTTGGAAAATCTGGGATCGGTGAATGTCGTCACTATCCCGGAAGACACCAAAGCCGAGGCGCGGCTCGCCCTCGATCGCATGTTAAGTTTGTCTCCATAAGGGGAGGATTTGAGGTATGAGCAAGACCATTCAGGAGATCAATGACAAGATTAAGCAGGGCCGAGCCGTGGTCTGCACCGCCGAAGAGATCATCCAGGTGGTAAAGGAAAAAGGGTTGAAGCAGGCTGCGGTCACCGTGGATGTCGTGACTACCGGTACCTTTGCACCCATGTGTTCTTCCGGGGCCTATTTCAACGTGGGTCACGCCACCCCCAGGATGAAGATCGGCGGCGGCAAAGCCACCCTGAATGAGGTCCCCGCCTATGCCGGCTTCGCCGCGGTGGATATCCTTATCGGCGCCACCGCCATTCCGGATGACGACCCCCGCAACAAGGTCTTCCCGGGCAAGTTCGCCTATGGCGGGGGGCACGTGATCGAAGACCTGGTGGCGGGCAAAGACGTGCGCCTCACCGCGACAGCCTATGGTACCGACTGCTACCCCCGGAAGACCCTGGATACCTGGATTCGCCTGGCGGACCTGAACGAGGCGGTGCTCTTCAATATGCGCAACGCCTATCAGAATTACAACGTGGCGGTGAACCTCTCGGATCGGGTCATTTACACCTATATGGGCGTGCTCCAGCCCCGGATGCGGAACGCCAACTACTGCACGGCCGGCCAGTTAAGCCCCCTGTTGAACGACCCTTACTACCGGACCATAGGGGTTGGCACCCGTATCTTTTTGGGAGGCGGGCAGGGCTTCGTGGTGAGCCACGGCACCCAGCACAACCCCGGGGTGCGCCGCTCCGACCTGGGCCTGCCCCGGGTGCCGGCCGGCACCCTGGCGGTCACTGGCAACTTGAAGCATATGAACCATAAATGGCTCAGAGGCGCCTCGTTCACCGGCTACGGGGCCACCCTGACCGTAGGGCTGGGCATCCCTATACCCATTTTGAACGAAGAGACCTTGGAGTTTACCGCGGTAACCGACGCCGAGATCTCCGCCCCGGTGGTGGATTACAGCGATGCTTACCCGAACGGCAAGGCGGAGATCCTGGCCGAGGTGACGGTGGCCCAGCTCAAGTCCGGGGAGATCACCATCAACGGCAAGAGAGTGATCACCGCGGGGCTCTCCTCCTATGCCCGGGGCCGGGAGATCGCCCTCATCCTGAAGGCCTGGATCGAGGCCGGGACCTTTCTCCTCACCGAACCCGTGGCGCCGTTGCCTGCCTTTGATTCCGGGTATAGCTTCAAGCCCCTCCAGGAGAGACCCTGGGAGGGTTTGCGGGAGGCCGTCTAATACTGTTTTCTGTTTTCTGTTAAAAAAATTAAAGTTATCAGCAAGATACAAATCAGTTTGTTGGATTTGAAAAAGAACTTGGTCTAAGAGCTTTTCGTGCTGAGAAGGATATGACTATGTCCAAAAAGAAAGTGGTGCTCAACTTCCCGCCCCATCTCATTGATCAGCCCATCACCTATCGGCTGATTGCGGAACAGGGGCTGAAAGTCAACATTTTGCGGGCCCGCATCACCCCCAAGGAATGGGGCAACATGGTAGTGGAGCTGAATGGCGATAATGCCAAGGTGGAAGCAGGCCTAAGTTTTCTCACGGATTTGGGCGTTGAGGTTGAGTTCCTGGCGGAGGAGGTCAAGTGGCGGGAAGAGCGCTGCATCCACTGCACAGCCTGTCTGACCCCCTGCCCCACCCATGCCCTGCACGTGGACCGTGTCACCATGATGGTGGGGTTTGATGGGGAAAAATGCATCGCCTGTGAGCTCTGCCTAAGAGTGTGCCCGTATCAGGCCGTGGAAATCGCTGCGGAGTAAGGCATGCCGTTCCTCCGAAACCGGCAGACTACCGCATCCTTTGAGGCATCGAGAGCGCTCTACCTGGAGCATGTTTCATCCCTTCGCCTGGCCCCGCCGTCGTCCCCTGGCTCTCCTTAGAGTTGATATTTCTGTCCCTCAGGAATTTAGGAAGCGGCCCTTGACATCCATTATGGCAATGCTATATTTAGCTATTATATATTAATATAATATGATTCTGCGGCGCAAAAAAAAATAGCGGCGTTCCAGGAGGGTAAGGATGAAATTGTCAACCAGAAGTCGCTACGGGACCAGGCTGTTACTGGACATGGCCCAGCACTATAACCAGGGGCCCGTCCAGTTAGGCGACATTGCCCGGCGCCAGGAAATTTCCGTGAAGTACCTGGAGCAGATCATCATCCCGTTGAAGAGGGCCCATTTCATCGAGACCGTGCGCGGCCCCAAAGGGGGCCACATTTTGGCGAAGCCGCCTGAAGAGATCACTGTGGCCGAGATCGTCGGCCTCCTGGAGGATAGCACCAGTCTGGTGCAATGCACCGAGCGCGCCGAAGTCTGCGGGCGCGCCTCCACCTGCCCGACGCGGTTGATCTGGAAAAAGGCCTCACAGGCCATGTTCGACACCCTCAAGTCCGTCACCCTGGCCGACATGGTAGAGAAGGCCTGGATGGGAAAAAACAAGGAGCTTTCTCATGTACTCTGAGACGGTTATGGAGCATTTCAACCATTGGGGGTATCGAGGACGCAGACGGCGTCATCGACTCGCCGACCCAAAGAAACCAGGAAGGTAACGATTACATGAGCACGGTTCAGACTCTCATTCAAGAAATTGATCTCCCGGATCTGGTAGAGGCCGGTAAAACCAGACCTTCCCTGGCCGCGGAGGTCAGGGAGCACAGCGGCACCGACCTCAACCGCTGTTACCAGTGCCGGAGCTGTGGCAACGGCTGCCCCTTTGTGCAGGCCATGGACTACACCCCCAACCAGGTGCTCCGCCTGGTGCAATTCGGCATGCGCCAGGAAGTTCTCACCTGCAAAACTATCTGGGTCTGCGTGGGCTGCCACACCTGCTCCAGCCAGTGCCCCATGAACATCGACATCGCCGCCGTCATGGATACGTTACGTTTCATGGCGGTAAAAGAAGGCGTGGCCATCGGCAAACCCAACATCATTGACTTTCATGAAGAGGTGCTCAGGTCCCTGGAGCGCTATGGCCGGGCCCACAAGCTGGGCATTATGCTAGGGTATAAACGTCAAACCGGCCGCTGGTTGAAAGACCTGGACGTGGGCCTGAAGATGCTGGCCAGACGTAAGCTGGACCTCATTCCCTCACGGGTGCGTGACGTGAAAGAGATCACCGACCTGTTCGCCTGTTACTGGAGAGAATCGGCATGAGCCACATTCAGCAACTGGATTTCTCTTATTTTCCGGGCTGCTCCATGGCCACCACCGCCGCCGAGAGCAACCGCTCCCTGATGCAGGCGGCTCGAATCTTGGGCCTTAACTTAATTGAACTGGAGGACTGGAACTGCTGCGGTTCTTCCTCAGCCCAGACCATGTGCAAGAACCTGAGCCTGGGGATGGCTGCCCGAAACCTGTCCCTGGCCCCGGCCGGCCGGCCACTGGTAGCCATGTGCCCCCGCTGTCTTCACTATCTGCGTTCAGCCCAGGAATGCCTGAAGGCCGATCCGCAGACCCGGGAGGACCTGGAAGAAAAGTGGGGGCGCCCCATTGCCACGGACCTGGAAATCATCCACTTCATGGAGGTCCTGGTGCGGTACGGCCTGGACCGCCTTAAGGCCAACGCCCGCCGGCGCCTGGACGGTTTGAGGTTCGTCCCCTATTACGGCTGCACCCTGTTTCGGCCGCCGCGCCTGGCGAGGGAGAAATATTTTCAGGGCGAGATGGAAAACATCCTCACGGCTTTGGGGGCCGAGGCCGTGACCGACGCACTTAGTTACCGGTGTTGCGGTTCCTTCCTTTCGGCCACCGATCCGGAAGTCGTCGCCCCCCTGGTCAACGACATCATCGGCAGCGCCGCAGCCGCCAGGGCCGACTGCCTGGTTACCGCTTGTGCTATGTGCCAGCTCAACCTGGAGATCCGCAACACTGGCAGGGCCAAGATTCCCATTTTCCACTTCTCCGAAATCCTGGCCCTGGCTTTGGGGGCCGACGATTATGAGGAGTGGTTCGTCCGGCACCTGGTGGACCCGCGACCGCTGTTGCAGAATCTGGCTGTGGTTGCATAAAAACGCCAAGTTTGGGATAATATGGCTTAAGCAACCTGCTGGATTTATTAATATTATCAATTTGTGAGCCATGAGTGCGCTTCGCTTTCTCCTGAAATCCGCCAGGCTGGTCCCCGGAGTTGTGGCTCTCGGGCTGGCCTTGATGATGGCTGGCTGCGGCCAGGACAGCGATAAAGTCGTGGTTGACTTCTCCAAGACTATGCCGGTGGCCCGCCCCGGAGATCGCTCTTCGCCGCATCCTCCCCTCCGGGTGGCGGTGGCCGCCATGGTCTCTCCCAAGGAGACCCTGGAACTTTACCGGCAACTCCTCACCTACCTCGGGCACAAACTGGGCAAAAACCTGGAGCTGGTGCAACGCAAGACCTACGGCGAGGTCAATGAACTACTGGGGAAAGGCCTTATCGATCTGGCCTTTATCTGTTCCGGACCTTATGTAACGGGGAAAGACCGCTATGGCTTTGTCCTCCTGGCCGTTCCCGAAGTCCATGGCCATCCCACTTATTCCGCCTACCTGATCGTGAATAAAGAGAGCGCCTTTCACCGGCTGGAGGATCTGCGAGGCCACACGTTCGCCTTCACCGACCCCGACTCCAATACCGGCCGGTTGGTGCCCCTTTACTGGCTGGCGGCGATGCACACCCGCCCCGAAAAGTTCTTTGGGCGGATTCTCTATACCTACAGTCACGACAATTCCATCATGGCAGTAGCCCGGGGCCTGGTGGATGGGGCGACGGTGGATGGCCTGATCTGGGAATATTACGAGGGAAAAAACCCCGCCTTTACTGCCAAAACCCGGATCATCAAAAAATCGGAACCCTTCGGCATTCCACCGTTAGTTGCCTCCCGGCAGTTCCCCCCAGCCGACCGGGAGCGGATTCAGCACGTGCTGTTTACCATGCACCGGGACCCGGAAGGCAAGCGCATCCTGACCGAACTGATGATTGACCGCTTCATTCCGCCCCGTGATGAGTGGTATGACACGGTCAGGCAGATGGAGCAGCACCTGGTCCGGTTGAGGGATGAGCCCCATGCGCCCTCGAAGCCTTAAAAGCAGGCTGCTGCTGGCGGTCGCCGCGCTGGTGCTGGGCAGCGGACTGATTATCGCCTTTCTGGTCACCCGGCAATATAGCGCCGCCCTGCGCCGGGCCATGTTCAGCCAGGCAGAGAATCTGGCCCACTCCGTGGCCCTGGACGCCGCCGATAAGGTCCTGCTCAATGATCTGGTGGCCCTCCAGAGAATGCTCGACCAACAGACGCAAAGCAATCCGGTGCTTGCCTACATCTTTGTCATGCGGGATGGCCGGGTCCTGGCCCACACGTTTGAGCGGGGGGTGCCGGTTCAGCTGCTTGAGGCCAACGGCATCGGCCCGGCCCATCAGCCCAGCTTTAAAGAGATCGTCTCGCAACGGGGCGAGACCTTCCTGGACACCGCCTGGCCTATTTACGAGGGGAAGGCCGGGATGCTGCGCCTGGGCTTTTCCGAAAGCCCGTACCGGCGGCAGGTAACCAGGCTGTGGGAGGAGATCGGCGCCTCCACCCTGGTCATTCTGCTGGTGGCCTTGATGGGGAGCCTCCTGTTCGTGCGCCGGATCACCCGGCCCCTGGCGGCCCTGGTGCAGGCCACCAAAGAAATAGACCGGGGCGAGTCCAAGACCCAGGTGGCGGTCCAGGGGGAAGATGAGATCGCGGCCCTGTCGGCCTCCTTCAATCACATGGTGCGGCGCCAGGAAGAATATACCCGGCGCCTGGAAGAGCAGGCCCTGGAGTTGGAGCGGGCCCATAATCAGGCCATTATCGCCTGCAAAATCGTCCGGGAGATCAGTGGCCTGCGCACTCTGCAGGAGATGGGAGCCACCCTGATCGGCAAGTTGCAGGAAACCATACGCTGCCGGCACATCGCCCTGCTGGTCTTTCATGCCGGCAAGGATTGTCTGTCGGTCGTGTCTCAACGAGGCGCTTGGGAGATTAAAGACGGGGCCTCCCTCAAGGTCGCCAGGGAGGCCTTGGATGGCGTGACCAGGGTGACTTACTCCCGGAAGAACCTGTTCAAACCCCCGCTGGTCCCGGAAGATTTTCCGGCGGCCGAGCGCCAGGCCCTTATCGCCTTCGATGACGGCCAGGTCGGCGGCGCCATCGTCATCGCCTGTCCCGAGGGCTCGTGCAGCCACGAAGAAATCGAGTTGGTGCGGCTGATCGTCAGCCAGAACGCCGGGGCGCTCAGGCGGGCCATGCAGCATGAAGAAGAGGTCAGCGCCTTGCGAGGCCGGGTGGACTCCGCCGCCGGGTTTGGCGACCTCATCGGCAAAGACCCCAAGATGCAGGTAGTCTATAAGCTCATCGAAGACGTGGCGCCCTCGGACGCCACCATCCTCATCCAGGGGGAGAGCGGCACCGGCAAGGAACTGGTGGCCCGGGCCATTCATGCCCACAGCCCCCGCGCCCAAGGTCCGTTTGTGGTGATCAATTGCTCCGCCTATCCCGCCACCTTGCTGGAAAGCGAGCTCTTCGGACACGAAAAGGGGGCCTTTACCGGCGCAACGCGTCAAAAGCCCGGACGGTTTGAACAGGCAAACGGCGGCACGGTGTTCCTCGATGAGATCGGCGAAATTCCCCCGCCGGCCCAAATCAAACTGCTCAGAGTCTTGCAAACCCGCAAATTCGAACGCCTGGGCGGGGAGCAGACCCTGACCGTGGATGTGCGCATCCTGGCCGCCACCAACAAGGACCTGCTGACCGAAGTGAAAAAAGGGACCTTTCGGGAAGACCTCTTCTATCGCCTCAATGTCATCCCGATCATCCTGCCGCCCCTCCGGGACCGGAAAAACGACATTCCCCGGTTGGCCCTCCATTTCTTGCGCCGTTTTACGGCAGAGAGGGACAAGGAGATCCTGGAGTTCAGCTCTGAGGCCATGCGCCTGCTCCTGGATTACTCCTGGCCCGGGAATGTGCGGGAGTTGGAAAATACCGTGGAGCACGGCGTGGTCCTGGCTAAAAGCAGCCAGGTGGAGGCCTGGGACCTGCCCTCGGCCTTGCGCCTGGCTTCGGCCCCGGCTTCGAACGCCCTGATGGATCAGGAAATGCGCCTGCTCCTCGAGATCCTGGAAGAATGCGGCTGGAACAAGAAGATGGCGGCTAAGCGTCTGGGAGTCAGCCGCAGCACCATTTATTCCATGATGAGGCGTCACAACATCTCCCACCCCAAGCCCACCACGCATTAATTTCCGGTCAGCCTAATCTGCCACGACCATGAAAAGGGCGGACACCTTGGCCCCCCCTACAGTGCTTGATCCGTGTCTGATTTCGCGACACAGACAACCTGCTGATAATAAGATCAGAAAACAGATATTGCCGCAAAGTGTCTGGCTGGCCCGGACATTTTGGGGCGAACAAGATGCCCACGGCTGGGGTGAGGGCGAAACCGGAGCTCAGAGGGCGGTGACCGCTAAAACTAATTGTCATATTATATCAGCTAGATAGCTACATAGATCTCCGACGCTAACTGGCTCCAAACGCGTCCCCGGCTCCCGGCACAAGAGTTGCTTATCCCGATTTCCGAGAGGCATGACATAATCCCTGGGCTTTAGGAAAGCACGGCACGAGGTGAGGGTAAAAATGAGCGCACTGCCGAAACCGGCGGTAGCAGTAGCGGATGCCGACGAGCTACAGTGCAGGAAGTCGTGCGCTTTGCTGCAGCAACTCGATTATCCCACCACCCCGCTGTATTCGCTGCTGGATCTGAAGGCCTACCTCAAAAACCAGCCGGATGGCATTGTGATCTTGGACATGGATACCGTGGCCGCCGACAACCGCTTTTTTCGGGAACTCAAGCGCCAGGCCCCGGGCCTTTACATCTTGGCCCTGTCCAGCCGTCCTTACCACCCGGGATTGGAAGAGGCGATGGGCTGCCATATTTATGCCTGCCTGGCCAAGCCGCTGGACCCGGAGGAGTTCCGTTACTGGATGAAGAGCATTGCCGAAAACGTGGCGGCCCGGCAATCGGCCGAGCCATGAGATTCATAAAGACGCGCAGAAATGGAGGTACCGGCATGAAAAAACTTGGCAAGGACATGGATCGCCGGGAATTTCTCCGGGGTTTGGGCACCACCGCGGCGGCCCTGGGGACCGGGGTGGTGCTCCTGCAAACGGGAGACGTGGTGCAGGCCGCCGCGCCCCCTAAGAAGTACGGCATGGTCATCGACACCAACCGCTGTATCGGCTGCCATGGCTGTACTATCGCCTGCAAGAGCGAGAACAATGTCCCGGAGGGGGTCTTTCGGAGTTGGGTCATGCAGATTATGAAAGGTCAATACCCCCACGTCAAAAACCATCTGCTCCCCAGGTTGTGCAACAATTGTGAGGATGCCCCGTGTCTGAACGATTGTCCCACCGGGGCTACCTACCGGACTCCGGAAGACGGGGTGGTCCACGTCAACCGGGACATCTGCGTGGGCTGCCACACCTGTGTGCTGGCCTGCCCTTACAATTCCCGGTTCATTAACCCGCTGACCGGCACTGCTGACAAGTGTGATTTCTGCTACCACCGCATCACCAAGGGTCTCCTGCCCGCCTGCGTCGATGCCTGCACCGGCCGGGCCCGCATCTTTGGGGACATGAATGACCCCCAAAGCGAAGTTTCCTTGTACCTGAGCAAATATCCGGTCCAGGGCCTCAGGACTTATCTGGATACTAAACCCAAGGTCCATTACGTTTATGCCGACGAGGCCATCCTTAACCTCGACTACTCCTACTTATCCCGGAGGTAACTATGAACGGCCATATTCAATATATATCCTGGATCAAGCATGGGGTGGTCTTCGGCTATCTCATCGCCATGTACATGTTCCTCATCAGCATGGCCGTGGGCGCCCACCTGGTCACCCTGTTTGCCAAGGCCTACTATCGAGATGAGGATTTCCTGCCCCTGGAGAAGGTAGGGACCTTCCTGCCCCTGCTCATCCTGCTCCTGATGCCTTTCTTGCTGCTGGCGGACATGACCCACCCGGAGCGCTCCTTTACCATGTATTACCACTGGAACTGGACCGCGACGGTGGCCTGGGGCGCCTATATTATGCCACTGTGCGTCACCACTTACGCCCTCCATTCCTATTACCTCTTTCGGCCGGATATAATGGTGGCAGTCCGGGAGGGCCGACCCGGCGCGGGCCTGTACCGGGTGCTGCTGCGGGACCGGATCGAAACCGGGAGCGCTGCGGAGATTCGCCAACGCCAACAGAAAGCTGAGCGCTTGTGGGCCAATCTGAGCATCGTGTTTTCCTTTCTGGCCTTGATCTACGTGGGCATGCGGCTATCTGCCTTTAAGGGCCGGGTCATGGTGCACTCCCTGGTCATGGTCTTCATCTTCATAAGCCTGGCGGCCTCCTCCGGCGCGGCCTTCATGATCCTGCTGGGCCGCCTCAAGACCGCCATCGCCCCACCGCCCAGTCCGGCCCTGACCAAACAGAACCGGTTTCTGGCGGATTTCGGGTTCATTCTGAAATTCGCCCTGGTGGCCCAGTTGGTCATTTGGGTCATCTATTTGATTCAGCTTAATTTCACCGGCACCGGAGGCAAGCTGGCCGCATATATCTTCCTCGGCGGCCCTCGCTCTTTCTACTTCTGGGCCTTCCAGGTGGTCATCGGCATGTTGATGCCCCTAGCCCTGGTGTTGGTCCCCGCCCTGCGGCAAAACGTGGGGGCCTCGCTGGCCGCGGCCGTGGCCGTCATGCTTGGAGCCTTTTTTGCGGTAGCCAATCTTTCCATCGGCAGCCAGCTCATCCCCTTGACCCACCTGGAGTGGGAACAACTGGCCCCGGAACCTTTCAGGACGGCCTTTGGCCTGATCATTATGGCGATCTTGTTCATACTGTTCTTAGTCAGCTACAAGGTCTTGCCTTATGAAAATCTGGTGTCACAGAAAAGCGAGGCTTGAGATGGACGATTCCCGGAGAAAATTCGTTAAAGGGGTGCTGGCTCTCGGGGCCCTGGCGGCCACCGGCGGCTGCATGCAATCCAGTGAGAAACCGGCCCGCTGGATCAGTGGCGGGCCGAACCCGGATCCCCTAACCGGGTCCAACGTCAAATTCGTACGCACCGTCTGCCTGGGCTGCCACGGCAACTGCGGTTTGCAGTGCAAGGTGGTTGACGGCGTCCTGGTGAAGATCGACGGCAATCCCTATCACCCCAACAACATGGAGCCGCACCTGCCTTACAATACCGACCCCAAGGAGGCGGAAAAGGTGAACGGCACGGTGTGCGCCAAGGGCGGCGCCACCCTGCAGACCCTCTATGACCCCTTCCGCCTGCAACACCCCTTGAAGCGTGTGGGGCCTCGGGGCTCGGGCCAGTGGAAGACCATTACCTGGGACCAGGCCTATGAGGAGATCATCAAGGGCGGCGACCTGTTCGGCGAGGGCCACGTGGACGGCCTGGTAGCCTGCCGGGACCTGAAGACGCCCATCGACCCCGAGGCGCCGGAATTGGGTCCCAAGGCCAATCAGGTGGTCTTCATGCCAGGACGTATCCAGGAGGGCAAGAAGGATGTCACCGACCGCTTTTTCCGGGACGCTTACGGCACCATCAACTTCCGCATGGACCATACCGCCATCTGTGAAACTTCCCACCACGTGGCCTTAAAACTTTGCAGCGACGGCAGCGGCCACTTCAAACCGGACATCATGAATGCCCGGTACATCATCTTTTTCGGAACCACCCCGTATGAGGCCAACTTCCCCATGCAGGCCATGGCCCGCAAACTCAACGCCTTTCGCGAGCGGGGCGGCAAGCTGGTCATCGTCGACCCCCGGTTTTCCAACTCGGCGGCCAAGGCCTCGGAGTGGATTCCCATTCTGCCCGGCACCGACGCGGCCTTTGCCCTGGGTATGATGCGCTGGATTCTGGATCACGACCGGGTGGACAAACGCTATCTGTCGTTTCCCAACCAGAAGGCGGCGGCGGTCGACGGGCAGCTCACCTGGAGCAATGCCACCTATCTGGTGCGCCAGGACAACCGCAAGCTCCTGCGTCTCGCGGACGCCAAGATCCCCGGCGACGACAAGGGCTTTGTCGTTTGGAACGACGGCGCCCCTCACGACAACCGCACGGTGGCCACGGCGGACCTGGAATACACCGGCATAGTGGCCGGCATTCCCGTCAAAACCGTCTACACCATGCTCAAAGAGCGGGTCGGCGAACGCACGGTGAAGCAGTGCGCTGAAATCTGCGGCCTTGAGCCGGCGGTCATCGAACGGACCGCGGCGGATTTTACTTCCTTCGGCCGGCAAGCGGTAGCCGACTTTTACCGGGGCCTGGTGCAGCATACCAACGGCACTTACAACGGCCGAACCGTGGCGAATCTGAACTTTCTCATCGGCAACCTCTCCTGGAAGGGCGGCTGCGAGGCCCATGGCGGCGCCCAGTGGACCGAGATGGGCGGCCAGCCCGGCAATCCCTATAATCTGGCCAAGCTTATTCCGGGGAAAGTGAAGGCCAGCGGCATTCCCATTGACCGGAACAAACACCATTACGAGGAAAGCACCGAGTTCAAGAAAAAGGGCTACCCGGCCCAGCGCCCCTGGTACCCCTTTGCCTTCGATTATGTCTACCACGAGGTCTTTCCCAGCATTCGGGCCAAATACCCTTATCAGATCAAGATCCTCTTCACTTACTGGAATAACGTCACCTATTCGGCGCCGGCCGGCACCAAACTGATCGAGGCGGTCAAGGACCCCAAGGTTCTGCCCCTGTTCATCGCCGTCGACGCGGTTATGGGCGAGACCTCTTCCCTGGCTGACTACATCCTACCCACCCGGCATTTCCTGGAAGACTATGCCTTCCCCCACGTGGCGCCCTCGATCCTGACCATGACCAGCGGGGTGCGCCATCCGGTGGTGGAGCCGGTACATAAGGACACCAAACACCTGGAGCAGATCTGCATCGATCTGGCTGTGAAGATGGGCCTGCCGAGCTTCGGCAAGGACGGCTTCGGCCCCGGTGACCCGCTGCTTACCCCCTGGGATTGGTACAAGAAGGCGGTGGCCAATATCGCTTACGGTGATAAGGAAAACACCGCGGTGCCCGGGGCCACCGAGGCGGAGAAGATCAAGTATGTCCTGGACCGGGGCGGCCGCTTCGAGGCTTACGACCAGGCCTACAAGGGGGACCATACCAACCATGCCTATGAGAAAATCTGCCTGATCTATAATGAGACGCTGGCCACCACGAAACATTCCATGACCGGGAAATATTTCGATGGCCTGCCCCATTATGAGCCCGTCCAGGATTCCCTGAGCCGGCCGGT
Organism: Desulfobaccales bacterium; assembly: GCA_049696835.1. Lineage (GTDB taxonomy): Bacteria > Desulfobacterota > Desulfobaccia > Desulfobaccales > 0-14-0-80-60-11 > 0-14-0-80-60-11. Next base: position 21,262 of record JBAVUP010000218.1, read on the forward strand.
GGTCCGCGACGAGAAGAAGTATCCTTTCCGGCTGAATACCTACCATCCGGTCTATCACGCCCAGGCCCGGACGGCCGCGGCCCCCTGGCTCATGGAGATCACCCCGGAGGAATGGGTCCAGATCAACGCCGGCGACGCCGCCAAGCTGGGCATCAAGCACGGGGACCTGGTGGCGGTCTTTTCCCAGGACAACCCCGAGGGCGTCAAGGCCAAGGCCATGGTCACCGAAGGCATGCGGCCGGGAATCGTCACCATTCCCCATTCGTTGGGGCACTGGCAATACGGGGCCAGGTCCTTCAAACTGGACGGCAAGGACACCCCGACCCGGAAGTGGATCGCCAGGGGAGCCTCCGCCAACCCCGTCATGACGGTGGACCCCCATCTGAAAGACGTTTGCATGACGGACCCCATCGGCGGCAGCGCCTCTTTTTTTGACAGCCGAGTCGGAATTCGCAAGGCCTGAGGGCCCGGGAGACTGACATGACCAATGCCGAGCAGATCCTATGGGAAGAAGCCAGGAGCGCGGTCTACGGCTTTTTCAGCCAAGCCTTCATCCGGGGACCCAGCCAGCAGTTCCTGGCGGCGCTAATCTCGGATGCAGGGGCGGAGAACTTGAGGGAAATTTTCCCGGATGCCGCCTACCGACAGGAACTGGCCCAGGTGCGTCTCGATGTCCGGGAGGGCGGGTTGACCCTGGAAGGAGCCGCCCTGGATTTCGAGGCGCTTTTCCGGATTCCCGGCCCCCACTACTTGAGCCCGTATGAGTCGGTTTATCGGTCGCAGAGTGCCGGCGGTCGGGGTTGCCTGTGCGGCCCGGAAGCCGCGGCCGCGGAGCGGCTCTACCTCAGGGCAGGTCTGGAGCCCACCGCCGGATTCAGCGAGCTTCCCGACCATGTGGGGGTGGAAATGGAGTTTATGGCGCTTCTCTGCCGTAAAGCCGTCGATGCCATGAGAACGGGCGACCGCGCCACCGCGCAGGAATATCACCACCAACAATACTGCTTTTTCACGGAACATATAGGGACCTGGGTAGGACTGCTGGCCGAGCGCCTGGCCTCTCAGGCCCAAACCAGTCTCTACCGCTTCCTGGGCAATTTTCTAAACCTTTTCCTGGAACTGGAAGGCAACCTCCATTTTCGGCCGGGAGGCCAATGGTTGCTGGGCAGGGCCACCGACGCCTCCCTGGCACGAGGAGTGCGGCAGTGAACCCAGCCGGCGAGACTCAGTTTGAAGAACTCCTGGCTGCCTCAGTGGCGGCCCATGGGCATCTCTGTCCCGGCCAAATCGTGGGGGTGCGCCTGGCCATGTTGGGATGCCGCCTCCTGGGCTTCGAGGTCCCCTGCCCATACCATCAGCTCAAGAAGCTCATCGTCTTTATCGAAATGGACCGCTGCACCGCCGACGCGGTGGCCCACGTCACCGGGGTCAAGTTGGGGCGTCGATCCCTGAAGTTCGTGGATTATGGCATTATGGCCGCCACCTTCATCAACCTGGAGACCGGCAAGGCCTACCGGGTCATCTCCACCGAGGAGGCCCGGGACCTGGCTCACCTTTACGCCCCCCACGAACCGGATAAGCGCGGCGCCCAACTGGCGGCCTACCGCCTCATGCCGGACAGTGTGCTGTTCCGGGTCCAGGAGGTGGAAGTGGACCTGACCCCCTACGACCTGCCTGGCCCGACGCGCCACAAAGTGAGCTGCGCCCGCTGCGGCCAGGTGGTGCGGGATCACCGGGAAGTAATCCACCACGGCCGGGCGCTGTGCCGCCCCTGCGCCGGGGGAGCCTACTTCAAAGCCGCCAAAGAGATCGCCTGGGATAACCCGAACTGGTCCCCGCAATTGCAGGTGAAGGAGATGGAGCCCCTGAACCGGGAACTACACCTTAAAGAACGCCCCGTTTTGCTGAGTTGACCGCAGGGGAGGACCGGGAGCGACTTCCGAGGGATGAAACATGATTAAAACCATCAGCCTGGAAGAAGCGGTGGGTACGCAGCTGGCCCATGATATCACCGAGATCCGGCCGGGGGAATTCAAAGGCCCCGCCTTTTTGAAGGGCCATACCATCTGCGATGAAGATCTGTGCCGCCTCCAGCGTCTGGGGAAAAATCACCTGTACGTCATTGACCTGGAGGCGGATGAAATCCACGAAAACGAGGCCGCGGCGATTCTAGCCGGAGCCCTGGCCGGGGAGGGGATTGCCTGGGAAAACCACCCCCGGGAAGGTAAGATCAATCTGCACGCCGCCTGGGACGGCCTGCTCCGGGTGAACGTCCAGGCCCTGGCCGCCTTCAACCTGGTGGACGAAGTTATGTGCGCCACTCTCCATAACCATACCCTGGTTAAGCAAGGCGCTCTGGTAGGGGGCACCCGGGCCCTGCCCCTCATCATGAAACGGGCCCCCATCGAGAGGGCCGCGGCCGTCGCCCGCCAGAACGGCGCGGTGCTGGCCGTGCGTCCTCTGGCCCACGCCCGAGCCGGTTTGGTAATTACCGGCAACGAAGTCTATCACGGCCTGATCCAGGACCGGTTCGCCCCGGTTTTGAGCCAAAAAGTGGAAGCCCTGGGATCAACGGTGGTGGCGCGGGAGTTTGCCCCGGATGACGCCGACGCCATTGCCCGGGCCATCCGCGCCCACCTGGAGCGAGGCTGCGACCTGCTGCTGCTGAGTGGCGGCATGAGCGTCGACCCGGACGACGTCACCCGCCACGGCATTTGCCTGGCAGGAGCCACGGAGATGCACTACGGCGCGGCAACGCTTCCCGGCGCTATGTTTCTGGTCGCCTATCTGGGAGAGGTGCCCCTGCTGGGGGTGCCGGCCTGCGCCCTACACCATCGCATTACGGCGCTGGACTTGGTGCTGCCGCGGATTCTGGCCGGAGAGCGTATCGGCAAGGCCGAACTGGCTTTCCTGGGGCACGGCGGACTCTGCCGGGACTGCCCGGAATGCAGCTACCCCCACTGCTCTTTCGGCAAAGGATAGCGAGACGTGGACGAATTCGCCCCGCGGAAAATCAATTACCTGCGGTTGTCCATTACGGACCGCTGCAACCTGCGTTGCGTCTATTGCACCTACTGGCAGGATTGGCAGAAGCTGCCCGCGGCGGAGATTCTGCGCTATGAGGAGTTGCTGCGCCTGGCCGCCATTGCCGCGGAAAAAGGGATTTCCAAGGTACGGGTTACGGGAGGCGAACCCCTGGTGCGCCGGGGGTTGGTCGATTTCCTCCGGAAGCTGCACCACGTTCCCGGCATCAACAAAGTCTGCCTGACCACCAACGGGGTACAGCTCCGGGAACTGGCGCCGGCTCTTTATGACACAGGTCTGCGCCATCTCAATATCAGCCTGGACACCCTGCGGCGGGAGCGCTACCGGCAGATCACCGGCAGGGATAATTTAACGGCAGTTCTGGCTGGCCTGGAGAGGGCCGCTTCCCTGGGCTTTCACCCTATCAAGATAAACTGCGTGGTGCTGCAGGGCATCAATGATGACGAAGTCTTGGACCTGGCCAGGCTCGCCCAAGACCATCCCTTTCAGGTGCGCTTCATCGAGTTGATGCCCACCGTCTCGCAGGAATGGTGGCGGCGCCATTTCTTGCCCATTAAAGAGGTGCACCGGCGTTTAACCAGGTTGGGGCCTTTGATGCCTGCAGGCCAGGAGCCCGCGGCCGGTCCGGCCATAAATTTCCATACCCCGGGGTTCCAGGGAGAAATCGGTTTAATCAGTACCATGGACGGGCATCATTGCCCCCACTGCAATCGGCTGCGTCTTACGGCTGACGGCAAACTGAGACCCTGTCTCCTGGCCCCTGCCGAGATCGACCTTAAAGAGCCCATGCGTCTGGGCCTGGGGGACGATTTATTGGCTTACCTCTTTCAGGAGGCCATGGAACAGAAATTTAACCAAGGTAGAGTCCCCCCGGAGTTATCTTTTCTTCCCGGTTGGCCTATGGTGAGCGTAGGCGGCTGACCTGCTAAGAAGTCGGATTGACGGTCACAATATCTCTTTAAAGACGCTACGCAACAACAGAGATATCTTGCCACTAAAGCAACTTCTTAAAAATTCAAGAAACTTGAATATATGATCTGCATATCGAAGGGACTAGCTCGTAGGCCCCCCTCAGATGACCAGGTTCCCCCCTTCCTATCTTCATGGTCCACGATACGCCCATGACCGCATGAGAAGCCCCAGGTTGAACGATAACGCTATATC
>JBAVUP010000219.1:0-5115 GCA_049696835.1 Desulfobaccales bacterium
AATGAGTGCGGCTTAACCCCTCAAGCGAATCAAACACGTTCAATTTCCCTTCTCCCCCCTTTCTTAAAGGGGGGTCGGGGGGGATTATGAATAACCCCTTGCTAATCCCCCTAAATCCCCCTTTAGAAAAGGGGGACTTTAAACCGCCGGGTCTCAGACTCTTGCCTGGAAACCGGTCCCTCAAGGGCCTTCTGACTGACGAATCTTGCCGATTAAATAATCCACCAAATCCTCAAAGGGGACCGGTTCCTGCTCCACCACCAGCCGCCCGCCCTCGACTTCGAGCTGCTGCCCCGGGCCACCGGCCGGGACAGAAACCTGCCCCATGGGACGGACCTGGGCCACGCCGGTCTCCAGTTCCCGTTCTCCCAGGATGACCACGAAGGTGGCGCCGAGACGGTCCGCCAGGGTCATCTGGGCCTTCAGCGACCGCCCCTCGAAATCCATCTCGGCGGCCAGGTTCTTGCGGCGCAGGTCCTGGACCAGCGTAAAGGCCCGCTCCCGGGCCGGCTCTCCCAGGGCCGCCACGAAGACCCGGGGCCGCACGTCCTGGCCCAAATCCGGGGGCAGCACCTCCAGGAGGCGGTCCTCGCCGATGGCAAAGCCGATGGCGGGGATATCCGGGCCGCCCAGTTCCCGGGCCAGGCCGTTGTAGCGGCCGCCGCCAGCCACCGCGTCCTGGGACCCCAAGCCCGACGCCACCACCTCAAAGGCGGTGCGGGTGTAATAGTCCAGGCCCCGGACCAGCCGGGGCTGCTCCTCATAAACCACCTTAAAGCGGTCCAGGAACTCCAGGACCCGGGCATGGTGGGCGGCGCAGTCGGCACAGAGGTAGTCCCGCATCACCGGGGCGCCGCGTAAAATCACCTGGCAGTTGGCGCTCTTGCAGTCCAGGACCCGCAAGGGGTTGGTGGTGCGGCGGCGGCGGCAGTCCTCGCAGAGGTCTTCTTTGTTGATCAGGAACAACCCGAGGGCCGCCTTAAACTTCTTCTGGCATTCGGGGCAGCCCAGGGAATTGATCAGCAGGCGCATGTCCCCCAGGAGCAGCCGTTTGAGAATGGTCAGGAGGAGCAGGATGACTTCCACGTCCAGCTCCGGGGCCTCCCCGCCGAAGGCCTCGCAGTTGATCTGGTAAAACTGGCGGAAGCGCCCCTTCTGGGGCCGCTCGTAGCGGAACATGGGCCCGAGGGTGTAGAGCTTCTTGACCCCGGCGCCCCTGTCCAGGCGGTTTTCCAGGACGGCCCGGAGGACCGAGGCGGTGGCCTCGGGCCGGAGCGTCAGGGATTCGCCCTTGCGGTCGGCGAAGGTGTACATCTCTTTGGCCACGATGTCGGTTTCGACGCCGATGGAGCGGGCGAAGAGCTCGGTGCGCTCGAGGAGCGGCAGACGGATCTCCCGGTAGCCGTAGAGGTCGAAGACCTCCCGGGCCACGGACTCGACCCACTGCCACCGGGCGGTGTCCGGCGGCAGGATATCCCGCATCCCCCGAATCGCTTTAATCATGGCCGTTTATCCCACCAGATAGCTAACCCAGCTAAAAAGATAAAAATAACCTTTGGAGGGAGGAACTGTCAAGGTGATTTGGGGACGATGAGGATGGATATGGGAGAAGTATACGCTCGAAAGAAGCCGGCTTGACAAACCGTGATTGCCGTGTTACTAAATCTTTCACATAACCAAACCCCCAGGCATTCCGGAACCCGGTGCGAATCCGGGGCGGTCCCGCCGCTGTAATCGGGGACGGAGGATGGTAAGGCGCATGCCGGCCACTGCCGGGGACTGATAAAAAACTTCGGCGGGAAGGCTGACCTCCTCCGGCTGATCCGAGAGCCAGAAGACCTGCCTGGCGGTTGTGTGGTTTTTTTGTAAGTGAGGCTACTCCTGATGGTAAAGGGAGTTCCATCTGAACAAGGTGGAACTCCTTTTTGTTTTTTGCCTCACGCCAAGACGCAAAGGCGCAAAGTTATAAAAATAAATTAATAAAATGCTTGCGATCTTGGCGTCTTGGCGGCTTTGCGTGAGCAACAAAGCTTTCACCCCGGCGGCCGTCGAGCAATCCGGCCCGGCCGGTAAACCACCCGAGGAAGGAGGACATATTATGCAAAAATCAAAGAGTAGTAAGGTGAAACCCATCAGCATTCGCTACACTTGCGCCCCCAACGGCGATCAGGTGGGCCTGTCCCATTACCTCATGGCCGACGCCAAGAAGGCCAAGTAGGCATGGCGCAGGGAGTTTCACCTCTGTGGGGTCCGGCGGGTGTACCGGTGAATGCCGGGGCCGGGCCCCATTTCGACGTGCTGGAGGTGGGCCACGAGGACTACGTGGCCCTGATCAACGCGGACACCGCCTTCTGGGTGCTGGCCCCCCGGGCCGAGGCCCTGGACTATCTCCTGGGGGCGGAGCTGCCCCAGGTCTTTGGCGCCAAAGAAGCCCGGATGGCGGCGGACCTCAACAACGTGCGCTTCAATCTGCTGCCGTCGGCGGTCTATTTCAACCCGACGGAGCGCTGCAACCTGGACTGCGGCTACTGTTACCTGCCCCGGGAGGCGCGACGCACCGGGGAGCACATGGCCCCGGCCCGCCTCATGGAATCCCTGGCGCTCCTGAAGGATTTCTTCCAAGGCACCCTGCCGGAGGGGGCGCGGCCCCAGTTGGTGTTTCACGGCAGCGAGCCCCTGTTGGCCAAAGAGGCGGTATTTGCCGGCATCGAGAAGTACGGCGATTACTTCCGCTTCGGGGTGCAGACCAACGCCACCCTGCTTACTCAAGAGGCCAAGGATTTCCTGGTGGCCCAGGGGGCGGGCATCGGCATCTCCCTGGACGGCCCGCGGCCTGCGGTGGCGGACCGCACCCGGCGGACCTGGGGCGGCGCCGGCGTCTTCGCCGAGACGGTGAAGGTGCTGGAGGAGCTGGCCGGTTACCCCGGCCTCAACGTCATCGCCACGGTGACCAAAGCCAACGTCCGGTCCCTGCCGGAGATGGTGGAGTTTCTCCACGCCCGGGGGGTGGCCAACGCCCTGCTCAACCCGGTCAGGGGAACGCAGTTAGGCGGCCGGAATCTGATGCCGGATCAGGCGGAGCTGGCCCACTACTTCTTTGCGGCCCTGGACCGGACCTACGCCCTGGCCCAGGAGACCGGGCGGAAAATGGTCATCGGCAATTTCGCCAACCTGCTGCTGGGGCTGGTGGCCCCGGGGGCCCGGCGGCTGATGTGCGACATCAGCCCCTGCGGCGGCGGGCGCTGCTTTTTTGCGGTGGGCGCCAAGGGCGAAGTGGCCCCGTGCAGCGAATTCCTGGGCCTGCCGGAGTTCCACGGCGGCAACCTCTGGGAGATGTCGGTGCCGGAGCTGCTTAAAACCCGGCCCTTCAAAGAGGTGACCACCCGGGTGGCGGAGGGCTTCGCGCCCTGCAACCGCTGCGCGGTGCGGCATTTCTGCGGCGCCCCCTGCCCGGCGGAGGTTTACGCCATCAACGGGCGGCTGGACGCGCCGGCGCCGCTGTGCGACTTCTATACCGCGCAGGCGCAATACGCCTTCCGGGTCATCGCCCAGGGGCGCCTGGACGCCTACCTGTGGGACGGCTGGCAGGAGGGGCTGGAGGCGATTGTGGTGATGTAGGGAACCGAAAATTTTGAGGGGAGGACCGGGGGACGCGAGTCCCCCGCCCTCCCCACAAACTCCCCACCCATCCCCCTGTAAGGGGGTTCATCGAAAAATATCAGAACTGAATTTCGAACAGAGAGCTGATGGAGTCTTCCTGGTGGGTGCGCACGATGGCCTGGGCCAGGAGGGGCGCCACGGGCAGTTGCACGATCTTGGGGCATTTCCTGGCCGCCTCGGATAGGGGAATGGTATCGGTGACCACCAGGCGGTTCATAGGGGAGTTCATGACCCGCTCCACCGCCGGCCCGGAAAGTACGGCATGGGTGCAGCAGGCGTTGACGTTGCGGGCGCCGTGCTGGAGGATGGCCCCGGCCGCCTCGCTCAAGGTGCCGCCGGTGTCGATGATATCATCCAGGATGACCACGTCTTTGCCCATGACCTCGCCGATGAGATGCATGGCCTTGGCCTTGCCCGGGGCATCCCGGCGTTTGTCGATCAGGCCCAGGGTGGCTTCCAGGCGCTTGGCATAGGCCCGGGCCCGGGCCACCCCGCCGGCATCCGGGGAGACGATGGCCAGATCGTCCTTAAAATTTTCCCGGATATAAGGGATCATGATGGGGGAAGCATAGAGGTTGTCCACAGGAATATTGAAAAAGCCCTGGATCTGGCCCACGTGCAGGTCCATGGTGAGAATGCGCTGGGCGCCGGCGGTGGACAAAAGGTCAGCCACCAGCTTGGCGGTGATGGGCACCCGGGGGGCCACTTTGCGATCCTGGCGGGCATAGCCGAAATAGGGGATGACCGCGGTGATCCGCCGCGCCGAGGCCCGTTTCACCGCGTCGATCATGATGAGGAGCTCCATGAGGTTGTGGTTGGTGGGCGGACAGGTGGACTGGATCAGGAAGACGTCCCGGCCCCGGACGTCATCGGCGATCTCGACCCTGATCTCCCCGTCGCTGAAGGTGCTGACCATGGCCTGCCCCAGGGGCAGGGCGAGGTGGTCGCAGATTTTCTGGGCCAGTTCGGGGGCGGAATTGCCCGTAAAGATACGGATATTGTTATTGAGCGCGGCGTTCATAGATTAACTCGATTAATATGTTATGAGGATTGGTTAAGGTTGGGGTTCAGCAAATTATGTTAAATCAAAGGGCAGGAGAGACGCAAGGGTAATTTCCGGGGGTTTGACTTTTTCTTGGATAACCAGAATATTCACGCCCCGGGAGGCGGCGGCGGCCAGTTCCCGGGCGTAGGCCGGATCGACGGCGGCGGCGGGGCGCATGAGACGGGCGTCATGACGCTGCACCACAAAAACGTTCCAGGCCTGGTGCCCCTGGCGGACCAGGTCCGTCAGGTGTTCCAGGTGGCGGCGCCCCCGGCTGGTCACGCCATCGGGGAAGAGGGCCACCCCGTCCTCCACCCAGGTAATGCTTTTGACTTCCAGGAAGAGGAGGCCGCCGGCCACCTCCAGGGCGAAATCGAAGCGGCTGCCCTGGGGCACGGTCACTTCGGCCC
>JBAVUP010000220.1:0-1677 GCA_049696835.1 Desulfobaccales bacterium
ACGTCGGTTCTGGCGTGTGGTGAAACGGATCCCATCCTCATAGGACCGGGATTTTTGCCCCAAGTGGGATCATATTTGCGCAGGATATACAAGAACAGCTCGGGTTCGACTGCAGAGTAGTAGGTCACGGGGTGGTAACCGACGCCCGGCTTGGCGAGCTGCTCATACCGGTTAAGATCAAGTTTTTCCGGAGATTGTCTGACCTGTTGCACCCAGGCCTGAAACTCTTCACGGGAAACCGCCTGCGCCTTAAAATGCATGTCAGCGTAACCGCGACCGCTGATTTGGTTATTTTGACCGGCATAAGTGCCTGGTTTATCAGCCAGGAGGTGCAATCGGGTTTGCATGCCTCCCATGGCGTAAATCTGGCTGCCCAGCTGCGGGATGAAGAAGGAAGTCATGACGGTGTCCGAGGTGAGTTTGAAGCTGACCGGAACATTGACGGGGAAAGTGATTTGATTGACGGTGGCGATATTTTGATCCGGGTAGATGAAGAGCCATTTCCAATCCAGGGATACGGCTTCGATGTTGATGGGCTTATCGGCCGAAGCGATGGGCTTATAGGGATCCAGGGCATGGGTCCTGGTCCAGGCCAGAATCGCCAGAACCGTGACAATGGCAAAGGGAACCGCCCACATGACCAAATCGATTTTAGCGGAATAACTCCATTTCGGCATATAAGTCGAGGCGGTATTGGAGGCTCTGTACTTTCGGGGAAACCAGAAAGCCATGATGAAGACGGGAATGACGACGATCGCCATGAGCGCGATGGCCGCAATGATGACGAACCGCTCCGACTCGCCGATCGGTCCTTTGGGGTTGAACAAGAGTATCGTGCTGCAACCTCCGAGGAGAGTTACGGCACCTAGGGATAACAAGCCGACCAAAACGAAATATTTCTTTCTCTTCATTTATCCCCCAACCGCTCAAGGGTCTTGACATTTTGGAAAAATCAAACGCTGCACGGATGCATCTGATCGCCTGTGGGATTATCAGGATCGCTGAGAGGAGCTTGCCGCACCTGAAAAATCCGCGGGGAGCTTAAATGAAAACTTAAGACCTGGGAGCAAGGGTTGCAAGGTATCGGCCGGTATTAATGAGGTCTTGATATGAGACTCATCTGTCGGCGGGATGCCGAGGGCCGGGAGCGGCGCCGTATCGCCAGGACCGATATCGCCGAACGCCAGCAGGTTGAAGAAGCTGCCGCGCCTTCGCTTGCCGCCAGTCAGGCTCAGGCAGACCCGACGCCTGGTCCATCTGCCGCTTTTTTCGTTAAATTCCCCTTTTTAATTAACGTATGTTAATAATTTCATGTTAACATCAAATATGTAGATGTATAACATACTAAAATTACATGATTAATATTGCGAGGTTTTTTCTACGGGCTCGGCATGAAATTTGCTTCTCACTAAACCGATCTTAACCAACAAAGGAGATTTACCATGGCAACTGCAGATCTTACTACGATAAAACCCGCCGCGATGGTGGATTGCCGGGGCAGCGCCTGCCCGGGACCGCTGATGGAAGCCAAGAAGGCCATCGCCGGCGTGAAGGTGGGGGAGGTCCTGGAAATCCTCTCCAGCGATCCGGGCACCAAGGAAGATATCCCCCTCTGGGCCAAGAAAGTGGGCCACGAATTTGTGGGCACTTTGCCGGCCTCGGGTTACGACCGCATCT
>JBAVUP010000221.1:0-14668 GCA_049696835.1 Desulfobaccales bacterium
GGCGGAATCTTTTACCTGCACCCGGGAGGCCACGATGCAGTCCTCCAACTCCACTCCCGCTCCAATCATTGCCCCGTCCCAGACCACGGTATTTTTCAAAGCGGCCCCCGCCCCTACCTCCACCCCCGCGCCCAGGCAGACTCCGCCCCGCCATTGCACCCCCTGGCCGATCCTGGCGCCAGCCCCGATCAGGGGGTCGGTCAAATCCGGAAAATAGCGGGCCAGGCGCGGGGCGGCGCCGGCCAGCAGCCGCCGGTGCGCCGCCAGATAACCCTCCGGCGTGCCCACGTCCTGCCAGAAATGGCCCGACACCGTGAGCCTAGCCAGCCGCTCCCCCGCGGCCAGGGCCTCCCGCCAGGCCTGCACCAGATTGTAGGGTTGCCCCGGGGGCGGCAAATATCGCATGATCGCCCGGTCCACCACCTGGACCCCGGTATAGGCCAGCGGCGCTCCGGCACCCCCGGGCGGCGGGGCGCCGATGCTCACCACCGCGCCGTCCGCCACCCAGACGTGGTTATAGGGCGGAAAGTCATGCAGCACCAGGGTGCTGACGGCCCCCGCCTGGTGATGCCCATAAATTTCGGCCAGGTCCAGGTCCGTCAGGATATCGCCGTTCATGGCCAGAAACGGCCCCTGCCGCAGGATCTTTCCTAACTGCCGCAAACCCCCGCCCGTCCCCAAAATCTCCGGCTCCTGACTCACACTGAGCAGGAAACCCCAGGGCTCGGCTTGCAGGAAGTCATGCACCTGACCCGCCAGATGATGGGTGTTCACCGCCACCTGAGAGCAGCCCGCCGCCTCCAACTGGGCCAGCAATACCCCTAAGAGAGGCCGGTTCAACACCGGCAACAACGGCTTGGGACAGATGTCCGTGAGCGGCTTGAGCCGCGTCCCCAACCCTGCCGCCAACACGGCCGCTTTGAATGCGGTTTGCGGTTTGCGGTTTTCAGTTTTCGGTTTCTTGGCCTGCATATTAAGTAGGATGGCACCGAGCACCAAAATGCCTCCCAAAAGTTTTTAATATTAACTACTTAAGTGAGCAGCGCCCGCCCTGCAATTTTTCTCTTTTTTGGATAGGGGATTAACCTGCTCACTGCTTGCGGCTCACTGCTTACTGCTCTCACTACCCCAGCACTATTCGGCAGTCCACGCCCCAGCAGGTCTGGCGGGTGGCCATGACGGGGTTGAGGTCCAGTTCCTGGATTTCCGGGTAGTCTATGGCTACCTGGGAGAGTTTAACCAGGGTATCCGCCAGGGCCGGCAGGTGGACGCCCGTTTGACCCCGGGCCCCCTTCAGGATGGGAAAAATTTTCAGAGATTGGAGCATCTGGGCGGCCTGGTCGGGGTTCACCGGCGCCAGGGCCCGGGCCACGTCTTTGAGGACTTCCGTGTAAATGCCGCCGGCTCCGGCCACCAGCACCGGCCCGAACTGGGGGTCCCGTTTGAGGCCGAAGAGCAGTTCTGTACCGTTGACCTGTTTTTGCACCAGGATACCGTCGAGCGCGCCGTCGGGGGTGCGGTGGCGAAACCGGCCCACCAGGTCCCGGTAGGCTTCCTGCAGTTCAGCTTCCGTGGCCACGTTGAGGCGCACTCCCCCCCAGTCGGATTTGTGGAGCCAGGCCGGCGAGATGATCTTCAGCACCACGGGGTAGCCCACGTCCCTGGCGGCGGCCGCGGCGCCGGCCTCATCGGTGGTCAGGACCCCGGGGACCAGGGGGAAGTCATAAGCCCTCAGGATCTCCAGGGCCGCCTCCCCCACCAGCACCTCCTCCGGGGGCAGGAGGACGGGGCGGGCAGCCGCAGGTGCCGGCACGCTAAAATCCAAGGAAGATGGGGGGCGCTGTAAGAATTGCTGATAACGCCAGGTGGCCGCCAGGCCCATGACGGCCTCATCCGTAGTGTCAAAGCAGGCGACGTCGGGGTCCAGGGCCAGCTCCCGCGCCTGGGCCTGCATCGCCGCCTCATCGCCATAGAATAAAATGGCCAGAGGCTTATGCTGGGGATTATGTTGCTGGATCTCCCGCACGGCCGCGGGGATATCCAGGTCCGCATGACACGGCGAGATGAAGGCCGGGGCCATCCCCAGCGCGCCGTCCACCTGGTCGTCTTCGAGCAGACCCGTTAGGGAGCGCTGAAACACGCCGGCAAACGAGCCCGTGACCATGCCCAGGGGCCAGAGGTCCACGGGGTTGTGGAGCTTGTGCCAGGCGACGCGCTCTTCTTCCATTTCCCGGAGGTGTTCCGGGAAGGGGGCCAGTTCCAGGCCGTAGTCCTCGCAGCAGTCCGCGGCGATGATCCCGAAGGCGCCGGTGGCGGTCACTACCCCCAGACGAGGGCCCTGCATAGGGCGGTAATGGAGAAAGGCCCGGCACACGGCCAGCATCTCCACCAGGTTGCGGACCCGGATGACGCCGGCCTGGGCCAGGGCCAGATCGACAATGGCGTCTTCCCCCACCAGGGCGCCGGTGTGGGCTATGGCGGCTTTGGCCCCGGCGGCGCTGCGTCCGGTTTTCAGGATGATGATGGGCTTGGTCCGGCCGATGCGGGCCGCGGTGTTCAGAAACCGCCGTCCTCGCTTGATGCCCTCCAGGTGCAGAACAATGATGCGGGTCTGGGGATCGTGTTCCAGGTATTCCAGGACATCCACCACGTCCACGTCGGCGGCGTTGCCGATATCGAAGGCCTTGCCCATCCGGCCGGTGAAGGACACCGGCCCCACCTGGAAAGCGCCGGACTGGGCCACCACCGTAAGGGGCACGGGGTCCGGGTCCCGGGGGACGTCGATAAAGGCCGTGGTGAAGCCGTAAAAGGGGTTGAGGATGCCCATGGTGTTGGGCCCCACGACCCGGGCGCCGTGGTCCCGGGCGAGGCTCACCACTTCCGCCTGCAATTCCTTGCCATGATCGTCGGCGTCGGCAAAACCCTGGCTGATCACCACCAGCCTTTTCACGCCGTGCTGCACACACTCCCGGACCGCGGGCACCATCCGGTCCCGCCCCAGGGAGATGACCGCCACGTCGGGAACTTCCGGCAGGTCGGCCACTCGGGGATAAGTCTGATAGCCCAGGATTTCCGCGACCTTGGGATGCACCAGATAGATGCGCCCCGGATAACCGTACCTGAGGAGCATCTCCAGATTGTTGTACGCGCCGGGACCGGTCTGGCGGGAAGTACCGATGAGAACCACCGCGCGAGGCTCGAAGAATAGCTGCATAAGGACTCCTTATGGAGTTGGGAGGTGGGTTGAGGGGAGCGAGTCCTTACCCCTTCCCCCTAAGATCACTCTTATAACCGAACTTTCTCAAGATATCGTGGCGCCAGGCGCGGCCGGCGTCGTCTTCCACCCCCTTGGGGGGGAAGCCGTCCACCACCCCCAGGATGCCCCGCCCCTGTGCGGTTTCGGCCAGCACGACTTCCACGGGGTTGGCGGTGGCGCAGAAGATATGGCAGACCTCGGGGCAGAGTTTGACGGCGGTGAGCACGTTGATGGGAAAGGCTTCTTTCATGAGGATGTTGAAGGTGTGGCCCGCCGCGATCAGGCTCGCATTCTCCGTGGCTGCGGCTTTGAGATCCGGGTCGTTGCCCTCCACCCGGATCAGGCAGTCCCCGGAGGCCTCGGAAAAAGCCAGGCCGAACTTGATGCCGGGAGCCGCGCCCACCAGGATTTCATAGAGGTCTTCCACGGTCTTGATAAAATGGCTCTGCCCCAAAATGAGATTGGCCCCTTCGGGAATAGTGAGTCTTACCTGTGTCAATTCCATGGGCATACCTCGTCATCGGGACCGGAATTCCTTCCCGACGCCAGTTTTTTCTGGTATTATAGTGCTGTTAAGGGTGGGGGACAAGCCTGGAAAAACTTTCGAGGGACGGGAGCACAAGGCGACAAGGTTTTTTGCTTTGCCCTTTTCGCCCCTTTCCCTTTTCGCCTTTTCGCCCCTGATCTTATGAAAGGAGTTCGGATCATCAAGCAGATGTTCCTTATGGTCGCCCTGGTGCTGATGCTGTCGGCCCCGGCGGCGGCCGTCAAGATCGGCTTATATCTTCCCATGACCGGCCCGGCCGCGGCCATGGGCCAGATGGTGTGGGAAGGGGTGCAGGTGGCGCATCAGCTCCAGCCCCAGGTCCTGGGCCAGCCCGTACAGCTGGTCCTGGTGGACACCCGGAGCGATCGCATCGAAGCCGCCAACGCCGTGAGCCGCCTCATCGAGAGCGACAAAGTGGCGGCCATCATCGGGGAGGTGATCAGCAGCGACACCCTGGCGGGGGTGCCCATTGCCGAACGGGCCGGCATCCCCAATATCTCCCCCACCGCCACCAACCCCCTGGTGACCCAGAATCGCCGGTTCGCCTTTCGGGCCTGTTTTGTGGACAGCCTCCAGGGCCGGGTGGCGGCCCGGTTCGCCTGGGAGAATTTGCGGGCCCGCAAGGTGGCGGTCTTCATCGACCAGGCCCAAGACTACTGTGTCAGTCTGGCCAAGTTTTTCATGGACGAATTTAAACGCCGGGGCGGCCGGATCGTGTCCATCAGTTATATTCAAACCGGCGATCAGGACTTCACCGCCCAGATCTCCGCCATGAAGGGGGCCAATCCTGATCTCATTTATGCGCCCAATTATTACGCCGAAGATGCGCTGTTGGCCAAGCAGCTCCAGGACCTGGGCCTGAAAACCCCCCTCTTTACCGCGGACGGCGCCCAGGTGCCGGAGTTGATCAGCATCGGCGGCCCGGCGGTGGACGGCATGTATTTCACCGCGCACTTTCATCGGGAGGGCACCACGTCGCCGGTGGCCCGGAAATTCCTGCAAGCCTATAAAGGCACCTATCACAAGCCCCTGGATGCCTTCGCCGCCCTGGGAGGCGACAGTTATGCCATGCTCATGGGCGCCTTCGCCAGGGCGGGCGTGACCGACGGCTCCCGGGTCGCCCCGGCCCTGGCCGGCTTAAAAGATTTTCCCGGGGTCACCGGGGCCATCACCATGGGCCCGGACCACAACCCCATGAAAGGCGTGGTGATCATCAAGGTGGAAAAGGGCAAGTTTGTCTATCAGACGACGATAAATCCGTGAAATATTCCTATGGCTCAACATAAGATTAATATCCCGAAAGACAAGATCGAAGACTTCTGCAAAAAGTGGAAGATTGAGGAGTTTTCCATTTTCGGGTCGGCCCTACGGGAGGATTTCTCCCCCAAAAGCGACGTTGATGTGTTGATCAGTTTCGAGCCGGACATTCCCTGGAGTCTTTTTGACTGGGTTGACATGATCGAAGAATTGCAGGGAATTTTGGGGCGCGAGGTCGACCTGGTGGAGAAATCCGGTCTGAGGAATCCTTTCCGCCGACGTGAAATTCTTAATAGCAGGCAGGTCATCTATGCCGCATAAAAAGGCCGACGCGGCTCTTTTTTCCCCTCGTTCCCAAGCTATGCTTGGGAACGCTTTAATCGGCCAAGCTCAGCTTGGCAAATCATTGTCGTTCCCAAGTGCAACTTGGGAACGAGTTAAAGTTAAGATGGCATTATCAAAGGAAAAATCATGAAGATTAAAGTCGTGGTCCATGAGGCGGAAGAAGGAGGATATTGGGCCGAGGTGCCCGCTATCCCTGGGTGCGCAACCCAGGGAGAAACATTTGAAGAACTTTTGAAGAACCTGTACGAGGCGGTGGAAGGTTGTCTTTCCGTGGATGTGGAACAACCGAAAGCCCCCCACGGGAGAGTAATGGAAATTGCCATATGAAATCAATGTCCGGCAAGGCGTTCGCCAAAATCCTCGAGCGCCATGGCTGGAATTTATTAAGGACTAGCGGCAGCCATTGCATTTATGGTAAACCGGGCAAGGTGGTTCGTCTATCAGTGCCGATCCATGGCAATGACCCCCTAAAGCTGGGATTGCTGAACCATCTGTGCAAGACGGCTGATTTGAAAGAAAGCGATCTTAAATAAAAGATAATTAAGAAGTTCTCTCGCTCTCAAACAAGAGCGTGCCAACGAGAGATTAACCCAGCTCCCTTATTTTGAAGATTGAAGGTGATCAACCCTGGACCCTTCAAATAAACAACCGAGTCTATTCACTATGATTGAAACACGCGCTGTACCGATCAACATTGAGGATGAAATCCGCAAGTCCTACCTGGAGTATGCCCTCTCGGTCATCATCGGGCGGGCCCTGCCGGACGTGCGGGACGGGCTCAAACCCGTGCATCGCCGCATCCTGTTCGCCATGGACGAGGGCGGCAACTACTGGAACCGGCCCTACCGCAAGAGCGCCCGCATCGTCGGGGATGTCATCGGTAAATACCATCCCCACGGCGACACCGCGGTCTATGACGCCATCGTGCGCATGGCCCAGGACTTCTCCCTGCGCTATCCCCTGGTGGACGGCCAGGGCAACTTCGGCTCCATCGACGGCGACGCCCCCGCGGCCATGCGGTACACCGAGGTGCGGCTCACCCGGCTGGCCCATGAGCTTCTCCTGGACCTGGACAAAGACACGGTGGACTTCGTGGGCAACTACGACGGCTCCCTCAAAGAGCCCCTGGTGATGCCCACCCGGCTCCCCAACCTCCTGGTCAACGGCTCCTCGGGCATTGCGGTGGGCATGGCCACCAACATCCCGCCCCACAGCCTGGACGAGGTCTGCGACGCCCTCTTAGCCACCCTGAAGAACCCGGACATCACCCTGGAAGGACTGATGGCCTTGATCCCGGGGCCGGATTTCCCCACCGGCGGCTTCATCTACGGGGCCGAGGGCATCGCTGAGGCCTACCGCACCGGCCGGGGGCTTATCCGCCTCCGGGCCAAGGTGACCGTCGAACGCAAGGGCGGCCGGGAGAGCCTCATCATCCGGGAGTTGCCCTACCAGGTGAACAAGGCCCGGCTGATTGAGCGCATCGCCGAACTGGTGAAAGAAAAAAAGATCGAAGGCATTGCCGAGTTCCGAGATGAATCGGACCGGGAAGGCCTCCGGGTGTCGATCCTGCTCAAGAAGGATGAGCCGTCCCAAACCATCTTGAACCAGTTGTATCTCAACACCCAGATGCAGGTCACCTTCGGCATCAACCTGGTGGCCATCGTCCACAACCGGCCGGAGCTCCTCAGCCTCAAGGACCTGCTGCACCATTTCCTGGAGCACCGCCGGGAGGTGATTCTCCGGCGCACCCGTTATGAGTTGAAGCAGGCGGAGGCCCGGGCCCACGTCCTGGACGGTCTGCTCATCGCCCTGGACTGGCTGGACCAGGTCATCGCCATGATCCGGGCCGCGGCCACCCCTCCGGAGGCCAAAACCCAGTTGATGGCCGGGATGTTTATCCTGGCGGCTGCCCCCGGCGCCACCCTGGAAGAAAGCCGGAGCCGTTACGCCCTCTCCGAGATCCAGGCCCAGGCCATCCTGGATATGCGGCTGCAGCGCCTCACCGGCCTGGAACGCCAGAAGATCATCCAGGAGGCCGAAGAGGTCCAGGCCGCCATCCGGCGCTTCCGGCAGATCCTGGCGGAAGAAGCCGAGGTCAAGGCCCTCATCGCCCAGGAGCTGACGGAGCTCAAGGAACGCTACGGCGACGGCCGGCGCACCGAGATCGTGCCCCAGGCCCAGGATTTCACCGCCGAAGACCTCATCGCCGACGAGGACATGGTGGTGACCATCAGCCACCGGGGTTACATCAAGCGCACCCCCCTGACCATCTACCGCAGCCAGCGGCGGGGCGGCAAGGGCCGTATGGGCATGATCACCCGGGAAAACGATTTCGTCTCCCAGCTCTATATCGCCTCCACCCACAGCTGTTTCCTGGTGTTCACCAATAAGGGCCGGGTGTTCTGGCTGAAGGTCCACGAAATTCCCATCGGGTCGCCGACGGCCCAGGGCAAGGCCATCGTCAACCTGCTGCAGTTGGGAGAGAACGAAAAATTAGCCACCATCCTGCCGGTGCGGGAATTCACCCCGGGTCCCTCGCTGGTGATGGCCACCCAGCGGGGCGTGGTCAAGAAAACCGACCTGATGAACTTTCAGCGGCCCCGTAGCGGCGGAATCATCGCCCTGAGCCTGGACCCCGAAGACGAACTGGTGGGCGCGGCCCTGAGCGAGCCGGACCAGAGCATCCTCCTGGGCACCCGGTTAGGCAAGATCATCCGCTTCCCCACCGGAGAAGTCCGGGATATGGGCCGGACCGCCCGGGGCGTCAAGGGCATGGAAGTGCCCCCGGAGGACCGGGTGGTGGGCATGGAAGTCATACATCCCGCCGGCACCATCCTCACGGTGACGGAACGAGGCTTCGGCAAACGCACCGATCCGAAGAAATACCCCCAGCAACACCGGAAGGGCCAGGGGGTCCGGGGCCTGAATATTACCAACCGTAACGGTCCCATCATGGCCATCATCCAGGTGAATGAAGACGACGAAGTCATGCTGGTCACCGATGGCGGCAAGATTTTGCGCATGATGGCCAGGGGGATCTCTTTGATCGGCCGGGTCACCCAGGGAGTCAAACTTATGGACCTGGAGAGGGAAGAACGGGTGGTGAGCCTGGCCAAGGTGGCGGAAAGAAGTGATGACGGCGAGCCCGAGCCCGAGGCGGATCTTGGACTCACCTGAGATCAAAGCCGTGGCGGTGATCGGGGCCGGTAGTTGGGGCACCACCCTGGCCCAGCTCCTGGGCGAAAAAGGCCTGGACGTCCGCCTGTGGGTTCGGGAGTCGCAGGTCTATGAGGATCTTTCCCGGGACCGGATCAACCACACCTTTCTCCCCGGCCTCCGACTCTCCTCCCGGATCAGATGCACCCGGGAATTCCCGGAGGCCCTGAACGAGGCCGGGCTGGTCCTGATGGCCATTCCGTCCCACGTGTTCCGCCAGACCCTGCGGGAGGTGCGGCCGCATTGGCCCCGCGGCGCGGCGCTGCTCAGCGCCACCAAGGGCATGGAGATCGACTCGCTCCTCACCATGGAAGGGGTGGTGCGGGAGGAATTGGGGGCCCAGACGTCTTATGCCGTACTCTCCGGCCCCAGTTTCGCCCGGGAAGTGGCCCAAAAGCAGCCCACCGCGGTGACCATCGCCTCCCGGCACCGGGAAATCGCCCACTGCCTCCAGCGGCTCTTCTCGGTCCCTTATTTCCGGGTGTACACCTCTCACGACGTCACCGGCGTGGAGTTGGGGGGGGCCTTAAAGAATATCTTTGCCATCGGCACCGGGATTCTTTCGGGCATGGGCCTGGGAGACAACCCCCGGGCGGCCCTCATCACCCGTGGCCTGGCGGAAATGGTGCGGCTGGGGGCGCGGCTGGGGGCCAATCCCATGACCCTCACCGGCCTGGCGGGCCTGGGCGACCTGATTCTTACCTGTACCGGCAGTCAGAGCCGCAACTTCCAGGTGGGATTAAAGTTGGGCCAGGGTATGTCCCTGGACGAGATCCTGGCGGGTATGGCCATGGTGGCCGAGGGGGTCAAGACCTCCCGGGCCGTCCACCTCTTGGCGGAGCGCCTGGGTGTGGAGATGCCCCTGGTGGCGGCTTTGTATAAGATTCTCTATGAAAATCTCGCCCCCAAGGAGGCCATCAAAAAGTTGATGGCCCGGGAACTGAAAGATGAAATCGAGGCCATGACCGAAACCTGGTGAAAATTTGTCCCTTGTGTTCGCCAGCGGGAAAGGCTTAAGATAAAATCCCGCATCCCGCAGGCTTTAGAGCCCCGAGGCGATATGGCTGGGACCGATCGAACCTCTGCCGAACGCCGGCATGACCGAGAAGGACCGTGATGGCGCAAAAGTCCCCTGAAAAACAAGCCACGATGAACTTTGACTCGTTCAACACCGAGATTCCCACCTTGGGTCCGCCCAAGGTGGAATCACCC
Organism: Desulfobaccales bacterium; assembly: GCA_049696835.1. GTDB lineage: Bacteria > Desulfobacterota > Desulfobaccia > Desulfobaccales > 0-14-0-80-60-11 > 0-14-0-80-60-11. The sequence continues at coordinate 9,834 of JBAVUP010000221.1, forward strand.
TTCCGAAAATATCCCCTGGTGGACCGGCACGGCCGGGTCATGGAAAAAAGCTTTGTCTCAGACACGACCCGGGTCCTGGTCCATGATTCCCCGGAATACCTGGAGAGCCTGGCCCCGGGAGAAAAGCCCCTCGCCCTGGAAATGGCCGGCCCCCGGTCCCATATCTACTTCGACCCTTCCAAGGTGCATTGCGCCATCGTCACCTGCGGCGGCCTCTGTCCCGGCACCAACGACGTTATCCGGGCCATTGTCCTGGAGATCTATTACCTTTACGGGGTGCGCCATATTTACGGAGTACGCTACGGTTTTCAAGGGTTTATCCCCAAATACGGCCATGATCTGGTGGATCTCAGCCCCGACATGGTGGCCAACATCCATACCTTCGGAGGCACGGTGCTGTCCACCTCCCGGGGACCCCAGGACACCGGCGAGATCGTGGATGCCCTGGACCGCATCAACATCCGTATCCTGTTCCTCATCGGTGGCGACGGCACGCTGCGGGCGGCCAGGGAGATCTGCCGGGAAATTGCCCGCCGGGAGTTGCGCATCAGCGTCATTGTCATCCCCAAAACCATCGACAATGACATCCCCCTGGTGAGCCGCTCTTTCGGGTTCGACACCGCGGTGGAAGTAGCCACCGAAGCCATCCATGCGGCCCATACCGAGGCCGTCGGCTCGCCCAACGGCATCGGCCTGGTAAAACTCATGGGCCGCTATTCCGGGTTCATCGCCGCCACCGCCACCCTGGCCTTGCGGGAGGTCAATTACGTCCTGATCCCCGAGGCGGATTTCGATCTGGACGGCGCATGCGGTCTGCTGGCCGACCTGGAATACCGTCTGAAACTGCGGCGACATGCCCTCATCGTGGTGGCCGAGGGCACCGGCGAGCGCTATTTCACCGAGGACAATCGGGAACGCGATCCCTCGGGCAACCTCAAGTCCGGCAATATCGGCCATTTCCTGCAGGATCAGATTAAGGCATACTTCAAACAAAAAGATATCGAGATCAATCTGAAGTATATCGACCCCAGCTACCTCATCCGCAGCAGGCCCGCCAACTACAATGACCGCATTTACTGCGGCTTTCTCGGGCAAAACGCCGTCCACGCCGGCATGGCGGGCAAGACCGCCATGTTGGTGAGCCGCTGGCACAGCCACTATGTCCACATTCCCATCCAGGCGGCGGTGGGCAAACGCAAAGAGGTGGAGCTGGACTCACCCCTGTGGCGCTGTGTCCTGGAATCCACCGGCCAGCCGCCCCTGAAAAACCTGTAGCCGGACCAACCGGGAAACAGGGTTTATGGGAGGTTTTAGAGGCTCAGTTCAGTGTAGGGTGGCCACCGCCCACCACGTCATCGGTTCGGGACTTGCAGGCGGCCGGGGACGGCCGCCCTACCGAAATAAAATCTTTCGACGGTGGGGCGGGCCTCCGGGCCCGCCTTCCTGAAGTGCATTGGTATAAGAAAATTTTTCATGCAAGTCGAAACGAAGATACCCGTATTCCAGTGCCAACAATGCGGCGATTGCTGCGCCGGCCGGGGGGGCATTCATGTCCAGCCCCGGGAAGTGGAGGAGATGGCCGCCCTGCTGTCGCTGCCCGTGGACGAGTTCTGCCGCCGCTATGTGGAGGCCTCGGCCCTGGGGCCCCGCCTCACCGTGGCCGACAGCGGCTCTTGTGTCTTTCTCCTGGAGGGCAACCTCTGCCGGGTACACCCGGTGAAGCCCTTCATCTGCCGCCAGTGGCCCTTTCTGCCGGCCCTGCTGGTGGACCCGGACGAACTGGAGCACGCCAAGACCGCCTGCCCGGGCATCAACCCGGCGTGCAGCCACGAGGACTTTGTGGACGAGGCGTTGAGGCAGGGTTTACTGGAAAAGAGCAAATGACTTCTTTGGGGGCGGGTTGCACACCCGCCCCCAAAGCCCGCAAAGGAAAACCATGGCCGACGATCTGCATTATTTCATGTTTTATGTAGGGCGGCTGTTCCAGGGCGCGGAAATGATGATCAAGCACAGTGAGTACATCGAAGCTGATGAAAATAACCTGATGTACGATTTCGTCGCCGCCCGGGAAGCCACCCGGGAAGCCCTGCAAGAGGTCAAAGAGTTCTTGGAAAAGATGGCTGCCAAGGAGGGCGCCGCTGATCCGAAAATGAGGTTCGATGCCAATAGATAGGTACCTATCTGTTGAGATTGAGAAATGAGGCGTTACATGGCATTACGCACCAGCGGACGAATCACCTTCTTGACCATCATGATCGCCGCCCTGTGGCTGGGGCCGGCGGCGAGCAGCCAGGAAAATCCCGCGGCCCTGGAGCCCTTTGAGCAGGGCGTGGCGGCTCTGAGCCAGGGCCACCCCACCCAGGCCGTGGAGAAATTTACCGCGGCCCTCAAGGTTGACCCGGAGATGGTGGAGGCTTACATCAACCGGGGCATCGCCCAGATGCAGCTGGACCAGTGGGTTGACGCGGTGGACGATTTCGATAAGGCCCTGGAACTGGCCCCGAAATCCCCCGAGGCCTACTACAACCGGGGCCTGGCCTACAGCCGGCAGGGGATCCCCGACAAAGCCCTGGCGGACTACACCAAGGCCTTGACGTACGCCCCCAAGGACTGGCAGATCTCCTACAACCGGGGCAACACCTACCTGGACCTGAACCAACCCCAGAAGGCCCTCCAAGATTATAACCAGGCCTTAAAACTGCATCCCCAGGCTCCGGAGATTCTCTACAACCGCAGCCTGGCCTGGCTGGCCCTGGGGAAGTCGGCGCAGGCCCTGGCCGACGCCGAGAAAGCGATTGAACTCAATCCCAACTATGCCCGGGCCTCGTTCAGCCAGGGGCAGGCCCTGGAAAAATTGGGCAACAAATACGAAGCCCTGGCCGCCTACCGGCACTTCCTGAATACCGGCAACCCCGAGAAGGACAGGGCTCTGCTACAGCAGGCCTTGGGACGGATTCAGGCATTGGAGAAGAGTAAATAAGAGTTTTCTGTTTTCTGTTTTCTGTTAAAACATCAGCATATTCCCTGGTTAATTCGTTGATTCGGATTTTAGGCGGCCTGGCAGTCATCCAATAAAAACGCCGGACAATAAAAATCGAAAAGCAAAGGAAAACCCAAGATCTTGACAGAAAACAGAAAACAGAAAACAGAAAACCTGCCTTTCTATATCACCACGCCCATCTATTACGTCAATGCCGAACCCCACATCGGTCACGCCTACACCACGGTGGTGGCCGACGCCCTGGCTCGCTACCATCGCCTCCTGGGGGAGGACGTCCGCTTCCAGACCGGCACCGACGAGCACGGCGACAAGGTGTTGGATTCCGCCGCGGCCGCGGGCCTGCCGGTCAAAGAGTTCGTTGACGGGATCAGCGCCCGCTTCCGCCAGTCCTGGGACGACCTGGATATCAGCTATGATCACTTCATCCGCACCACCGACCCCGCCCACGTGCAGGTAGTGCAGGAAATCTTAAGCCGGGTGCATGATGCCGGCGACATCTATTTCGGGGAGTACGGCGGGCTCTATTGCTTCGGCTGCGAGTGCTTCTACCTGGAGCGGGACCTGGTGGACGGCCTCTGCCCGGACCACCAGGTGCCCCCCACTTTCATCAAAGAAGAAAACTATTTCTTCCGTATGGGCAAATACCAGGACTGGCTCGTCGATTACATCCACACCCACCCCGACTGGATCCGGCCGGAACGCTACAAGAACGAGATGCTGGCCTTCCTCAAGGAACCCCTGGAGGACCTGTGCCTTTCCCGGCCCAAGAGCCGCATGGATTGGGGCATCACCCTGCCCTTCGACGAGCGCTACGTCACCTACGTCTGGTTCGACGCCCTCATCAATTATCTCTCGGGTTTGGGCTACCCTGAAGGGGAACCTTATAAAAAATTCTGGCCCGCCCAGCACCTCATCGCCAAGGATATTCTCAAACCCCACGCCATCTATTGGCCCACCATGCTGAAGGCCATGGGGGTGGAGGTTTTTCGCCATCTCAACGTCCACGGCTTCTGGCAGATGGCCGAGGGCAAGATGTCCAAGAGCCTGGGCAACGTGGTGGAGCCCCGGGATCTGACCGCCCGCTTCGGCGTGGACCAGGTCCGCTACTTCTTCCTCCGGGAGATGGTCTTCGGGCTGGACGCCCATTTCAGCGAGGCGGCCCTGACCACCCGGATCAATGCCGACCTGGCCAACGATCTGGGCAATCTCTTCGCCCGCAGCCTGGGGATGGCGTTCAAATACCGGCAAGGCGTGGTGCCGGCCCCGGGCGTCCCCGAGCCGCTGGACCAGGAAGTTATCACCGCAGTGCAGTCCATGGCCGCGGACTTCCTTCGCCTGTTCACGGCAATGGAATTTCCCCGAGCCCTGGCCGTCCTGTGGGAATTTATCGGCCATCTCAACCGCTATATCGTGGCTGCGGCCCCCTGGGAACTGGCCAAACAGCCCGAGGCCGCCGGCCGGTTGGATACGGTCCTGTACCATCTGCTGGAGTCTCTGCGTTGGATCGCGGCGCTGCTCCGGCCGGTCATGCCCCGGAGCGCCTTAAAGATGAGCGAGCAACTGGGCCTGGGTCTGGCTTTGTGGGATCACCCCCTGCCCCAGGTCCTTACCTGGGGCCGTCTGACGCCCGGCAGCCGCCTGGCCAAGGGGCCGGCCCTGTTTCCCCGGATCGAAGCCGAAGAAAAGTGAGTGCTCCGGGCAAGGATCGATGATTCTTGTTCTCCGCCATCCCGTCCCGGATGGAGGTGCTATGGCCGCCACGTATCGCCGCCTCTTTGCGGCCGCCCTGGGCGCGGCCTTGCTGCTGGCGGGCTGTGCCGGGGCCCCGCCGCCC
>JBAVUP010000222.1:0-17039 GCA_049696835.1 Desulfobaccales bacterium
CCTCTCGGTTAGCCGGCGAGCATGAATATTTTTCCTTGACAGCCGTGATAAATTGCATATATATTGCGGCCACATATTCGGGTACCCCATATAGGGTATAATAGGGAAGCCGGTGGAAAACCGGCACGGTCCCGCCGCTGTAACCGGGGACGAAACCTGCAGAGAAAAGCCACTGTCCGCTGAAGCGGGATGGGAAGGCGCAGGCGGTAGGAAGATCCGGAAGTCAGAAGACCTGCCCGAATAACGGCTTGAGCCCCTACGAGGTCTAGCGGGCGGCAAGCTCCATTAAGGATAAAGAAGCTGGGTGCAATCCTTAAGTCTTGGTGACTTAAGGATTTTTTTTTGCAAATAACCGAAACAAGGAGATCGACATGGCAAAGCCGAGCAGACTTGGGTGGTTAGTTTGTGCGCTTATCTTCGCGGTGATAAGTGCCCCGTGGACATTGAACGCGGCGCCGCCGACCAAGCCCGCGATTGTTTTGGTGGCTTTTGGCACCACCACCAACGCCTTTCGCACATACAAACATATCGAAGACCGGGTCAAAGAGCGCTTCCCCGGCTATGAAGTCCGCTGGGCCTTCACTTCTCACCAAGTTCGGGGCAAGCTGGCCCAGGAGAAGGGGCAAAAGCTCAATGACCTGTCCGCCACCTTACGAGAACTACAAGCCGCCGGCTGCACCCGGGTAGTCATCCAGTCCCTCCATGTCGTGCCGGGTGAGGAGTGGGAAAAGAAGGTGGTGGAGGTAAGCCGGAGGTTCCCCGGGTTGCATGTTGCCCTGGGAAAGCCTTTGCTGAGCAGCCAGGCAGATCAGGAGCGGGTCCTGAAGGCCCTGGCCCCAACCTTCCCTAAGGACCTGAAGCATACGGCCGTCGTTTTGGTGGCGCACGGCAGCCCCAGCCCCGAAGGGACCGCGGCCTATCTGGCCTTTGACCGGCTGTTGCGCTCCCGGTACCCCCACGAAAATGTCTTCTTGGGGACCGTAGAAGGCAAACCCACCCGGGACGAGGCTCTGGCGGCCGTCAAGACATCCGGGGCGACCACCGTCGTCCTGATGCCCTTCTTATTGGTGGCGGGCGAACATGTGGCCAACGATATTTTGGGGAATAATCCGGAGAGCTGGAAATCGGAGCTGCTGAAACAAAAACCTTATCACATCGAAGGGATTACCAAGGGTCTCGGGTATCAGGACGGGATAGTCAATATTTATCTGGATCATCTGGCCCAGGCCCTGCAGGGCTTATCCGGGGGTGCATGACGGGAAGGCGCTCATAAAATATGTTGACAAAACCTTGCCCTCGCCATAGAGTCTGGAAAACTCCGGGAATGAACCCGGGCCAGCATACCATCACACCCTTGAATTCTAAGCCACGAAGGCTTTGGCGCTGATCGGCGCTAAGTGTTCGTGGCTTTTTATTTTCCTCTGACGTAAAGGTTTCGGGCAGGTGACACAGGCAATAAGGTTTTCCCCGGGACAATTTTTGTTTGCAATTTGCATTTATGAATGGTAAAGGCAAGGCATCTAATGCAACTAAGTTGCAAAGAGAACTTCGGGACCGCAGGGTATACGGGAGATAACTGCGGGGATTGAGAGGAGAAGGTGAGATGAAGTCTGCGCGCCTCTGGGTATTCTTGCTGCCGGTATGCTTTTTATCCTGGCTGGTCACCGGGTGGATCAGCCCGGCCATGGCGACTGAGGAGAAAGAAAAATCGATATCCACCCCTGCGGCGGTGGAGGGAGAAATTCAATTCGAAGGACGGGGTGGAGGCTTCCAGCCCGAACCCCCTAAAGATGAATGTCCCGCCACCTTTGGCCCCATCCTCACCGACACCGCGATCCCGATTGAAAAAGGGAAGTTCGCCGTCCAGCCTACCTTTGGGCTCAGCTTTACCACCAACAACTTCAGCCCCAGCTGGCGGCGGGTCTCGGCGGGGGGGGATTTTCAATCCTTTGGCATGAGTTGGAAATTTACCTATGGTTTATGGAATAATCTGGAGGTCTACGCGGTCATTCCCTATATCCACAACTGGGCCAGCAATGTCCAGGAACCCGGGCCGCGAGGGGAGCGGGCCGCGGATTTCGGCGGCATCGGCGACATCAACCTGACCTTCAAGTATCGCCTGGTGGAGGAAACCGAAATGGTCCCGACGGTCAGCGCCATCTTTTCCCCCACCTTTCCCAGCGGTCACTTTCGCCACCTCAATCCCGGCCGCCTGGAAACCGACGCCATCGGCGGGGGCACCTATGCCTTCACCACTGGCTTCAATGTATCCAAGTATCTGAAACCGTTTATCCTCTATGGCAATCTCTGGTACACTATGCAGACCGATTACCGTACGGATGACGTGGATGAAGCAGGCAATCCCCTTTCGAGGCGGAATCACCCCCGGGATTATGTCACCGTGAACCTGGCGGCGGAGTATCCCCTCACCAAGCAATGGATCGCCTTGGCAGAGCTTACCAGCACCTGGGATGGCGGGCGCCTGGTCGGTCCCAAGGCCAACACGGCCCCCACCGCCCTGCTCTCAGTTTTGCCCGGTATCGAGTATATGGCCACGGACAAATTTTCCCTGGCCCTGGGGGTAAACATCGACCTGTTGGGAAAAGGAACCGACACCACCGCCAACATTACCCCCTTGCTGTCCATGGTATATGCTTTTTGAAGCGGCGATATGGAGGAAACGATGATGAGACAATGGCATTTTTTCGGATTCGGTCTGGCAGTGCTGTTGGTTACGGCCCTGGGCCTGCCCCCGGCGGCCATGGGCCAGGGCCGCGGCCAGGGCTTTCGCCCCTGCCCTTATACACCTTATCAATGCCCCGCGACGGGAGTATGTAAACCCATGACCATTACCGGAAAGGTGAGCCGGGTGTTTACGGAGACCTTGCAGGACAACATGTATCCCGGTATGGCCATGATCGTGGATACCAAAGACCATGGCCAGGTGCGGGTGCACCTGGGGCCGGTGTGGTATCTGGAGCGCCAGGAATTCACCCTGGTGCCGGGGCAGGAAGTGCGGGTCCAGGGCATCTGCCTGGAGGAGAAAGGCAAAACCCGCCTGATCGCCGCGGAAGTGACGATGGGCGATGGTGTGTTAAAACTCCGGGATAGGGAAGGCCGGCCCCTGTGGGAAGCCTGGCGCCAGCGCTGAGCGCGGCGGCCGATTTCGTCTAAGATTGTAACCCCTTATATATCTGAAGGTGAATATTTTGGCTAAGGCGCTTGGGCCTTTAGCCGCCTCGAATTTTCCGGCTGAGGTGCGGGCGTAATTCCCTGATTTCGGCCCAGGGATCACGGCCCCCACGCCCAACGCCACCCGGCCCCTCAGGATATCCCTCGGACATAAAATAAACCGGCCACGGGTCACCCCCTTGCAAGGGGAAGGCCGGCGTGGCCTTCTGAACTTTCAGGCTGGTTCGGCGGGAGGCTTGCATGCCCCCGATTCCCGTGCCTCGGAAGGTCCATCCCCCAGCTCAGGTCTTGAGCCCGCTCCGTTCTGCAGATCCCGGAGATTAATACGACCGCAGCCGTGCCGCTAACCCGGTTCAGGACTGATAAATTAAATAATTAAGGAATATCCTTAAATGAGAGCGCTATTTTTTTAGGTCAAGGTGGGGGAATCCTGGGACATCTGGTAACTTCCCCCGGCCAAATTCAGGAATTTTAACACCGTATATCAGGAGATATGCTGATTTACCCCGGCTAGATGATGGCCCATGATACGTTATAAGGATAGGCGCCATGACACCGCCTCGATGAGGCGCAACCGCCGGCCATTCAAGCAAGACGGCCGGGCAATGATCTTGACGAACCTGTCGGCTTAGGCTTTTACATGGATAACTGGCTGCAATTACAGATGGATTACCTCTTTTTCTTTTGCGGCCTGGCCTTTATCGGCCTGGGGGTGGTGGCCTATATCCTCGCCGAGGAGCCGGAGCAGCGGCTTCCCTGGGGGTATCTGGGACTTTTCGGGCTGACCTATGGGATCAACGAGTGGCTGGATGTGCTGGCCAGCTGCTGGCCGGACGGGACCTGGTTTGCGGCCTGCCGGTGGACCCTCCTGGCGTTGTCCTTCCTCTGTCTGGCGGAATTCGGCCGCCTCAGCCTGATCCGCCAGCGGGGCCGCGGGCCCGACCGCTGGGTCCTGGGCATCCTGGTCCTGGCCTCCTGCCTGGGGGTCCTGTGGGGCTGGAGCGGCTTAAACGCCACCACCCGGTATGCCCTGGGGCTGGTGGGGAGCCTGTGGACGGGGTGGGCCTTCTGGGCCGAAGGGAGGCGGGCCGCTCCCCGGGGCCGCCCCTGGCTGATAATGGGCGGCGTCGGCTTCATGCTCTATGGTCTGGCCACCGCCGTGGTGGTTCCCCGGGCCGCGATGGTAAACTACGGCACGTTCACCGGCTTCACGGGCGTGCCGATACAGCTGCTGCAGGGGGTGCTGGCCCTGGGGATCGCCGCCATGACCGCGGCTTATTTCCAGGTGACGTGCCCCGCGGGCTATGAACAATGCCACCGCTACCGGGCCCGCTCCCTGTATGGCGTGGGCGCGGCCCTGGCGGTCATCCTGGTCGCCGGCTGGGTTCTCACCCAATTCCTGGGAGGCCTGGGCTGGCAGCAGGTGAAGACCGAGAGCCTCTCCCACAATAAGCTCGCCGTTCACCGCCTGGCTTTCGAAGTGGAGCAAGCCGATGAAGCGGTCAAGGCCGTGTCCGGGTCCCCCTGGATCGGCCCGGCCCTGTGGTCCAGGTCACCGGAGACCATTGCCCGGGCCAACTCGGTGCTGGATCGCTATCAAAAGCACTTCGGCGCAGCGGTCGTCTACCTGATGGATCAATCCGGCACCACCCTGGCCTCCTCCAATCGGGGCGACCCGGATAGCTTCGTGGGGAAAAATTACGCCTTTCGGCCCTACTTTCAAGAAGCCATGGAGGGGATAGCCGGTCGCTACTTCGCTCTGGGGGTCACCTCGAAGCAGCGGGGGTTTTATGCCTCCTTCCCGGTGCGGGACCTCGCCGGGAAGATCTGCGGCGTGGCCGTTATGAAGATGACCCTGAATCGGTTTCAGCGAGACTTAAAGGCCTTTGACCCTGCCTTCCTCATCGATCCCCAGGGGATTGTGTTTGTGGCGAGCCGCCCCAACCTGGACTATAACAGCCTGTGGCCGGTGAAGGCCACCAACTCCCGCGACCTCAAGGCCCAATACGGGACTGACCGCTTCACCCCCATCTTTCCTCAGCCCCTCTCCCCCAGGGACGACAAGGTGGAATTTGCCGGGCAGCGTTATCTGGTAACGTGGCGACCTCTGGCCGACGTCGTCACCCCGGGCTGGACGTTGGTGAATCTGGAGCCGTTCCACAAGGTGCTTCACTTCCGCCTCTTGGGCATCGTCGCCGCTTTCCTCATGGTGGTCTTGACCCTGGTCTTTGCCGGCACCAACCTGTCCATTCAGGAGAGGGGCAATCGTATCATGGCCTCCGAGGCGCGGTTCCGGGCCATGTTTGCCGCCGCACCCGAGGCGGTGTTTGTCTATGACCCGGAAACCCGCAAGATTCTGGACGCCAATCCGTTTATGGCCCAATGGCTGGGCTATGACCCCTCGGAACTCGCCAACCTGGAGATCGACAAGCTCCGGGCTCCGGAGTCCCCGGGCTCCCAGGAGGAAGGTGCCGGAGCATGTGCCAGAGGTCCGAATCTGACGCCGGGTCCTCGCTATCGGAAAAAAGATGGCTCTCTGGTCGATGTGGAGTGCACCGCGGCCCAGATTTCCCATGGAGATCATATCCGGGAAATCGTGTTTGTCCGCGACGTCACCGCGCGCAAGCAGACGGAGGCCGATCTGGCTTGGGACGTCATGGTCAACGCCTCCATCGCCGATTTATCCCGGGCCCTGCTGAGGTCGCTGCCCCTGGAAGAAATTGCCTCGCTCGTCTATGAACATGCCAGGAAGCTTACCGGCAGTAAATTGGCGTTTTGCGGCCATATCAACCCCCAGACCGGGACCCTGGTGGTGCCGACGGTGAACCGGGAGGCCTGGACCGCCGGCGCGGTTGAGGGTAAGCCGGCAGAGTTCCACAAATTCGGCGGACTCTGGGGCTGGGTCCTGGAACACGGCCAGCCGCTCTTGACCAACCACCCCGAGGAGGATCCCCGGTCCGCGGACACCCCGCCGGGGCACCTGCCCATTCACCGGTTTCTCTCGGTCCCGGCTATGATTGAAGACAAACTGGTGGGGCAGATCGCGCTGGCCAATGCCGACCGCGATTACGACCCCCGGGACCAGGAGGTCTGCGAACGCCTGGCCAATCTTTATGCCATGGCCATTTATCGGCAGCGGATGGAGGAGAGCCTGCGGGAAAGCGAAAGCGGCCTCAAGACCATCCTGGATAACGTCCAGACCGGGGTCATGATCATTGATCCCGCCACCCATGTCATCGTTGACGCCAACCCCGTGGCCGAGAGGCTGATCGGCGTTGCCAAAGAGCACATCATCGGCTCCGTCTGCCATAAGTTTATCTGTGCCGCCGAAGTGGGCCAGTGCCCCATCACCGATTTGCATGAAAACTTGAATGATTCTGAGAGAATTTTGCTGCGCGCCGACGGGGAAAAACGCTGGGTTCTCAAAACCGTGGTTCAGGTGACGTTGAAGGGGAAAAACTACCTCCTGGAAAGTTTTATCGACATCACCGAGCGGCGGCAATGGGAGGAGGCCATCCAAACCACCAATGACAAACTGCATGCCGTGGTAGCCCAGGTGGAGCAGAGCAACCGCATCATGACCCTGGCCAATGAAATGGCGGATATGCTGCAAGCCTGCCAGACGTCGGAAGAAGCTTACAGCGCCATCGGGCATTTCATGCCCCGGTTTTTCCCGGATGAGGCGGGGGCCCTTTACATGCTCAATAATTCCCGGAACCTCTTTGAGGTGGTGGCCAGTTGGGGCAAGGACCGGCCGGCGGTCCCGGTTTTTACCCCGGATGAATGTTGGTCGGTGCGGCGCGGCCAGCTCCACAAGGTAGAAAACCGTGAAGAAGGTTTGCTCTGCCGCCATGTGGCCGAAGATATGCCTGGCGGTTACCTGTGTGTACCCCTCATCGCGCAGGGAGAGACCCTGGGATTATTTCACGTCCAATTGAAGCCCCAGGCCGGAGAGCCGGTGACCGGGCCGGCGATGGTCGAAGACCAATTGGCCCTGACGGTGGCCGAAGATATGGCCCTGGCCTTGGCCAACTTGAGGCTCCGAGAGACCCTGCGCACCCAGGCCATTCGTGATTCCCTCACCGGCCTGTTCAACCGCCGTTACATGGAGGAGACCATGGAACGGGAGCTGACGCGAGTCAAGCGCCAGGAGACCCCCCTGGGCGTGATCATGATGGACCTGGACCATTTTAAACAGTACAACGACACCTTCGGCCACAGTGCCGGAGATAAGCTGCTGGCCGCCCTGGGCAGTCTGGTCACCAGGGAGATCCGGGGCGAGGACATCGCCTGCCGTTATGGCGGGGAAGAATTTTTGCTCATCATGCCGGGGACTCAAGTAGAAATTGCGGTGGAACGGGCCGAAATCTTGCGTCAGGCCGTCAAAGAGCTGCATCTGCATTACCGTGGCCTGAAACCCACCACCTTGTCCCTGGGCGTGGCCGCTTATCCGAACCACGGCGATACTGTCCAGACCATCATTCAGGCGGCCGATGCCGCCCTTTACCGGGCCAAGCAGGGCGGCCGGGATCGGGTGATGGTGGCCGAATCCGCCTTAAAAACCTCCCAAGCCAATCTTCTCTCCAAACCATCTTTGCGACTGGAGCTCATGTAGGCCCGGGCTCTCGCCCATCTCGCCTTGCCGTCCATCGGCAATCATACTCTGTAAGGGATGAGAGATCGGGCTGGACCGGGGCTGGTCTTAACCTCCGTGATTTCCCGCCGACTTGCCTGAAGTCCCCTTTCTTAAAGGGGGATTTGGGGGATTATCAAGAGGTTATTTATAATCCTCCCTCATGTCATGAACCGACCCGGAAGGCGGTGGCCCCCGTAGCTGAGCCCATTGTTGCACCGGGATTTTTCGGATATATATTATGGCGAATACTGGAGGTCAATCCAGTCCAAGGAGAGAGGCACGATGAGAAACAATACGGCGGGTCCGGTCAAGTTCTGGGTGGTGCTGCTGGCGGTGCTGTTCTGCCTGGCGCTGGCCGCCCCGGGGTGGGCCGTCGCCCCGGACTTTACCCTGAAAGACGTCCAGAACGGCAAGACCTTTAGCCTGAGTCAGTTTAAAGGCAAGGTGGTATTAGTCAACTTTTTCACCTTCTTCTGCGGCCCGTGCCGGGAGGAAATGCCACACCTGAATCAGATGGACCAGGAACTCAAGGGGCAGGGCTTCCAGACCCTGGGGATCGGTCTGGCCTCCTCCCCGGAGCAGCTCAAGCAAATCGTCACGCAATTGGGTCTGAGTTATCCGGTGCTGATCGGGGATGATACGGTGAGCAAAGCCTACGGCAGCATCGAACTGGTGCCCATGACCTTCATCATTGACCGAAAGGGAAATATCGTCCACAAAATCCTGGGCGCCCGGAGCAAAGCCGAGTTTGAGAAATTGATCAAGCCGCTCCTCTAAGGCCGTTACCGCCTCTAGGTCTTGAGGGAGGTCATCAGCCTGCGGCTGGCGACCTCCCTCAATCTTTATAGGAGGGTGAGGGCGGGAGGAGCGGGGAGCCCGGACAACCCCTCCCTCCCCACCGACTTGGCCATCGGCTTCATATGGAGCGGCTACAGACGGGGGTCAAGGTTGCCGGCGCCGCCACAATCCGGCAAATAACAACTCACATCCTTGAATTCACAGGCTTCCCGGCACTGGGGGCAAACCTTGGGCGGCTTGGGCAGCGTGAGGGTGAAGCCGCATTTGGTGCACTTCCAATAGTTCGGTTCTTTCGTTTCAGTCACGGCCTTCGGCCTCCTGGTAGCGGCCCGGATGGGCCGGGTAATAGCGTTTGCCATAAATGCCGATTGCTGATCTTTAAATCCCCCTAAATCCCCCTTTTACAAAGGGTGACTTTAGAAGCAATTCCTTATAGTTCCCCCCTTTTCTAAAGGGGGGTTAGGGGGGATTTTGGTTTTGGGGGCATTCCCCATAACGGAAAAAACTTTGGGCAATCGCTATAATCTTGTCGGGCCGGCCGCCTGGCGTCAAGGGGAAAGCGGCGGTGGCCTGGTCGGTTACGCCCCTGCCGGTCAGCTGGCGCACTTAACCGGCTGAGCCGCCACCGAGCCCGGGCCGGCCAGCGGTTTAAACATGGCTTTACCGGCCCCGCAACAGGGACAATGCCAATCCTCCGGCAGGTCCTCGAAACGGGTGCCCTTGGGGATCTTGCCCTTCCGGTCCCCGTGGGCCGGGTCATAGATATAGCCGCAGTTGGACATCTGGCACTGCCACATTTCTTCCGGTTTCGACATATCAGCCTCTATTCCGGCTGCGAGGTGGCGTCTCGTGGCTCCTAGCCGGCAGCATCCTGCCGCCTGCCCCAGGCGCCCCCGCCCACCGCCGGGGGTTAAGGAAAGGGGATGGGACTCATCACCCCATCCCCTGAGGATGTCAGATTTGGCCGGCCGCCCCCGGAGGAGCGTCCGCCACCGTCTAAAGGTTAATCCATCTCCTGCATTTTCTTGCCGCAACACTCCGGGACCGGTGTCCCAGCCGGGGCCTCCTTGAAGGTGTTGCACTGATAACAGATGTAATTCTTCTTGTCGGCCTCGGGGGCCGCCTTTTTCTCAGCCTTAGGTTGGCAACCACAGCCACAACCACCCATAAACATTCTCCTTGCTTTTCGGGAACTCCCGAATGGAATTCCAGGGCCTTGCCTGGAGAGCCGCCGGACTGGCGGTGATACCTATTTCTCAGTTATTCTTATCTATCAGTAATTATTCCTGACTACAGATGCAAGGTCTGCCCTCCATTTTTTCTAGAAATTATTTTCTCGAGGATTCAAGATTTGAGGAGATAACGGGGCGCGGCTCCGGTCGGCAGGGGCGCTCATCCAAGAGGGCCGAGAAATCTGACGGCTGCCAGGGCGGGCATCTTTCCATAGACAACCTGGTTTTTTTTCTGGCAAAATGCAACCTGAATTGAAATTGCTAAAATCATGCTGAAATTACTTAGTAAGTTTTCCCTCCTCAAAAATGATAAGGAGCTAAGGCATGTTCAAGGATTTCAAAGAATTTGCCATGCGCGGCAACGTGGTGGATATGGCCGTGGGCATTATCATCGGCGCGGCCTTTGGGACCGTGATCAAGTCCCTGGTGGCCGATGTGCTTATGCCGCCCATCGGCTTGCTCCTGGGGGATGTGGATTTCACCAACCTGTTCATCACCCTGAAGGCCGGTAAAATGGCGGGTCCCTATGCCTCACTGGCCGCGGCCCGGGCGGCCGGGGCGGTCACCCTCAACCTGGGAGTGTTCATCAATACCGTGGTCAGCTTCGTCATCGTGGCTTATGCGGTGTTTCTCGTGGTCCGGGGGGTCAACCGACTACACCGGGAGCAGGAAGCGCCGGCAGCCCCCGACACCAGGGAGTGCCCCTATTGTCTATCGGCGATTCCTCTCAGGGCCACCCGGTGCCCCAACTGCACCTCGGCATTGGGCGCGGCATCCCCCTTGGCTCAGGCTAACGGGCTGGAGAAGCTACCATGAAGGAGAGCTATTGCGATCTTTGCGACCATTGTGACCTGGATAGCCCGGAGTTGCAGGAAGCCCTGGGCCGGGTCCAATCCGCCATGGACCGGATGCCGGCGTTCTGGCGGCGGCAGTGTCTGGAAACCGACTTTCCCCGGTTCGAATTCCACCGGGGCCTGAACTGGCTCCAGGGCCGGTCCGACTGCCCCGGTTGTAAAAACCACGGGGGCCTGGAGCGCTGCGCCATCCGCCGCTGCGCCGAGGACCGGGGCCAGAGCCATTGCTATGAATGCCCGGACTACGATTCCTGCCAGCACCTGATCTTTGTGTAGGTGGCGCGAGGCAGACTGGAAACAGGCAGGCTATGCTCTGGCAGGGGAAGGGTAGGGGCGGTGGGGGCACCGCCTTTACGTTTTCTCCCCCAACATATAGGGGGCTGGGAGGGGAGGTTGAGGGGAAGGGCGGGGAATTGACTTCCCCCGGCCCGGCCCTAAATTTATTTTCTTTAAGCCCCAGTGATGAGGGCACCCTGGGCGTCAAAAAGCTATCTTAATGGTGCGACCGCCGTCCAGGCTCGCATCCCGAGCAGGAATTCAGCCATCCGGCAGCCACCTTGACGGCCACGGTACCTCCTATCCTTGCACCGGCACGCACATTTCCAATTCTTGATGTTTTTCCCAGGCATGACGCTTCTTTTTCTCGGACCATTCCAGGACGGTCTCCAGGGCCCGGGCGGCGAGGAGGGGGTTGTCCCGGTAATTGAAGGGCTCCAGATCCACGCCGCTGGCATCGGCCAGGATGGCCCGGCCCAAGGGCGACCGGATGATCACGGTGGTCCAGCCCTCCGGGGCCCCGATGCCGCCGAAGGAGAGGTCGGCGAACTCGGCGGCATAATCATCGCAGTAGTGACAGGCGAAGCGTTTCATGAAGTCCAACTGATCCAGGGGAATGTGGCGCACCTCGCCGCTGTGCAAATGGATCATCAAGTCTTCCTTGACGTTGACCTTGCGCACCTGATTCCACTGGAACCGGCCGATCTGCTCCAGCCGCCGGAGCTGCTCCGGACCGAAGTAAAAGTTGCCGGTGCAGAACAGGCCCAGGTGGAAATTGATGGTGCCCGACGGCACGATCCCCAGAACTTCCATGCGCCGCAAGGAATTGATCTGGCAGGGCGTGCCCACGAAGGCCACCCGGTTGAGGTGGCGCCGCGACACGTCCTCCAGCTCGACGATGGACGGAGAAAAGGTGGAGTAAGTCTCGGAGACCAGGCTCATGCCGTGGGAGGTGTCGAAGTGGAAGCCGGCGGCGTACAGGATTTCCTCCCGGGTGGTGGCGAGCCAGGGCTGGCGTTGAAACGGGCCCGCCGGGCGGGAGACGATGGCCCCGTCGATGCGTCCCAGGTCAAAGAGATGGAGCAGCAGGGCGGTGACCACTCCGCCGTCCGTGGCCCGGGCCCGGACCTCGGGATGCATGGCCCGGGAGACCGTGGTGCCCAGGATGCGGCCCATGGGGGCGCTCCAGGCCACCTGGCGTTTGGTTTCCTCGTCCAACTCGCCGATCTCCGGACAGATGGAGTAGCACAGCCCGCATTCGATGCACTTGTCGATGTCCTTGTAACGGGGTTTGCCGTCTTCCCCCAGTTCCAGGGCGCCGTAGTTGATGGCGGTGCAAAAGGTGACGCAGCCGCCGCAGTGATGGCAGAGGCCGGGTTTCTGGACTTCCTGGATGAGATTGAAAAAGGTCTTCATGGCTCTCTCCTCAGGCGGCGCTGGCTGGGTTCTTGGCGAGCGCCGTGGATGAACGGTTATATCCCCCCGCCGTCGGGCGAACTCGCCGGCCCGCCCCTGCCCCTCTATTGCTTTTTACCTTTCTTTAGCGCAGGATTCAAGCCCCGGGCGATAAATATGCAGCCGACCAGGAATGCCGGAGAGAAACCCGGGGCTGGCCGGCCAAACCCGAACGCGCCCGGCATTTCCCAGATGGACTCCTGGGTCTCTCCCATCGATGAGCTCAAAGGTCCGTGGAGGCTCCGGGCCGTTGAATTTTTCCGCCGGGATTGGTAAGGTATCTTGACCGCTCACCCCGTTTCCGGCCCCGAAAGGCGCCGGGCGGCGGGGCTTAGACTTATTGGCATATTTTAAACCGGCCTCCCGGGAGGGGCTCTCTGACGGAGGCCATAGAGGGTAGCGAAAGGTCAGGGGGGGGTCCCCATCGCTTTCTGCAATCCGACGCGAGGTAAACCATGGCACAGCATCGCACTATGCTGATCTCGGGGGTGATCTCGGTCGCCTTGGGCTTTCTGGCCGGTTTCCTGGGAGGCAGGCTTGCCGCGCCGCCGGGACCGGAAAAGGCGGCGGTGGTGCGGGCCGAGGGCTTTGTGCTGGTGGACCGGACCGGCCGTGCACGCGCCCGGCTCGGGCTCGACGCCCAGGGTATGGCCCGCTTGAAGTTTTATGGCGAAGACGACACGGCCCTGGTGAGCCTGGCCGCGGACTCCCAGGGGGGGGCGGCCCTGGCGCTGGGTGACGATAAGCGCCGGCAAGCCGTGGTCCTCACCGTCGCCCCCCAGGGCCCCCAGGATATGGCCTTTTACCGCGACGGCCACCTGCGGCTGGGGCTGGAAGTGCCAAAGAATGGCGAGCCCGCCGTCAATCTGTATGACACCGGCAACCGGGTCATCACCTTGGGACTCACCCAATCCGGCGACCCGCATCTCGTCTTTTACGGGGACAACCAGAAGGCCTCCCTGGACCTGAGCAGCACCAAGAATGGTGACCGCAGCCTCGAGCTGAGGGGGAAGGGGGGCATTCCCCGGGTGGTGTTGGGGCTGAAGCAAGATCGGAAGGCCGCCCTGGGATTATTCGACCAGCAGGGCAAGACCCGGGTGGCCCTCATGGATGAACCGTCCCTGATCTTGCTGAAAAACGGCCGGGTGATGCGGACCCTGCCCTGAGACCAACCTGAAACGACAGGGGGTGGCAGGCCCTGGTCCCATCCGGGTGCCTAGACTCTTCGCTTTGCTCAGAGTGACAAAAAAGGTTTTAGAATAGGTTGCAGGCTATAACACCTGTGCCCTGAAGATGGGGGCGGCTCTGGTCTCTACCCGCGGCCGCCAGAGCTGCGCGGAAAATCGCCCGGGCATCTTCTCGCATATCAGTCAATCCCGGCTTGGCCTTGCCCATCTCCAGCTCTCCCTGAAAGTCTCACCCGAAACAGGAAAAAGGCCAGGCCTGCCGGCCTAACCTTTGGCAATGACTGGTCGGGACGGGCGGATTTGAACCGCCGACCTCCTGCGCCCAAGGCAGGCGCGCTAACCAGGCTGCGCTACGTCCCGATGCTTGGTTTTCGGTTTTTAGTTTTCGGTTGACGCTGAGAATAGACCACCCTTATCCAGGCGATTACGGTTCCCGGTTGATGATGGCCGAGACCGCGGCTTTCCTAAGTTAATGTATCTCTGAAGGCGGCGAACCGCTCCTTGAAGGCCGCCAGGGCCCGGGCCCGGTGGCTGATGTGATTTTTGACCGCCGGCCCCAACTCGGCCATGGTGGCGTTATACTCCGGCACCCAGAAGACCGGGTCGTAGCCAAACCCCTGGTTCCCCCGGGGCTCGAAGGCGATGCGGCCGGCACACTCCCCCTGGACCTGAAAAAGGCGCCCGTCCGGCAGCGCCAGGGCGATCTCGCAGACGAAATGGGCTCCCCGCGCCTCCCAGGGGACGCCCTGCATCTCTTGGAGGAGTTTTTGCCAGTTGTCGGCATCCGTGGGGGGACGGGGGGCCGTGACGTCCTGGGCGTAGCGGGCGGAAAAGACCCCGGGCCGGCCCTCCAGGGCGTCCACCACGAGGCCCGAGTCATCCGCCAGGGCCGGGCGGCCGGTGCCCCGGGCCACCTCCAGGGCCTTGGCGGCGGCGTTCTCCGCAAAGGTGGCGCCCGCTTCCGGGATTTCGGGGAGTTCGGGGAAATCCGCCAGGCTCAGGAGGGTCACCCCCAAATCGTCCAGCAGGTCCCGCAGTTCCCGGACCTTGCCGGGATTACGGGTGGCCATCACCACGGTAAGGGCAGCCACGGGGCCAGCACCTCTTCCTGGATGCGGGTGAGCTGTCTTATGCCCACCTGGGCCAGTTCCAGCATCTGGCCGAGTTTGGCCGCGGGGAAAGGCCCGCTTTCCCCGGTGAGCTGCACCTCCACCAACTCGCCCTGGCCGGTGCCCACAAAGTTGGCGTCCACCGCGGCCTGGGAGTCTTCCTCGTAATCCAGGTCCAGGAGCAGCTGCTCCCCCAGGAGCCCCACACTCACCGCGGCCACCTGGTCCCGGACCGGGGAGGCCTCCACCAGTCCCCGGCGCCGGAGATTCTCCAGAGCCAGGCACAGGGCCACGAAGGCCCCGGTGATGCTGGCGGTGCGGGTGCCGCCGTCGGCCTGAATGACGTCGCAGTCCAGGGTGACGGTGCGGGGGCCCAGGGCCTGCAAATCCACCACCGCCCGCAGCGAGCGGCCGATGAGGCGCTGGATCTCCAGGGTGCGGCCCCCCACCCGGCCCCGCAGGGACTCCCGCGCCTGGCGGGGATGGGTGGCCCCGGGCAGCATGGCATACTCTCCGGTGACCCAACCGCCCCCGGTGTGAATCCGAAAGACCGGCACCTGCTCGCTCACCGTGGCGGCGCAGACGACCCGGGTGCGCCCCCAGGTGATGAGGCAGGAGCCTTCGGCAAAATCCAGATAGCCCGGGGTGATGGCGATCTGCCTCAGTTCATGGGGCTCGCGCGTGTTGCGGCGTCGCATAGCTGGCGTATCAGCCCTTAAGGGATTGGCGCAAGGTGTCGATGACCATGGTAAAGGTGTCGTTAAACGAGGCCGGGGAGACGCGCCCCACTTCGATGAATTTGACCACGATCTCCTTGGCCGCCTTCAGGATGAGTTCGTCTTTGGGGGTCAAGGGCGCGTGGGCTTGCTGGTCCCGGGCCATACGTACGCCTCCCGCGTGGTGCGATTTTTTGGTATAGTGAAGCAGTAGTCAGTAGTCAGTTGCCAGTGGTCAGTGAAAAGCCATGCCCTGACTCCTGGAAGGATGGATTCGGGCTCTTTTGACAGATCGAAGCCTTGATTAAATTTTTTCTTAACTACTGGCAACTGGTAACTGGCCACTGGCTACTTAATAAGGCCCCGCCGGCCAGAAGAAGGCCAATTCAAATGGCCGGCGAGGCGGGTAAGAAGAACCGTGGACAGCCCTCCTTAGGCACATGATAAACCAGGGCCTCAGGCAAGGCAAGGGGGAATCCGTGAGCCGCATCCGCATCCTGGCCCCCCAGGTGGCCGCCCAAATCGCCGCCGGGGAGGTCATCACCCGGCCCGCCGCGGCGGTCAAGGAATTGGTGGAAAACGCCCTGGACGCCGGGGCCCGCACCATCACCGTGACGGTGGCGGAGGGCGGCCGCCAACTCATCCGGGTGGTGGATGACGGCGGCGGCATGAGCCCCGAGGAAGTCCCCCTGAGCCTCCAGCGCCACGCCACCAGCAAGCTTGAGAGTGAAGCCGATCTGCTGGGCATCGCCACCCTGGGTTTCCGGGGCGAGGCCCTGCCCAGTATCGCCGCGGTGAGCCGGCTCACCCTGACCAGCTGCTTGCCGGGGGCTTCGGGGGGGTACCGGGTGGTGGCCCGGGCCGGGGAGATTCTTTCCGCCTCGCCCTGGGCGGCGCCGGTCGGCACCCAGGTGGAGGTGGCGGAGCTCTTTTTCAACACTCCGGCCCGGCGCAAATTTTTAAAAAGTCCGGCCGCCGAGCAGGCCCAGATTCTGGAAGTGCTCCGCCACCTGGCCCTGGGCTACCCGGGGGTCCACTTTACCCTGAGCACCCCGGCCCGGACACTCCTGGCGGTCCCCGCCGCCGCCAGTCTCCCGGAGCGGGTGGCGGGGGTCATGAACGCGGAGCTCGCGGCCCATATGCTGCCCCTGTCGCTGGGTCACGGGCCCTGGCAGGTGACGGGGCTGACGACCGAGCCCGATTTTACCCTGGCCAGCACCCGGTTCCAGGTCTTCTTGGTGAACGGCCGGGTGGTCGTTGACCGCCTCCTGGGCGCGGTCTTAAAAGAGGTCTATGCCGGGCTCCTGCCCAAAGGCCGGCACCCCGCGGCGGTGGTGAGCCTCAAGCTCCCCCCCGAGGCCGTGGACGTCAATGTCCATCCCGCCAAGACCGAAATCCGCTTTCAGGACCCCGGCAAGGTCTATCCCCTGCTCCTCACCGCGTTGCGCCAGGCCCTGGGGCCCCTGTACGGCAGCAGCCCCGGCTACACGGTGAGTTGGCAGCCGGACAGGCCCCCCCGGGCGGCCGCGAGCGCTCGCCCCGAACTCTGTCCCCCGCGGGAGGGGCCGGCGGGGGCGCCCCCGC
>JBAVUP010000223.1:0-5493 GCA_049696835.1 Desulfobaccales bacterium
TAAAATCCCTGGCCCTCCCCCAAAATCCTACACCAAACTCTTATACAGCTCCAGGTAGGCCTTGGCCGAGACTTTCCAGGAGAAGTCCTGGGCCATGGCGTTATGCATGATGCGGCGCCACAGGTCCTGGTCGGCGTAGGCGTCCAGGGCGGTGTGGAGGGCTTTCAGGAAGGCCTCGGGGGTGTAGTCGTCGAACACGAAGCCGGTGCCCGGCGCCTTGGGGTGCCCCACGGGCGTCACCGTGTCCGCCAGGCCGCCGGTGGCCCGGACCACGGGGATGGTGCCGTACTTCATGGAATAGATCTGGTTCAGGCCGCAGGGCTCGTAGCGGGACGGCATGAGGAACATGTCGGCCCCGGCTTCGATGAGGTGGGCCAGCTTGTTGTCGAAGGCGATCTTGACCCCGAGTTTGCCCTTATATTTGGGGGCTTCGGCTTCGAGCCAGCGGTGGTACTTCTCCTCCCCGGTGCCCAGAATCACCAGCATGAGCTTCTGCTTCATGAGCTGGGGCAAAACCTGCTCCACCAGGTCGAAGCCCTTCTGGTCCGCCAGCCGGGAGATGATGGCCATAATCGGGGCGTCAGCCAGGTCTTTGGACAGGCCGAAGGCCTCCATGAGGGCCGCCTTGTCCGCGGCCTTACCCTTAAGGTCGGCCCGGTTGAATTTGGCCGGGATCAGGGAGTCGGTCTCGGGGCTCCAGTCCCGATAATCCACGCCGTTCAGGATACCGTGCAGGTGCTCGGCCCGGCTCCTCAGCACCCCCTCGAGGCCGTAGCCGAACTCCGGGGTCTGGATCTCGACGCTGTAGCGGGGGCTCACGGTGGTGACCGCGTCGGCGCAGAGGATGCCGCCTTTCAGCAGGTTGATCTGGTCGTAGTACTCCAGGCCGTCGATGCAGTAAAGGGACCAGTCCAGCCCCAGCAGGGGGTATTTGTCCCGGGGGAAGAGGCCCTGGTAGGCCAGGTTATGAATGGTAAACACCGTCTTGGCCCCGGCCAGGATGTCCTCCTGCGCCCAGCGGTTGCGGAGGTACACCGGCGCCAGGGCGCTCTGCCAATCGTGGCAATGCATCAAGTCGGGTTTAAAGTCCAGGGCCCGGCAAAAGGGCAGGACCGCGCCGCAGTAAAAGGCGAAGCGCTCCAGGTTGTCGAAATAATCCCCCCGGGGGGTGCCGTAGAGCTGGCTCCGTTCGTAAAACTCGTCCCGCTCGACGAAATAGAAGGGGGAGCCCGGAGATGTTGGGGCCATGAGGTTGAAGGTGTGGTTGATGGGTCCCAGGTTCACCTCCAGATCCTCGGCGATGAGGGTAGTGGGCACCTTCCCCTGCTTCACCATGCCGTAATACGGCATGAGGACCTTGACTTCGACTCCCAGTTCTTCCAGGGCATGGGGCAGGGTGCCCACCACGTCGGCGAGGCCGCCGGTCTTGGCGAAGGGCACCCCTTCCGGAGCAACAAACAGGACGCGCAGTTTCTGGCCCATGGGCTCTCCTTATGGTAGCTATTAGCTATTAGCTATTAGCTATTAGCTTGTTGCTGACTGCTAATTGCTAACTGCTGACAGCTGACAGCTAATACTTATAGACCAAATCAATATCCGAGGCCACGAAACCTTTTTCCCCCTCGGTGAGGGTGAATTCAAAGATGTAATCCCGGCTGGGCAGATTCTCGGAGTGGATGCCCGGCGGCAGATCCTTCTCCATGAAAAACACTGAGGTATAGGGCGATTCTTCCAGACGGGTGTCGGTAATCCAGACCTTGCCGAAGCTGTGCATGAACCGGAAAAACCCGTAGGAGCGGTCCAGAAAGAACTTGGTGCAGACCCCCCGGACCCGGCTGCCCACTTCCCCCCAGGCGGGGGCCCCGGCAAAGGGCGGGGTGGTGGGTAACAACCCGGGAATCAGATAGCCCGGAATGAAAAGGTCTACCTCCCGGCGCAGCCGGGCCGAGACATTGGCAAAGGCCACGAGTTCCACCCGGCAGCCCTTGTTCTGAGCCATGGTGACCACGCTGCAAAAATCGCCGTCACCGGTGAACAGGTAGATGAGGTCCAGGCGGTCCGATTGGGCCACGATATCCAGGCCCATTTCCATGTCCAGATTGGCTTTGCCGTAGGTCCGCCCCGAATCATCGGTGTACCACCGGATGGGTTTCTCCACGGCTTTGAAACCCAAATCCCGCAGGGTGAGGATAAAATTCAGGGTAGTCTTGTAATTGGGATCGGAGCTGGCGCGCTCCTCGTCAATGGCCACATAGGCGTTCAGGCGCATCACTTCATCGCCGCCCCGGCCGACAAAACGGCGGATCACTTCGTAGCGCATGCCGTAGCCGCCGTTCCGCATGATATTCATGGAGTCCACATAGACTCCGACTTTTCGGTGCGACATAATACTCTAACTCCTTTCGTTACCGCGACACTGCCACTAGCATCCGCAACGAGCCTGGCGGCGCCTCCGGTCAGGCCGGGAGCGCTGCCCGTGAAAGGTAAACGTTCAGAAACTGCATCAGGTCTCCAACAATCGCTAATAAAAGTTCGGTTCTCCGGGCCGCGGCCCAAAAGGCGCGGCATCGGTCAAGACCCTGCCGTCTTCGAACATGAGTGTATGGCCTTTGCTGCGCGATCAATCTTGAAATTTTAGTGAAAAATGGGCCGGGCCGCAAGCTAGTTCTCCCGTCAAACCCTGGGGCCGGAAGAACGCGGAGGTCAAGAAACCCTTGCGCTGCCTGGCTTTCGGAGGTCGCCCGCCTCCTTGCCGGCACCGGGCTCACGGATTTTTATAGACAGGCCCATCGGGCGCTAACTTCACCGCGGCCGGGGCTCGCCTGGTGTCCCCGGAGGTGGTGCGGCTCAGCCCGGCCCTGGGCTTTATGGCCTCGACCCCGGAGCAGTTTCGGCTTAATCCCGGAGGTCGGAAATAATTCCCGGGTTGCAGACGGCGTTAAAAATCCTTATGTTGGGTTAGCGGCAGGTCGTCGGCTGAGAGCTGAGAGCTCATCGAGAGAGGCCATGGGAAACGGCGAGCACCTCCATAAGACCTTCTGGCGCCCCTTGCATCGGGCCACCGTGAATTACCACCTCATCGAGGTCCTGGTCTTTCTTTTCCTCATCGTGCCTTCCATGGTTCTTTCCCTGGTGGGACAGCGGTTGGGACAGATGGACTTCACTTCCGTGGCCATCGCCACCATGGTGCGGGATCTGGCCCTGGTCAACCTGGTGTTTTACCTGATCTGGCGCAACGGCGAATCCCTGCAATCATTGGGTTGGGTCTGGAAAAATCACGAGCGCGACCTGATGCTGGGCGTAATCTTATTTCTGCCGTTCATCTTTGGCGCCAATTACCTGGAGAGCTTTCTGCGTAGCATCGGACTCTCCGCGCCGCCGGCGGGGGCGGTCCCGGCCTTCTTGTCGGTGCACGGCCCCGGCGAAATCGTGCTGGGTCTCATACTGGTGATCGTCGTGGCCCTGGCCGAAGAGACCATGTTCCGGGGCTATCTCTTGCTGCGGTTTCAGGGCGCCGGCCTGGGTCCCTGGGGGGCGGCGGTGCTGGCCTCGGTGATTTTTGCCCTGGGCCACGGGTATGAAGGCGAAGCGGGGATTGTGACCGTGGGTTTTATGGGGCTGACCTTCGCCCTCATCTACCTTTGGCGCGGCAGCCTGGTGGCCCCTTGCGTCATGCACTTTCTTCAGGACTTTTCCGGCATCATCCTCCCGGCCCTGCTCAAATGAACCCAGGGACCGGATAAATTCTCCAGGCATCAGGGAAAGATATGACTACCGTTCGCACCCATACAATCGAGCCTCACCTGTTTGTGGTTCTGGGCGCCACCAGCGACCTGATGCGGCGCAAACTCCTCCCGGCCCTGTATCGCCTGCGCACTATCGGAGCCTTCTCCGGCCCCTTCGTCATCCTGGGGGCCTCCCGGAAGGCGGACTTTACCGATGAGGGCTTTCGAGCTCTGGCCCACGATACCCTGGCCGCCGCCGGCCTGCTGCGGGACGACACCGGCGAGTGGTGCCGCGAGTGCCTCTCCTTCCAAAGCCTGGGCGCGGGGACGCCCGCAGACTTCCAAGCCCTGGCGGTCCGGGTCCAGACCCTGGAGCGGGAGCACCACTTGCCCGGCAACCGGGTGTTTTATCTGGCCTTGCCGCCCGCCAGCTTTATGGCTACTATTGCCGGTCTGGGCCAGGCCGGCCTCCACCAGGCCCCGGGTTGGGCCCGGCTGGTGGTGGAAAAGCCCTTCGGCAAAGACCTGGCTTCGGCCCAGGCTCTTAATGAGCAGATTCACCGCTGCTTCGACGAATCCCAGGTCTACCGCATCGACCACTACCTGGGCAAGGAGACCGTGCAGAATCTGTTGATCTTCCGGTTCGCCAACACCATCTTCGAACCCCTGTGGCACCGGAATCTGGTGAAAAGTGTCCAGATCACCGTGGCGGAAAGCCTGGGGGTCGAGGGCCGGGCCGGCTATTACGACCAAACCGGGGCCCTCCGGGACATGGTCCAGAATCACCTCACCCAGCTCCTCACCCTCACGGCCATGGAAGTCCCGGTGGCCTTCGACGCCGAGAGCATTCGCACCGAAAAGGCCAAGGTTTTGCGGGCCATTGCCCCGGTGCCGCCGGAACACGTGACCTACGGCCAATACGTCCCGGGAGTCGTCGCCGGACAGGAGGTGCCGGGGTACCGGGAAGAACCGGGGGTGGCCACCGATTCCGCCACCGAGACCTTCGTGGCTCTGAAGCTGCACATTGAAAACTGGCGCTGGCATGGGGTGCCCTTTTACCTGATAACCGGCAAGCGCCTGCCCCGGCGCCTCACGCAGATCGCCGTGACCTTCCACTGCCCGCCGGTGTGGGTCTTCGAACCCCATTATTTCGGCACTTGCAGCCCCAACGTCATGGTGTTCACGGTGCAGCCGGACGAAGGCTTCGACCTCCATTTCGAAGTCAAGACCCCGGGGGAGCCCCTGCAACTCAAGACCCAAAGCCTCCGATATCGCTACGCCGAAGGATTTGCGCCGCTGCCCGAGGCCTATGAGACCCTGCTCCTGGATATCATGGCCGGCGACCAGACCCTGTTTGTCCGGGCCGACGAAGTGGAATGGGCCTGGCGCATCTACGCCCCGGCCCTGGACCCGCCATCCCCCGCGGTGCTCTTCTACCCCGCCGGCACCTGGGGACCCCCTGCGGCCGAACGCTTCATGGAATGGCCGGACCCGACTTTGCTTTATCGATGAATCTATGGTAGGAATTTGAGGGGAGAGCCGGGGGAAGTCAATTCCCCCGCCCTCCCCTCAAACTCCCCACCCACCCCCCTTGTAAGGGGTTGGGGGTGGGAGTCTGAGGGAGGGGGCAGGGGCGGGTGCCCCTGAGGTGCTCCCCAAAAATGAGACTGTTATAATGAGAGGCCTCGAGAGCAGGAGAGACCTTCATGCGGCAGTCTCGGTTTACAGTGGAAGAGATCATCCGGATCATTGCGGAGTCGGAGTTGCC
>JBAVUP010000224.1:0-14695 GCA_049696835.1 Desulfobaccales bacterium
GCCTGGCGCCGCCGGGAATATAACCTCATCGCCTAGAACCTATTTAAAAACCCCATTTTGACCATAATGTCATTCTGAGCGCAGCGAAGAATCTAGTTATTTCAGTTACCTAGACCCTTCGCGACGCTCAGGGTGACAGAAAAAATGGCCGCCGCCGGTGTGAACGCTGGCAAGAGCGTTTGTGGCTTTCCCTTTTGAAGCATCCTTGATGTTGGCCTCCCCACAAGGGCAAAATCCCTGGATTTTTCTGAGAATATCGTGAGTTCCCTTGCCGCCGCGGGTTTGAAGCCTTATTTTTAGACCAGAGCCCCGTTCGGGGGCGGGCGGCAGTGGCCGCCGTCCAATTTCAACCAAGGAGTGATGCTCATGGCGCATACGATCGCTGAAATAAAGAACAAGATCCACGAGATGTATCCGGATATCGACAAGTACGGGGTGGCCTCCGCGCTCACGTATGACCAAGGCAAGAAAACCTACGTGCTGGAGCTGAAAAAGGGCCCCCACCACCTGTCCACCTACATCGATAAGGTGGATGCGGACAAATGCATGGACGGCATCGAGTGCGTCCATTTAGGGGTGCAGATCGGCCAGTTTATGGAAAATTTCAAAAAGGTGTGATAATAAGATATACTTAACCAACATGGACCATTTGGGGTCCAACCGGTATGGAATAGAGGCGCGCCGGCGGGGAGGTCGGCGCCCCCTGATGACGGATGGCGGGGTGGAGGGAGAACCGTAGGCTTTTCAGGGCCAGGCCCTGCCTTCCTCCGACGCTCCGGCACCATCCAAGGCGCAAACACTACAAGTAAGCACGGCAGGCCATGAAGTTCTTCAAGGCATCCAGTCCCGACCGGCTGGAAAAATACCATCAGCGGCGGCGGTGGGCCCGGCGTCTCACCTGGATTTTGTACGGCCTGGTGTTCACGGGGCTGCTGGGCGCGGCCGGGGCCGGGGGATATATCTACTATCATTTCTTACGAGACCTCCCGGATTTCACCTCCGTGAAGACCTTCCGTCCCCCGGTGATCACCCAGATCTTCGCCCGGGATGGTCGCCGCATCGGCGAGTTCTATTCGGAACGGCGCATCGAGGTGCCGTACAGCCGCCTGCCCCGGCACCTGGTCCTGGCCTTTGTGGCCGCGGAAGACGCCCGCTTCTTCGAACACCCGGGGGTAGACATCACCGGCATCATCCGGGCCTTTTTCCGCAACCTGGAGGCCGGCGAAGTGGTCGAGGGAGGCAGCACCATCACCCAGCAGGTGGTGAAACGCATCCTGCTGACCTCCGAAAAAAGTTTCTCCCGAAAACTCCGGGAAGCCGTGCTGGCTTACCGCATTGACCATTACATGACCAAGGAAGAGATCCTCAACCTCTATCTGAACCACATCTTCCTGGGTCATGGGGCCTATGGCGTGGAGGCGGCGGCCCAAGAGTACTTCTCCAAGCACGTGGAAGACCTGAACCTGGCGGAATCGGCCATCCTGGCGGGCATCCCCAAGGCTCCCAGCCGCTATGACCCCTATCTCAATCCCCAGCGGGCCAAGGAGCGCCAGGCCTACGTGTTGCGGCGCATGTACGAGGTGGGGTTTATCAGCAAGGCCCAGGAGGAGGCGGCCCTGCGGCAGTCCATCACGCTCAAACCCTACCGGCCGGAATGGGTCAAGGAGTGCGGCTACTTCACCGAGCAGGTCCGGACCCTGCTGGAAAACCGCTTCGGCAAGGAATCGGTGTACAACCTGGGGCTCAGGGTCTATACCACCGCGGATGTGCATCTCCATAACGTGGCCCACGAGGCCATTGCCGAGGGCATCAACGGTCTGATTCAGCGCAACGGCTACCGGGGGCCCCTGCGGCAGGTTCGGGGCAAGGAAATGGTCGCCTTCCAGGAGCGCCAGGTGAAGTACTACCGGAAATATCCGCCTCGCCGTGGTCTGTCGGTCACCGCCCTGGTGGTGCGCACCCCTGATCGGCGGCACCGGGGCGCCGGCGGCGTCTATTTCCGTCTGGGGGACCAGTGGGGCGTCTTAAGAGACGTCGGCGGCGGCAAGTCCCGGGCCGCCACCCCCGTGTCCTCTCTGCGGACGGGTGATGTGGTCCAGGTCCGTTTAGTGGACCGGGACCGCCAGCGTAAATGGACGGGGGAGTTGATCCCCGCGCCGATGGTCCAGGCCGCCTTGGTCTCCATGGAGCTGAAGACCGGCAAGGTGCGCGTGCTCGTGGGCGGCAAGGATTTCGGCGACAGCACCTTCAACCGGGCTATCCAGGCCCGACGGCAGCCCGGCTCGGCCTTCAAGCCCATCCTCTACGCTGCCGCGGTGGAAAAAGGCTATGGCCCGGATTCCATCTTGCAGGACTCCCCCCTGTCCTTACCCGGCGGCCGGCACGGGCAGCTGTGGTCGCCGCAGAATTACGACCACCGGTTTTACGGACCGATTCCCCTGGCCTATGCCCTGGCCCATTCCCGGAATGTGCCGGCGGTGCGGATGATGATGGCCATTGGCGTCCCGGCTACGGTTAACATGGCCAAAACCCTGGGGATCGCCAGTCCCATCTTCCCGAACTATGCCTCGGCCCTGGGCGCTTCCGATCTCACCCTGATGGAGTTGACCCGGGCCTACTCGGCCTTTCCTAACGGGGGGAAGCTCATCGATCCTACCTTCATCAATCGCATCGAGGACCGGGACGGCCGGGTCCTGATGGAAAGCCAGCCCCACAGTCATCAGGTGATCAGCCCCCAGACGGCCGACATCATGACCCATCTCTTGATGGGCGTGGTGGAACGGGGCACCGCCACCCGGGTCCGAGTCCTGGGGCGGCCCATGGGCGGCAAGACCGGCACCACCAACAAGACCAGGGATGCCTGGTTCCTCGGCTTCACGCCATCTTTGATTACCGGGACCTGGGTGGGCATGGATGACGAACATAGTCTGGGTCCCAAGGAAACCGGTTCCCAGGCCGCCGCTCCCATCTTCATCGCTTATATGAAAGATGCCTTAAAGGGGACGCCGGTGGAGCAGTTCCAGGATGCCTCGGGCACGGTCTTGGCCAAGCGCAAAGCTGAAGTGGCGGCCGGCCCCGGCGATGATGAACAAGCGACCCAACCCGATGAGACCTTCTATCCCGATGGAGAGGTGCTCCAGGAGCGCAAGCCGGATCCCCAGGCCTCCAGCCAGCAGTTTTTCAAAAATGACCTGGACGAATGAAGGAAGTTTTCGGTTTTCGGTTTTCCGGTATATTAAAGACATTAATGGCATAGGCGTGAGGCATCACACCTATGCCATTCATGGCCTTATATCTTAGTCTTGATCCGGTTTCCGAACTGAGCTTCGGCAGTGTCGTGTGGTCCTCTTAAGTGAATTAAAACCGAAAACCGAAAACTGTCTTTCAGGAGCACGTATGCGACAGATTGAGGTGACCCAAGTCACCCAGGCCGTGAAAGCCGCGGCCATAGCCGCCAATTACGAAGCCGGGGCCGACCTGCTGGCCGCCCTGGCGAAGGGCGCGGAGCTGGAGGAATCTCCCAGCGGCAAGGAAATCTTCCGGCAATTACTGGAAAACGCCCGCATCGCCCGGGAGGAGCGGGTTCCCATGTGCCAGGACTGCGGCCTGGCCATCATCTTCGCCGAAGTGGGCCAGGACGTCCACCTGGTGGGCGGCAGTTTTGAGGCCGCCATTCAGGAAGGCGTCCGCCAGGGGTACGGCGAGGGCTACCTGAGGAAATCGCTGTGCAACCCCTTGACCCGGGCCAATACCGGGGATAACACGCCGGCGGTCATCCATACCGAGATCGTCCCGGGGGACCGGCTCAAGCTGACGGTGGTCCCCAAAGGCGGGGGCAGCGAAAACATGAGCCGCCTCTACATGCTGAAGCCCGCGGATAGCCTGGCCGGCATCAAAGAGAAAGTAGTGACCACCGTGGACGAGGCCGGCCCTAACCCCTGCCCCCCCATTATCGTGGGGGTGGGCATCGGCGGAACCTTTGAACGGGCCGCCCTGCTGGCCAAAAAATCCCTGCTGCGGGAGCTGGGTCAGGCCAACCCCGACCCGGAATTGGCCGACCTGGAACGGCAGCTCCTGGAGGAAGTCAACCACCTGGGCATCGGCCCCCAGGGGCTGGGCGGCCGGATCACCGCCTTAGCCGTGCACGTCTTGATGCAGCCCTGCCACATTGCCTCGCTGCCCGTGGCGGTCAATATTCAATGTCATGCTTCCCGTCATAAGGAAGTGGTGCTCTAATATGGTTTTCGGTTTTCGGTTTTCTGTTAAGATGAATAAAATATCAATAGGTTAATTTTTTGATTGGCAGTATTTGATTGGGAAGCGGTATAAAAGGTAAATCATGCCCAAGACGGTGAAAATTACGCCTCCCCTGAGTGACCAGGACGTCCTGCAACTTACCATCGGCGACACGGTGCTGGTCAGCGGGGTGATCTATACCGCCCGGGACGCGGCCCACAAGCGCCTGGTGGATATGCTGGCCGCGGGCCAGCCCTTGCCCATGGACCTAAAGGGCCAGATTATCTATTACGTGGGCCCCAGTCCGGCCCGTCCCGGCCGGGTCATCGGGGCCGCCGGCCCCACCACCAGCTATCGCATGGACTCCTATGCCCCGACCCTCATCCGGCTAGGTCTGAAGGCCATGATCGGCAAGGGCAAACGGGCTCCCGAGGTCATCGCCGCCATGCAGGCCTATAAGGCCGTATACCTGGGGGCCACCGGCGGCGCCGGCGCCCTCATCTCCCAATGCATCAAGGCCGCCGAGGTTATCGCCTTTCCGGAGTTGGGCCCGGAAGCGGTTCACCGCCTGGAAGTGGAGGACCTGCCCACCGTTGTCATCAATGATTGTCAGGGACGGGATCTCTACGAACTGGGAGTCAAGCAATACCGGCGCACCGCCACCCGTTGATACCCGAGGCCCCCCTGGGGGCTGGCCGGGATCCAGGAAGAGCCCGGCAGAGGACGCCGCGATGGATTTCCCCATGGACCTGGTAGAAGTTGCCGCCCGGGTTAAGGAGAAAAGGCGGATCTTTGAGGAGTACAACTTCGGTCCTCTGAAGGATGACGCCTTAAAGACCTTCTATGACCTGGCCCAGGAATATGAGACCATAGAAAACTTTTACCGGGTCGCGGTGAGCGTCATCAAGGAGTTCTTCGATCTCGAGGCCTGCCTTTACCTGGTGTGCTCCGAAAGCCGGCTGGAGCTGACCTGCGACAGCCTCCAGGGGGTTTATCCCGACCGCACCGCGCCTCCCGCCCATATTCGCCTGGCCAGTAAGGCTTATACCAAAGCCGGGTCGCTGGTCATCCCCATCCGGGGCAATCTGCTCCTGGTCAACCAACTGCCGTTTTACGCCAAGGAGCAGGTAATCGGGATGCTGGAACTCTCACCCGGGAAACGCATCTCGAAAGCGGACCGTTTTTTCTTTGAAAAGTATGCCAACCGCCTGGGCTACAATGTGCACGTCAAGATCATCGCCCGGCAAAACATCCAGCATATCCGGTTTATCAACAGCCTGGTGGCCGATATCGAACACAATGTCATCATTCCCAATATCAGCCTGAGCCTCTACCTCCGGCACCTGAAGCACAAGATCAAGAATCTGAAAGAGCTGGAATGTGTCTGCAAAGTGAGAAGTGATGCCTGCAAGAGCCTGCCGGATGCCAAACAGGCCTTTTACTCCCTGATTGAAGATCTGGAGAGCGATTACCAGAACCTGGAGCAGCATTATAAAGGGGTGAGCCTGTTCATCGAGTCCTTGTTCCGGCTGTCCCACTTCCAGAAAGGCCAGTTCGTGCTCCGGCGGCGCACTACCCGGGTCACCAAGGAGATCATCGAACCGCAACTCAACCTCCAGTTGGAAAAACTCAAGGAGCGCCACATCGAGATCGACACCGGCGCCGGGGTCATGCCTGATGAAGACCTGCTGCTCTCGGTGGATAAGGGCTTGATGTCCCAGGTCTATGCCAATCTCTTTTCCAACGCGGTGAAGTATACCCGCCGCAACTATGAAGGGCGCAAGTACTTAGCCTATGGCCGGGATCATCTCAAGGATTATTTTGGCCCGGGCAAAGAAGGAATCAAGTTCAACGTGTTCTCCACCGGGCCCCATATCTCCCCGGAAGATGTGCCCCACATCTTTGATGAAGGCTACCGGGGCACCAATACCGACGGCGAAGTGGGCACCGGCCGGGGCCTCTTTTTTGTGCGCACCGTGGTGGAGACCCATGGGGGCGAAGTGGGGTACGAAGCCACTCCGGGCGGCAACAATTTTTACTTCGTGCTGCCCCTGGTGGTCACGGCGGAACCGCCGCTGGCCGTGGACCTGGGGGCCTCCTCGCCCTGAAGCCTTAGGAAATCATGACCGTTCGCTATCTGGCCGAAGAACTCTACCGCTGGACCCGCAAGGTGGAGGACCTGGAAAAGGCCCTGGCAGCCCTGGAGGTCGGGACTTCCGTCCAGGAGCGCACCCGCTTGGAAATGGAGCTGCTCCAGGCCAGACAGGAACTGGCCCATTTCCGGACCGTGCTGGAATCCAAGAAAGACCGGCCCAAAATCTAAGGTTAGTCGTGGTGAAAAATCAGGTCTAGATGCGTAATCTTTTGGATACTCCCGTAGCGAAATTCCTGGGCCTGGAGGGCAAAGGGACCTCTTTTTGGGGGCGCGGCTTAGCCCTTGGCTTGCGCAACCCCCGGATCATTCAGACCTTTTTGTACGAGGGCTATCGCAACCTCATCGGGGTGAACCTGGATCGCCGTTTCCATCCCGGCCACAGCGGCCCTCCCAACGAGATCGTCCTCGATCTTACCCGCCGCTGCAACCTGAAGTGCGTCATGTGCACCCAGATTCGCCATTCCGACGATATCCCCGACCACCTGGCCTGGTATGATCCCCGCCGGGAACTTGCCCTGGCCGATTGGGTGGGTTTGCTGGATCAGGTGACCTCGTTTCGGCCCCGGGTGCATCTCACCGGGGGCGAACCCACGGTGTATCCCCACTTCCCTGATTTGGTGCGGGAGATCAAAGCGCGGGGCTTGTTCATGCGCCTGACCACCAATGGCACCCGGCTCGCCGGGGCGGCCGAGCTCTTGGTCTCCTCAGGCGTGGAAATTGTGGTGGTCTCCCTGGATGGACCCGCGGAGATCCATAATCGCATCCGGGGGCAAAAGGCGGTATTTGAACGGGCCACCGCGGGCCTCCGGGCCCTGGTGGAGAGCCGCCGCCGGCAAGGCCGCGCCGCGCCGATTATTACCATCAACTGCACCATATCCCGGGATAACCTCGCCATCGTGGATCAGATGGTCCCCCTCGCCCTGGATTTGGGGGCCGATATTCTCCAGTTCCATCACACCATCTTTGACCATCCGGACAATGTTGCCAGGCATAACCGCGTCCTCTCACCGGCACGTTGCCGGGACTGGGGGCTGGACGTGGCCCATCCGTCCATTTCCGACCAGGAATACTATCAAAGCCGGATCGGCCCCGAAGACCTGCCCCGCCTGGTGGCCGGCCTCAAGGAGGCCCAGCGGCAGGCGAAAGGGCGGCTGAATCTGCTGTTTGTCCCCAACCTGCCGTTTGAACTGCTGGAACCCTATTATCTGGATCTGGACTACCCGTTCGCGCCGATCTGCAAACGCTTATGGAAGAGCTGCCGCATTTATCCCGACGGCAGCATTGCCCCCTGCTTTCATGTCATGGTGGGCAATGTCAAGGAGCAGCGCCTCCTGGAATTATGGAATAGCCCTAAAATGCAACGGCTGCGAGAGGTGATCAACCGCGGCCTCCTCCCCGGTTGTGCCCGCTGTTGCAGCCGACAATTTCTGTAATCAGGAAAATTTGGCCGTGGCCTCCCCCAGAGCGGGCGGGCCCGGGTGGCCAAACCCTAGCCGAGGCTGGACCGGGTACGGTCCTGCCTTTTCCTTCACGGGAGCAGGACCGATAATCCTGGCCCACCCCGCAATCCTCAGCCTGCCAAAGCATGGGGCACGGTTTCGGGGCCCGTGGCCCCGTGGCTGGCGGCTTCCCGCCAGGCCAGGAGGTAGAGGATTTCCGGCCCCGGGTTCTTGAGGGCGTGCGGCAACCCCGGCGGGATGTGGATCAGGGTGCAGTCCCCCGAGACGACCCGCGCCCGGACCTGGCCGGGGGCGGCTTCCCAGATGAGGACGCCGGTGCCGTGAAAGGGGTAGAGCCACTCGGCGTGGCCGGGATGCAAATGGTTGCCCCGGATGTGCCCCGGATTAATGGAGAGGAAATGGAAGCTTTCCATGAGGTGCTGGGGGTCCCGGACCCTTCCTTGCCACAGAAACCAGCTCATGCCCCCGGGGTCTTCCCGCCTCTCTGGGGAAATACCGATAAACCGAACGTAAGACATGTGACTCGCCCCCTTACCGATAACGGCGTAAACCCGAACCGATCTTTTCCCGGACGGGGTCATGGGTCAAGAAGATAGAATGACCTCCGATCTCCGGCGGGCCCGGGTGGATATTCACCGTTGGCAGTTTCTCTTTGAATCTGGTAAAGTAAGGCTCCATGGCGCTGACCGGTCTTTTCTCGGACCTGGATGTATGTGACGATTATGGCCATCATCAACGATTTGGTGCTGGTCCACCTGGACCACAAGCCCGCGTTTTACGCCCGCATCAACGATATTAATCCGGACGTCAAGCGGGGGTGGTATCAGGTGGAACTGCTGGTGCTCTCCCTGCCCTCCCAGACCCTGGTCTGGATCCTGGAGGAGCCCCACCTCCAGGGCGAAGAGTTCACCATGGGAGGGCGGCCGGTAAAGCTGACGCTCATCCCCCCGAAGGCCCCGCCTCAGCCTGGCTCCCCCCTACCCGAGAGCAAGGCCAAGGTCATCCCCCTGGTCCGGAAAACCTGAGTGGAGGCGCCGCCGGCCCGTCCCGGGTGTCCCGCTCTCTACCGCGGCTGGTACATCCAATACTTCTGCCACCAGGGAATCTTGCGCCAGATAAATAACAGTTTCAGATAATAGAGGTACCGATGGCGGGCGATGGCCCGCATGACTTGCCGGGGCACCTGCGGGTCCGGGGCGGGCTGTTGGGGGGCGGCGGGACGGGCCAGCACCTGGAAGGAGTCCCGGCGCCACACCCTGACCCGGTCCTCGTGCCAGCCGGCTTTGGCCAGCAGCCAGCTCAGGGTCTGGGGGGCGAAGTAAAAGTTGTGCGCCGGGGAAAACATCCGCCGGTGGCTCACCTTGGTGGCCAGGAGGTTGGGGGTTTCCAGGAAGAGCCAGGTGTCGGCGTGGGTGTAAGTCCGGACCCGGCGCAAGAAGGCCAGGGGCTCGGGGAAATGCTCGATCACATGGGAGGCCAGGATCAGGTCAAACTGCAGATCGTCGAAAGCCGCGTCTTCGAAGCGGCCCGGGAAGACCGTCAGGCCGAAATGCTGCCGGGCATAGGCCGCCTGTTCGGGGTCGGGCTCCACCGCCCACACCTGGGCCCCCTGGGCCTTTAGCCGCCCCCCGGCCCATCCCAGGCTGCAGCCGATCTCCAGGACGCGCCAGCCGGGTCGAAAGAGCGGCTGGATCAGGGGCCACTGCAAGTCCCAACGTTTGGTCAGCTTGCGGAGTTGCCGGGCGGAATCGGCGGTGCCCGTGTGCCATTTTCTGGCGCTCACCTCCGTCTGGAGGCGATCCTGGTCTTCGATCACCGGGTTGTGATAGACCAGGCCGCATTGCCGGCATCCCACGGTGGTGATCGTCAGACCCTGTTCGCGGCGCCGGGCCACCAGAGAGGTGTTGTCTTGGTCACAGAGGGGGCAGAGGATCTTTTGCATGGGGCGTCAAGGGGATCTTGCTCATAGTCACCGATAATTGCCCTCAAGTCAACCTTGCGCAGAATCCCCCGGAACCTTATTTTATCTTGTAATCAACTGCTCGATTTTAATAAAATAACTCTAGGAGCTCGCTGCCCGTGATTTTGGGGGCGGAGTTTTCATGAGAATTTTACTGGTTCAACCGACTACCAAATATCCTAACCGCAAACCGCTTCGCAGTAAGACCCGCTGGCTCCTGGGGATTACCCTGCCGTACCTGGCGGGTCTCACCCCCAAGGGCATCCAGGTGGACCTGGTGGACGACCGTTTGACGCCCATCCCGTACCACCGGGAGTATGACCTGGTGGGGATCACCGCCACCTGCGCCACGGCCGAGCGGGCCTACGAAATTGCCCATGAGTTCCGCCAGCGGGGCCAGCAGGTGGTCATGGGCGGGTTTCACGCGGCCCTGCATCCCGAGGAAGCCATGGAGCATTGCGACGCCGTGGTGGTGGGCGAAGCGGAATCAGTATGGGCAGAGGTACTGGAGGATGCCCGGGTCAAACGCCTGCAACCCCGCTACCAGGGGCCGGGGTTTCACGATCTCGCGGGCCTACCCCGGCCTCGCCTGGAACTGGTGGATTTCCGGCGCTACCGGGTCAAGATCATCCCCACCCAGACTTCCCGGGGGTGCCCCTACCACTGCGCCTTCTGCGAAGTTCCCATCGTGTACGGCCATACCTACCGCCGGCGGCCCCTGGGGGAAGTGATCGAAGAGATCAAGGCCAACGTGCGCATCACCGGCCTGAAGAATATTTATTTTATCGACGACAATCTCACCGGCCATCGGGAGTACGCCAAGGAACTCTTCCAGGCCCTGACGCCCCTGGGCTTGAAGTGGAGCTGCTTGTGGACCATCAACACCTCCCGGGACGAAGAGCTTCTGGACCTGGCCAAGCAGTCGGGCTGCAACCACGTGAACATCGGCATCGAGAACGTCTGCCAGGAGTCCATCTCCTCCATTGAGAAGGTGCAGAATCCCGTGGCCGAATATGAATGGCTCTTGGGCCGCCTGCGGGAAAGGGGGATCTTCTACTCCCTGAACTTTATGTTTGGTCTGGACGGGGACCACAAGGAGCTGTTCGAAGAGACCATGGCCTTTCTAGAAAAGATCAAGGCGCCCATGGCGTTCTTCAATGTGGCCACGCCGCGCCGGGGCACGCCCATGTGGGACCAGCTCCACCAGGAGGGCCGGATGCACAACCCCGACGCCGAAAAGTACTTGGGGATGGTCTGCAACTTCTTTCCCAAGCATATGACGCCCGATGAGTGCGAGGCCGGGGTCTGGAAGTGTTTTCAGAAATTTTACTCGTTGCCCTCCATCTGCCGCCGCTTGCTCATGCCGCCGACCAGGTATATCTTTCAGGGGTTGCCCAGCAATCTCTTTTTCCATTGGTCGGCCGCACGCAAGATCGACCCGGTGGATTTTTACTAGCGCTAACGCTGTAGGGATGGAAAGGCCGCCATCAGTCCCCCAATGATGAACTGCACCGCGATGGCGGCCATGATCAGCCCCATGAGCCGGGTGAGCAGGCGGATGCGGGTTTCCTGGAAATGGCTCAGCAGGACTTGGGCGAAGCGGAAGCACAGATACGCGATCAGAAAGATGATGGCCAGGCACAGCAGGATAAGGCCGTCCTCCAGATAACTTTTAGATCGGCTGGTGAGGACCAGGACGGTGGAGATGGCCCCGGGACCGCTGAGCAGGGGGACGGCCAGGGGGACCAGGGCCACATCCCGGTAGTCGGCCGGGTTCAGGCTGGCGGAGGTATCGATGCGGTTGAAGTGCCCCCGCCCCTCCACCATATCAAGGGTGATGCGAAACAGGATGAGGCCGCCGGCGATTTGAAAGGCCGCCAGGCTGAGGCCGAAAAATTGCAGGATAAGGCGGCCAACCCCGACGAATAGGGCGAGGACGAAAAATGCATAAAGGCAAGACTGCCAGGCCAGGCTTCGGGCGGCGACGGGGGTGAAGCTCGCCGACAGGGTCAAAAAGGGGAAGATGTTGCCCGGCGGGTCGATGATGATAAACAGGGAAATCAGGCTGGTAATGAAAAAGGCACCCAGAGGTCCAAGGAAACCAGGTTCCATACTATGAGCTCGCCTCGCCGGAGAAGGGGATGATATGGCCAACTACCAGGTAAATAAAACCTACCAAGAAATTAATGACAAAATTAAGCAAGGTCAAGCGGTGGTGGTTACCGCCGAAGAGATTATTGACCTCGTGCGTCGGAAAGGCGAGGTGGCCGCGGCTCGCAGCGTGGACGTGGTGACCACCGGAACCTTTTCCCCCATGTGCTCTTCGGGGGCTTTCCTTAATTTCGGCCATGCCAAGCCCCCCATCAAGGCCTCCCGGGCGTGGCTCAATAACGTGCCGGCCTACGCGGGCCTGGCCGCGGTGGATGTCTATATCGGCGCGACCGAGCCCTGCGTGGAAGATCCCCTGAACAAGGTCTATCCGGGGGAGTTCAAGTACGGCGGCGGCCACGTCATTCAGGAACTGGTGGCCGGTAAGTCCATCCACCTGGTGGCGGAGGCCTACGGCACCGACTGCTACCCCAATAAGCGCCTGGAAAAAGACATCACCCTGAAGCAGATGATCAACGCCATCCTGTGCAATCCCCGGAACTGCTATCAGAATTACAACGTGGCCGTCAATCTGTCGAACCGGACCATCTATACCTACATGGGGCCGCTGCGGCCGCACGCCGGCAACGCCAATTACTGCACCGCGGGTGAACTCAGCCCCCTGTTCAATGATCCCTACTACCACACCATCGGCATCGGCACCCGCATCTTTCTGGGAGGCGGGGTCGGCTACGTGGTCTTCCCGGGCACCCAGCACAATCCCAAGAAGCCCCGGAGCGAAAACGGCATACCCCTGGGTCCGGCCGGCACCCTGATGGTGGTGGGGGATTTGAAACACATGGACCCCCGGTACCTGGTGGGCGTCAGCCTGTTGGGCTACGGCTGCTCCCTGGCGGTGGGGTTGGGGGTCCCCATCCCGCTGTTGAATGAGGAGATGGCCCACTACTGCGGGGTCAGCGACGCCGAGCTCCTGGCCCCCATCGTGGATTACGGCGCCGATTATCCCGGGGCCACCGGGCAGATTCTGGGGCAGGTGAGTTATGCTCAACTCAAACGCGGCACCCTTAGCCTGAATGGCCAGGAGGTGACCACGGTGCCCCTGTCCAGCCTGGTGCGGGCCCGGGAGATCGCCCAACATCTGAAACAATGGATCGAATCCGGCCGGTTCCTCCTGGGTGAACCGGTGGCGCCGCTGCCCCTCAATGATGAAACCCCATCTATCAGCACCGCCGGCCACGACAGCTGAGGGGAGCCGGGGGCACTAAAGAGCTTTTGGGGGAAGGGGTAGGGGGCGAGGGCCACTTACAATCCTTCCCCCAACCCCTTACAAGGGGAGGTGGAAAAC
Source organism: Desulfobaccales bacterium (assembly GCA_049696835.1). Taxonomy (GTDB): domain Bacteria; phylum Desulfobacterota; class Desulfobaccia; order Desulfobaccales; family 0-14-0-80-60-11; genus 0-14-0-80-60-11. The sequence continues at coordinate 13,266 of JBAVUP010000224.1, forward strand.
CATATGCTCCGTACCACACACCTGGCCCCTCATGGATAATGCCTTTAAAGCCCTAGACAAATTTCTCACCAGAAGCCCCCGGGCGGCTCTGCTGTTCTCCGGGGGGCTGGATTCCAGCCTGCTCCTGGCCGTGGCCGCAAAGGTCCTGGGACCGGGTTTGACCGCCATCACCTTTACCGGGCCCCACATCGTACCGGGGGAGTTGGCCGCGGCCTGGGCCCTGGCCCGGCGCCTGCGGGTCCGCCACGTGGTGCGGCACTTCGATCCCCTGAGCCTGCCGGCCTTCCGGCACAATCGCCCGGAACGTTGTTATGTTTGCAAACGGGCAATTATCACCCAGGCCCGGCAGATCGCCGCGGCCCGGGGGCTGAAGGTGTTGTGGGACGGCACCAACGTGGACGACCTGGCCGAGTTTCGTCCAGGATTGCGGGCGCTTCGCGAGCTGGGGGTCGAAAGCCCACTGCTCTTGGCGGGACTGGGCAAGGCGGCCATCCGGGTCCGGAGCCGGGACCTGGGCCTGGACGGAGCGCGGCCCTCGCAGAGTTGCCTGGCCACCCGCTTCCCCTACCACGCCGCATTAACCCGGCAGGACCTGGCCCGGGTGGGGCAGGGGGAGGCCTGGCTGAGGCGCCGGGGTTTTACCCGGGTGCGCCTGCGGGTGGCAGGGGACCGGGCCCGCCTGGAGCTGCCTTTAGAAGAATGGCCGGCCTTCCTGGCCCCGGAAGTGCGCGGGCCTTTCACCGCCTGCCTCGCGGGCCTGGGCTTTTCTGGCCTTTGCCTGGACGGACCCGGCTGAAACCGGTCTTGAGCCGGTCATTCTGGGCGCCACGCAGAATCTAGATTTTTTTCCAGGCTTTGGGGGATTTTTTTTATGCTAAACGTCCTCTTCCTGTGCAGTGAAAACGCCTGCCGCAGCCAGATGGCGGAGGGGCTGGTGAACCACGATCTGGCCGGCCAAGTCCGGGCCTTCTCCGCCGGGGTGGCCCCGAGAGCGGTCAATCCCCGGGCCGTCCGGGCCATGGCGGAGCTGGGTATCGATATCAGCGGCCACCGGTCCAAGTCGATGGCCGAATTCGAGGGGCAACCGTTCGAACTGGTGATCACCGTGTGCGACTCGGCCCGGGATCAGTGTCCCATGTTCCCCGGGGCCGCCCGGATGCTGCACGTGGGTTTTGAGGACCCGGGGCGGGCCCAAGGGACCGACGAAGAGATCATGGCGGTCTTCCGGCGGGTGCGGGACGAGATGCGAGAGCAGATTATGCCGCTGCTGCAAGAACACCTGGCCGCGGAGTAAACTATGGGGCCTCGAATTACAGAACCTAACATAGTGTCCCGTAAATACCTTTCATAAATCAAGAACCTTTAAACTCCCCCTCCCCTGGTGGGAGGGGGTTGGGGGGAGGGGGAATGCGGCAATACAATCGGGTAGT
>JBAVUP010000225.1:0-1909 GCA_049696835.1 Desulfobaccales bacterium
AGGCCTCTCATTATAACAGTCTCATTTTTGGGGAGCACCTCACGCACCCTCCGTTTTCTTATATGGGGTTGGGGGAGAGGGTTTGGGAGAGGGGGCAGGGGCCATCTGCCCCTGGCCCCCTCTCCCGAGTCTCTTTCATCCCTCCCCCAAAGCCCCATACGCCGCCCGGGCCATGACCTCCGCCGGCGCCTCCAGGCCGGTCCATAGCTCAAACTGCGCCGTGGCCTGATGGATGAGCATCTGGAGGCCGTCGATGGTGGCCGCGCCCCGGGCCTGCGCTTCCTTCAGCAGGCGGGTTTGCAGAGGTAGATAGACGATGTCCATGACCGTCGCGAAGCGGGTCAGCAGGTCCGGGTTGATGGGAATCCCTTCGAGGTCCGGGGCCATGCCCACGGGGGTGGCGTTCACCAGGATGGTGGCGGGGCAGCGGTCCAGGGCGTCTAACGCAATGACCTCCGCCCCCAGGTCCCGTCCTAAAGCTGCGGCCCGGGTCTGGTCGATATCCGTCAGGGTAACCTTACCCCCCTTATGAAAAACCCCGAAGGCGATGGCCCGGGAGGCCCCCCCCGCCCCCAGGATGAGGACGTGTTGGCCCTGAAGGTCGGTTTTGCTCCGGAGCGCGGTCACCGCCCCTAGCCAGTCGGTGTTGTAGCCGGTGAGGCGCCCGTCCCGGTTGACCACGGTGTTCACTGCCCCGATTTCGCCAGCCCGGGGATCCAGCTCATCGATCAGGGGGATGATCTCTTCCTTGAAGGGGATGGTGACGCTCACCCCGCCGATCCCCAGCCCCCGCAGGCCAGCCACGGCCTGGGCCAGGTCCGTCACCGGAAAGGCCACGTAGACCGCGTTCACCCCCAGGTGGCGGAAGGCGGCGTTGTGCATGGCGGGGCTCAGAGAGTGGCTCACCGGCCGCCCCAGGATGCCGAACACCCGGGTCTTGCCGTCAATTGAAAAGAAGCTTTCAGCCATTAGCTTTTAGCAGTTAGCAAAGACTGATAGTATTATCCCGGCAGCTGCCGATGAAATTTACTGCTCACTGCTCACTATTTCAACGTTTTCCACACCCGCTTGAGGTCGTTCACCGTGAGCTGTCCCGGGGCTGACGCTCCCGACTTGCTGAAGGGGGCGAAGGCGAGCCAACTCCCCAGGAGCAGCGCCGCCACCCGGGACCATTTTCCGGCAGGCCCCATGCAAAAGGCAATGATGTCTTTGCCGTGCGCTTGAGCCCGGGGAATGAGGGACAAGAGGCGCACATTATCTGCCGGCTGCTGCGCCATGGTCACCAGTTTGAGGATATCCGCCTCCGCCGCCAGCATCTCCGCTAAAACCGCGTCCAGCCGGGCCGCCTCCGGGGTGCCGGCAAAGTCGTGCCACGACAGGATGAGCTTGGTTGGCCCCCGCCGCGCCGCCACCTCCCGACGCCAGCTATCGTCCGCGGCCAGCTCCACGTCCAGGCAGGTCACCCCCTGGGCCAGGGCCTGCTCCAGGAGATTGCGGCGGGCTGCCTCCGTCCCGGTCCAACGCCCGCCTTCCGCGGCCAGGCGGTTGGTGGCGATCACCGGCCCCGGCCGGCCCCGGAACAGGCGCTGCAGGTCCGCGTCCGCCTCCTCCAGGTAATCCAGGCGGATTTCGGTCCACAAGCCCTTGTGGGCCGCCCGCTGATAGCGGCTCCGGGCCCGGTTGACCGTGGCCTCCACCACCGCCACGCAGATGCGGAGTTGAGGCCTGGATTTGAGGGGAGGACCGGGGGACGGCGAGTCCCCCGCCCTCCCCTCAAACTCCCCTCCCACCCCCCTGTAAGGGGTTGGGAGGGAGCTTGAGGGAGGGGGTAGAGGAGCCGTCGGCCCCTAGCCCCCTCCCTCAAAACCAATCATTCCTCCTCCCACCGGGTATGGAAGGTGCCGGGGGC
>JBAVUP010000226.1:0-36167 GCA_049696835.1 Desulfobaccales bacterium
CCGCAGGAGTTTTACCTGAGTAGAGAGAGGCAGGTCGCCGATTTCATCGAGAAAGATATCTCCACCCTGGGCCATTTCGAACCTTCCTGCTCGACCCTGGTAGGCGCCCGTATAGGCCCCCTTCACGTGCCCAAAGAGCTCGCTTTCGAGCAGGGATTCAGTCAGGGCGGCGCAGTTCACCTTCACATAGACTCCCCTTTTCCGTTCCCCTAGCTGATGGATGGCTTTGGCTACGAGCTCTTTTCCGGTTCCGCTCTCGCCCAGTATGATCACCGGGGCATCCGATCGGGCTGCGTTTTCAATGAGAAAAAAGACCTGCTGCATGGCAACGGAGGCTCCAATCAGCCCTTGGAAGGCATCTTCGGATCGGAGCTGACGGCGAAAAGCGGCTATCTGCTTGTCTTTCTCAACAATTTCCGTAATGTCCGTAATGGTCTCTACCGCGCCTATCACCGAACTTTTGCTGTCATGGAGGAGAGAGGAGTTTTTGAGCACCTGCACATACCTTCCGTCTTTCCTCATAAGGGTGCACCGGCGCATTTCGAGATTTCCGGTTTTGAAGAGCAAGCACCAGTGTCCGTCGCATTTTTCGCGAGCTAGATTAAAGATGCTGCAGTTCAATATGGAGCACTTCTGCCCGATAAGCTCCTCGCGCGTGTAGCCCGTCATCATTTCAAGGGCTCTGTTGACGGAGACGATGGAGCCTGTGGGATCGACGATCATGACCCCATCCCGGATGGTGCTCACGACCGTTTCCCAATACCTGTCCAAGTCCTCTTTGAACATAACCAGCCTATGTTAATATTTTTAACAATAGTTAAAATTTAATTTTTTAATAATTTAACATTTTTTAAGAAATTCTCTCTGCCACTAACGTTTATTTTAACATGGAAAATCCTCTTTATTCAATAATTTAATCATATCAGATGCCGAATTCTTCTCAATAATGAATAGATTTCCACCTCGGATTTGGATCTGGCACTGACCATGCAATCATAGCTGGATAGAACCGAATCGAAGGAGCATCGAACTCGGTGATGCAAAAAGCCGATTACATTCTCGACTTCAGGGAAACCCTGTCATCCCTGGCGCTCCTCAAAATGACGCAGGTGCTGCAGCAGATGAATAACGAAGAGGTCCTGGAGATTATCACCCGTGATCCGGATGCTCGTAGCAACGTTTTCAAGGTGATCCCCACTTCTTCGTGCGAGTTGATCGACATGGAGTTCAACGCGGCAGCAGATTGCTTTCGAATCCAACTGAAGAAAACGAGGCACTTCCGCCCATGAACCCATTCTCCAAGTCCGATTCCTGATGTAACCCGTGGTGATCGTGGTCAGTCTCGCTCATTGCTGAATTGGCAGGCAAGTGATGACCAAAAGAAAAGGGAGCCCATGAGTCTTCAAAAACGATTGACCTCAGGTGAATTCGCGGTGCTGGCCGAGATGAACACGCCCAAAGGTGTGGACACGACGCAGCTTATGGCCAATGCCCGTCGGATCAAAGGGCGCGTGGACGCAGTCATCGTGCCGGACATGGATAACGGGGTGATGAGGATGAGCGCTCTGGCCGGAGCGGTACTCATGCATCAGCAGGGGATCGAGGGGATCATCCATGTCTATTGCCGGGACAGGAACAGGATGGCGCTTCAGGGGGATATCCTGGCGGCCTACGCCCTCGGGATTCAGAATCTGATCGTGGTTGGCAGCGAAAACATCGGCAATTGCGATCATCGGGATGCCAGGGCCGTGGACGACCTCGATGAGTTGGGTCTGCTGGGTGCAATTCGTTCCCTGGAGCAGGGGGTGGACCTGGCCGGCATCGAATTGAGCGGTGCCCCCAGCTTCGCCGTGGGATGCTCGATCGCTCAGTATGCAGATGAGAAGGCCCTGGAGTGCGAGCTCGAACTCACCAGGAAGAAAGTGGAAGCAGGGGCGAAATTCGTGGTGACTCCGCCGGTCTTCGACCTGAACCGCTTCAGCTCTTTTATGGAAAAGGCCAAGGGGCTGGGGGTGCCGGTCATCTCAACGGTATTTCTCTTGAAGTCGGTTGGGTCGGCACGCTACATCGCCACCAACGAGCCGCAGGCGGGGCTCTCAGAGGAATTGATCCGCCGCATTCGGAAAGCCTCGGACCGGGAAACGGAGTGCGTCCGGGTTGCTGGGGAAACGGCTGCCGGCCTGAAGGAACTCACCCAGGGGGTGCGAATCATCACGCTTGGCTGGGAGCACTGGCTCCCCGCGATTCTGGACTATGCAGGGCTTTAATCTCGGATTAGCTCAGGCGCATTCCGAAGTCTCGTTGAAACCTTAGAGAAAAGATCAGGATACACATGTCAGAGCCAAGAAAATTCCAATCCAGCAACAAGGTGCTTGTGGTCGGTGGGGGCATGGGCGGCATCAGGGCTGCTCTGGATCTGGCGGAGACGGGCCGGGACGTAGTGCTGATCGACAAAGACTTTGCCATCGGCGGTCTCATGACCCAGCTGGACCGGACCTTTCCCACCAACAATTGCGATCTCTGCACCCTTTCACCCCATTTATCTGAAAGCGGCCGCAAGCTGCACATCCAGCTCGTGACGATGACGCAGTTGAGCAGCCTTACCGGTGAGGCAGGCCGATTCAAGGCTGGCCTCACGACGGCGCCCCGTTACATCGATCTTAAGAAATGCACGGGGTGCGGTGAGTGTTTCCGCAAATTTCCCGAGTCGGTGCGCTTCACGCCCGGCCTCGATCATCGGGCGCCCACCTGCATGCGGTACCCCCAGGGGACCCCGTATGCCTATTCCATCATGAAAAATGAGCGCACCGACTTTGAGGGGCTGGCCAGCATCTGCCCGGCCGGCGCGATCCTGCCCGACGACGCTGAAAAAGTGCAGGAAATTGAAATCGGGTCCATCATCCTGGCGCCCGGGGCAGAAGTCTTCAATCCCCAAATCCTGGACACTTACGGCTATGGGGTCAACCCGAACGTGGTCACCAGCCTGGAATACGAACGGATTTTATCCGCCTCCGGACCGACCAGGGGTGAGCTCGTGCGTCCCTCCGATGGCAAAAAGCCCCGCAAGATCGCCTGGATTCAATGCGTAGGGTCCCGGGGTATTCAGGAGGGCTCGGTCCCGTATTGCTCGAGCGCTTGCTGCATGTTTGCCCTCAAGGAAGCGATGGTCACCCGGGAGCGCTTCTATGACGATATGGAGACGTCTCTGTTCTACATGGACATGCGCACGTCGGGTAAAAATTACGAGCTCTACCTCCAGCGGGCCATCAACGACTACGGCGTCCGCCTGGTGCGGGCCCGTCCCCATACCGTTGAACCGATCATAGAGGCCGGGACACCTTCGGGAGACCTCCAGATCAGATACCCCTCGGAGAGTGACGGCTCCCTCCAGACGGAAGTCTTCGACATGGTGGTTCTGGCGACCGGGTTCCGGGTTTCACCGGAAGCCAAAGAGCTGGCCGCAAAGACCGGCATCGACCTCAACGAGCACTATTTCGCCCGGACAGGAAGCTTCGATCCCGTCGCCACCTCAAAGCCCGGCATCTATGTCTGCGGGATGTTCCAGAGTCCTAAAGACATTCCCGACACCATGGCTCAGGCCAGCGCCGCGGCTTCCAATGCGGCGAGGGATCTGACGCCGTTGCGGGTCGTGGCGGAATGGCAGGAGGAGCTGCCCCCGGAACGCGAAGTGGCGGGTGCAGAGCCGAGGATCGGGGTCTTTGTGTGCGACTGCGGGGTCAATATCGGCGGGGTGGTAAGTGTGGAAAAGGTCGCCGAAAATGCGGGCCTGCTGCGCCAGGTGGTCGTCTCCGAAACCATAGGACACGGCTGCAGTCGCGAATCCCTGGAGCATATCCAGGACACCATCCGCACGCTGAACCTTAATCGGGTGGTGGTGGGGGCCTGCTCGCCCCGGACGCATGAAGGACTCTTTCAGGAAACCGTCCGCAAGGCGGGCTTGAATAAGTACCTGGTGGAAATCGCCAACTTGAGGGATCAGGACACCTGGGTCCATCGGGACTTTCCCGTTACTGCTGCCGAAAAGGCCAACGACCTCATGCGCATGGCGGTGTCGGCAGTGCGTCTTGCCCGCCCGCTGGCCGACCAGACTCTGCCGATGAACAAGGATGTCCTGGTCGTCGGCGGCGGCATTGCGGGGATGACGGCAGCGCTGAGACTTGCAGACCTGGGCTACAAAGTTCACCTGGTGGAACGTTCCAAAGAACTCGGCGGGGTGGCAAAGCAGGTTCGCAGGACGCTCGAGGGAGAAGACGTGCAGGCCCATGTCGCTGATCTCATCAAGAGAACGGCAGGGCACGATCATATTCAGGTGTGGAAGCAATCCATGGTGGTGGACCACTCGGGCATGGCCGGGATGTTCAAAACGGGGCTCCAGGTAGGCCCCCAGATGTTTTACCGGGAAGTCCGGCATGGGATCACGATCCTGGCCACCGGGGCGCTTCCCAACCGGCCCAAGGAGTACCTCTTGGGACGGCATCAGGCGGTATCGACGCAACTCGATCTCGGGGGTCTGCTGGCAGACAACCCGGAAGCTGCGAAGACCTGGCAGAATGTTGTCATGATTCAATGTGTCGGGTCACGCGTTCCTGAAAATCCCAACTGTTCCCGGGTGTGCTGCCAGGCGGCTGTCAAAAACGCCCTGCATATCCGTGAACTGAATCCCGAAGCCAAGATTATTGTGCTTTACCGCGATATGCGCACGCCGGGCTTTGAGGAAGACTATTACCGGAAAGCACGCGAGCAAGGGGTCATTTTTTCCGCCTATGAACTAGAAAATAAACCGGTGGTCGAGGCCGATGGCGCCAGGGTGATCGTTAGCTTTAACGACCCGATTCTGGGGCGTGAAGTAAAAATCACGGCAGACTGTCTGGCTCTCAGCACCGGGATGGTGGCCGATGAGGAGTCCACCGAAGATCTTGGGATGATCTTTCGCCTGCCCAGAACCTCGGACGGATATTTTCTTGAGGATCACATCAAGCTCCGGCCCATTGATCTGCCGATCCCGGGGTTCTTTGTGGCCGGGACCGCGCATGCGCCTAAAACTATTCGCGAGACCATCACCCAGGCTCAGGCTGCCGCAGGACGGGCCCAGACCTTCCTGGCCCGGGACAGCATCAACCTGGGCGCGGCTGTGGTCCAGGTGGACGGAAACCTGTGCGCCGCCTGCCTCATCTGCGTGCGGGCCTGCCCCTTCGGCGTGCCGTTCATCAATGAGGAGGGGTACTCGGAGATCGATCCGGCCAAGTGCCACGGCTGCGGCATTTGTGCGTCGGAATGTCCCGCCAAGGCCATTCAGCTCATGCAGTATGAGGATGATCATATCATGGCGAAATTGGACGGACTTTTGGAAGGGATAATGTGATGGAGAATTTCGAACCGATAATTGTGGCTTTCTGTTGCCACTACTGCGCTTACACCGCGGCGGATATGGCCGGCAGTATGAGGCTGCGCTATCCTGCCAACGTGAAAATCATCCGCGTCCCCTGCTCGGGGAAGGTCGATGTTATTCATATCATGAAATCCCTGGAAAAGGGAGCTGACGGGGTGTACGTGGCCGGCTGTCTGGAGGGGGATTGCCATTTCAAGAATGGCAACGTGAGGGCAGCCCATCGGGTGGATTACCTGAAGAAGCTCCTTGATGAAATCGGCATCGGCGGCGAGCGCGTGGAAATGTTTGCGATGTCCGCGGGTATGGGGGAGCGTTTTGCTCAAACCGCCACGGATTTCACCGAAAAGATTCGGAAACTTGGACCCAATCCCGCCAAGGTGGCGCGACAGGAAGATCAGCGGGCTGCAGGTTGACTCGCCAGGAACAGGAGACTGAGTAGAGATGATCACTGCTGAACGAAAACCCATGGAAGAGCTTATCCAATGCGTTAAGCCGTATCGCAGCATTCTGCTCGCCGGCTGTAATGAGTGCGTCACGGTGTGCGCCGCGGGCGGCCGCAAGGAGGTCGGGGTCCTGGCCTCCGCGCTCAAGATGCATTTTATGAAAGAAGGCAAGCCTTTCGAGATCCAGGAGGTCACTCTCGAAAGACAATGCGATCCCGAATATGTTGAACAGCTGGTCTCGAACATCGACCAGGTGGACGCGGTGCTCTCCATGGCCTGCGGCTGCGGCGTCCAGGAAATTGCCCGGCGCTTCCATAATAAGCCGGTCTTTCCGGCGCTGAACACCAAGTTCATGGGAGCCTCGGAGCGTCAGGGGATCTGGGCCGAGCGGTGCCAGGGCTGCGGGGACTGCGTCCTGGGGTTCACCGGAGGCATCTGCCCCGTGGCCCGTTGCTCGAAGCAACTGTTTAACGGTCCGTGCGGCGGCTCCACCAACGGCAAGTGCGAGGTGGACCCGAGCATCGACTGCGCCTGGCAACTCATTTGGGATCGCCTCAAGGCTCTGGGGATGACGGAGAGGTACGAGGAGAACCTCCCTGCCAAAGATTGGCGTCCGGGAAGGGGCACGGGGCCGCGGAAAATCATCAGAGAGGATATGGCGTCATGAAGACGGAAAGCACTCTGGAAAAGATACTGGTATCAGGAGTCCTGGCAGTGACCTCCGAGTGCGGGCCCCCGCGTGGCGCCCTCCCGCAGAAGATCCGCGCAAAGGCCGAAATGCTCCGGGGTTATGTGGACGGGATCAACGTTACCGACAACCAGACGGCCATGGTGAGAATGTCCAGCCTGGCCGCCTGCATCATCTTAAAGCAGATGGGGCTCAACCCCATCCTCCAGATGGTCTCCAGAGACCGCAACCGGTTGGCGATGCAAAGCGATATCCTGGGGGCCTATGCGCATGGGATCGACACCATGCTTTGCCTCTCCGGCGATCATCCCCACTTCGGCGACCATCCCATGGCCGCGGCCGTGCATGATATCGATTCCGTGCAGATGCTCGATATGGTGAAGACCATGCGGGATGAGGGGAAATTCCAGGGCGGAGAACAGATCGACGGCCCTCCGCGGATGTTCATCGGCGCTGCGGCCAATCCTTTCGCGGACCCTTTCGAGCTGCGGGTTGCCCGTCTGGCGAAGAAAGCCAAGGCGGGGGTCGATTTCATCCAGACCCAGTGCATCTACAACGTCGACAAATTCGAGAAGTGGATGGCAGGGGTGCGGGACAGAGGCCTGCATGAGAGAGTTTACATCCTGGCGGGCATTACTCCCATGAAATCGGTCGGTATGGCGCGCTACATGAAGAAAAAGGTGCCCGGCATGGACGTGCCCGATGAGATCGTGAAGCGCATGGGAGGGGTTCCCAAGGAAAACCAGGCTGAAGAGGGAATTAAGATCTGCCTGGAGACCATCGAGCGTCTCAAAGGGGTGGAGGGCGTTCGGGGATTTCACCTCATGGCGATCGAATGGGAGCAGAAGGTCCCGGAAATTGTGGAAAGGGCCGGCCTGCTGCCGCGGCCTGCGGTGTAGGAGCATACACAAAACGGAACACGAAAGCGTAGAAACAGTCTGCATCGGCCATATGGCACATTTCCGACTGCCGGCAATGGCCAATTTTTGCTGAGGAGGTACACCATGAACAACAAGCAACTCATTTTGGTCGTGGACGACGATCCGGATTTGGTGGATTCGATATCGGTGAAGCTTGAGGCCAACAATTTCAGGACCTCCCAGGCTTACGATGGCATCCAAGCCTGGGAAAGGATCAGGCAGGAAAAGCCGGACCTGGTTATTCTGGACGTGATGATGCCCAACAAGGACGGGTATACGGTCTGCTCCGAGATCAAGAAAGACCCCCAGTTCAAGGATATTGCGGTGGTGCTGCTTACCGCGGTGGTAGACGCCATGCCGACAACCAGCTACACCCATCACGAGGGTAAAACGACTCCGGCGGATGATTTCATTCCCAAGCCCATAGATCTGGATAAGCTCATGGATATCGTGCGAGAAAATCTCATGCGCTGAAAATACCTGGAGACGCGGGGATACGGAGACGAGGGAAAAGTGGATATCACCAGTGGATTTTCCACCGGTCCATGGAGGGGAGCGTCCCTGTCTCCCTCTTGCCGCGTCCTGGTGTCTCCCCCTCTCCTTGTCCAGGTTTCGGAGACAGCCGGGGATGATGGGATTATCCATGGCCAAAAGAAGTAGTGCAATGACCGAAGACAGCGGTTGGCGGGGGAAGGTATTCGATTCGCTCTCTCTGCCGGCGCTCATTTTGAAGCCGAACCGGATGGTTATCAATGTTAACGCAACCTTTATAAAGAAGTTTGGCATTAGCAAAGAAGAGATTGTTGGTCAGACCTGCCATGAATTCTTTTACCAGTCTAAAGAACCCTGTCCCTATGAAACCTGCCCCCTCCCCAAGGTGCTGGCGGAAAGAGAAGGACAGACGATACTCAGGCGTATCACGACCCCGAGCGGCGAGGAAAAGTGGGAGGACCGAATATTTTCCCCCATCCTGGATGATGCCGGTGAGGTCAGCTACATCATTGAGAAGATCCGCGATGTCACTCATGTCAAGAGGCTGGAAAGAGAACTTTCCGGGATCAAGATGTTCATGGAAAAGTTTGTCCAGAGCTCGATGAGCGGCATCATTGCAGCAGACCGGCATGGAAAAATCCTGGTCATGAACCCGGCCGCCGAAGCGCTCCTGGGCTATACCTTTCAGGGGGCCCGCAATAAAATCACCGTCAGAGATGTGTTTCCCCCGGGGCGGGCGAAAGAAATGATGCGAAAACTCCGGGATCCGGGCTTCGGCGGCAAAGGCAAGCTGCCCTGCAGCGCAATCATGCTGGTAAACGCTCAGGGGGAAGAGATTCCCGTGGAGATGACCGCGGCGATCATCTATGAGGGTGACCAAGAAGTGGCCACCATGGGTATCTTTAACGATCTCCGGGAGAAACTTGCCCAAGCGGGGAAGATGAAAGAGGTGCTGGTGCGAGCAGCCCAAGCGGAGAAGATGGCCTCACTCGGTCAACTCGCGGCCGGAGTCGCCCATGAAATCAACAATCCCCTGACCGGCATCCTCCTTTATGGCGGCCTGCTCCTGGAAAGCCTGCGTAGCGACGATCCCAAATACCAGGATTTGCACTTTATCATAGAAGACGCCAATCAATGCCGGAACATTGTCAAGAGCCTTCTGGCTTACAGCCGGCAAACGAGCGCCGACAAAGAGACGCTCCACCTCAATGACCTGGTGGAACAGAGTCTGAGCCTCATTCGAGATCAGAGCCTGTTCATCAATATAGAGATCGTGAAAGAGCTGTCAGACGAGCCCATGCTGGTCAAAGTGGACAGGAACCAGCTTAACCAGGTGATTATCAACCTGGTCATAAACGCGGTTGACGCCATGGAGAGAAAAGGCATCCTGACCCTGCGGACTTACTGCGAAAAGAGGAAGAGGAAGGTGGCCGGAAAAGATGTCGCCGCAGGCTTCGCCTATCTGGAAGTCTCCGATACCGGCTGTGGCATACCCGATGACAATCTTCCCCGGATATTTGACCCATTCTTTACCACCAAAGCCCCGGGGAAAGGGACCGGCCTCGGTTTGAGCACCGTCTACGGCATTGTCCAGGCGAATGGAGGCAATATCTGGGTGAAGGAAACCAGCAAAGAAGGGACAACCTTTATACTGGAACTTCCCCTCTATCTGGGTGCAGATGAACATGAGCTTTAGCAGTCGATCGCCTTGCACCCCTGGGGGAGGAAACATGGTCGAAAAGATGGCAGCCAGCGATCGCTTCAGCCCCACCATTCTGGTTATCGACGATGAGGAGCGGGTGCGCGAAGGCTGCCGGAAGGTGCTGTCTCAGGAGGGCTTCGAGGTAGCCACCGCTACAGGTGGAGAGCTTGGACTGAAGATGATTGAGCAGGAGCACTACGACATCATTCTGCTCGATCTTATGATGCCAAGCCTCTCGGGTTTTGACGTCCTCGCCAAGGTGAAGGCGCTGCATCCCGATTCGGTCGTTATCGTCATAAGTGGTTACGCTACCGTGGAAAACTCCATTGAGGCCATGAAGCGGGGTGCGTTTGATTTTATCCCGAAGCCGTTTTCACCCGAGCAGCTGCGACTCCTCGTGACCAAAGCCATTGAATACACCCGAGCCCTCCAAGACATTGCCAATGAGAAGTCGCGGATGCGCCTGCTTATCAATCACCTTACCGACGGCGTCATGGCCACGGACAGCAGTAAGCGGGTGGTGCTCGCCAATCCCGCTTTTCTGGCACTGGCGGGGTATCGACAAGCCGGCGCCATAGGACGCACAGCCGCTGAAGTCATCCCCAATGCGCAGGTTCAGTCGATGATCGACCGGGCACTCGCCATGCCCAGAGACCAGTTCCAGGAATTGACTGAGGAGCTGCACTGCGGGTCCGAGGAAGATCAGCCTGGACCGGTTCTCAATGTCCGGTGTATCCCCTTCAGAGACAGGGTCGGCCGGAACGTAGGTACCATCACGGTGCTGCACGACATCACCGCGTTGAAGCACATGGACCGGATCAAATCGGATTTCGTATCGATGGTCTCCCATGAGATTCGGAGCCCTTTGAATTCCATTCTGGCCCAGATCAAAGTGGTGCTTGACGGGCTGCATGGGAAAGTTACGCAACAGCAGCACGAAATCCTGAGCAGGGCTTCGCAGAAGATCAAGAGCCTCGTGAACCTGTCTTCCGAATTGCTGGACCTTGCCCGTATAGAGTCGGGACTGATCAGCCAAGAAAGAGAGGAGATCAACCTGGCTGAGCTCCTCGAGGATCAAGTCGCCTTTTTCCATGCCGCGGGTCAAGCCAAAAAGATCCGGCTCGAACTGAAACGGCCGATCCCGGTGACGCCCGTGTTCGTTAACCGGCGCAACATGGAGGAAGTGGTCTCCAATCTCATCGGCAATGCGATCACCTACACCCCTGAAGGTGGAAAGGTGATGGTCACCAGTGCCATAGAGGACATGTATCTGAGAATCAGTGTACAAGACAATGGCATAGGCATGGCCCCCGAAGACCTGGAACGTATCTTCGCTCCCTTTTACCGAGTAAAGAACGACCAAACAAGGTTTATCATCGGCACCGGACTGGGACTTGCCATCGTCAAAAGCATCGTGGAAGCCCATAACGGCTTTATCCGCGTCGAGAGTGAGCCTGATTGCGGGAGTACGTTCCACGTCTATATTCCCTGCCCCGCATCATGATCACGGCTGCCGAAGGAATGGAGTACAGAACTTGGTAATCTGTCTTTTGGTTTAATCGGAAGGAGACTATTATGCAAGCTGCCGTAATACCTAAAAAACTCCCTGATCCGATTCAGGAGTACCTGGCAAAATTCAACCTGAATCTGTGCATGACCTGCGGGACCTGCACCAGCGGCTGCCCCGTCACGGGAACGCCCGGGATGGAAGGCTGGGACACCAGAAAGGTCCTGCGGATGCTGCATTTCGGCATGGTCGAGGAGGTGGTTGAGTCGAAGTTCCCCTGGGTTTGCACCGGATGCGGCCGCTGCGCGCACGCCTGTCCTATGAATCTCGATATACCCTACATCATGCTGCATATGAAGTCCTTGCGCCCGAGGGACAAAGTGCCGGGCATTCTGCACAAGGGCGCCGAACACTGCTTCAAGACCGGCAATAACATGGCTATCCCCTTGGATGATTACCTGTTTCTCATGTCCGACATGGGGAAGGAAATGGCCGAGGAGGACTGCCCCGGCTTCTATGTCCCCATCGATAAAGAAGGGGCCGACACCCTCTTTTTCCCAAATTCCAAGGAAGTCTTTGCAGACAATGAGGATATGAAATGGTGGTGGAAAATTTTTTACGCCGCCAGGGAAAATTGGACCATTCCGTCTGAAAACTGGGAGTCGGTGGACTGGGGTCTGTTTACCGGGAACTATGATTTCATCAAGGTCTTTGCCCAGCGCAAGATCGACTTCATGAAGAAATACCACGTTAAACAGATGATCATGCCGGATTGCGGCGGGGGCTCATACGGCTGCCGCGTGGGGATGAAGTTGTGTGTCAAAGAGAACCCGGCAAATGAGATTAACTATCTCTATCTCTACGAATATCTCGTTAAGCTCATCCAATCGGGGCGAATCAAGCTCGACAAAAGCGTGAACGAGGGCAAAATCTTCACCTGGCATGACTCCTGTAAACACGGCAGAGAGCTCGAGCGCCATTTCGGCAAGGGCTTCTATGAAGAGCCGCGGTGGATTATTCAACAGTGCGTGGACAACTTTGTCGAGATGGAGCCGAACCGGGCCAACGGCCACTGCTGCGGGGCCGGCGGCGGCATGTGGCCGGGCCCCTATGAGAAAGAATCCGCCTGGCATGGACAGGCAAAGTACCAATCCATCAAGGACAGCGGCGCCAATGTCCTGGTCGTCGCCTGCTCCAACTGTCACGACCAGCTTATGAAGCGCGTTCCCAAATTCTATCCCGATTATCCATATGAGGTGAAGTACCTGTGGGAGTTGGTGGCGGATAGTCTTATCCTGGAGCCATGGAGCGAAGAGGAAATCGCCCGGGCCGGGGCCGCAGCCGCGGCTCAGTGGGAGCGGCTTGGTTTTTCGGAGAATGTGGATGAGGACTAGGCCTGAGGCGATTACTGAAGCCCGTATGACGCCGGTAGCGATCTAAAAACCGGTTTTTTTGAGCTTAAATAAAGAGCGTTAAATTAACCATAGTGGCAGATATCAATATGTTGGACCAATCTGTCCCCCTTCTAGAAGCTTCTCCGGCCCTGTCGGAACGTCTGGCGGCGGCGCTGCCGGTTTCCGTGTCCGCCTGTTTCCAATGTAAAAAATGCTCCGGTGGCTGCCCCCTGGCGTTCGCCATGGACCTGCTGCCCGACCAGGTGATCCGCCTGGCGATCCTGGGCCAGGAAGAGGCACTGTTGCGGTGCCGCACCATTTGGGTCTGTTCCGCCTGCGAGACCTGCACCACCCGCTGCCCCAACGGCATCGATATCGCCGGGACCATGGATTGGCTGAAGGAAGAGGCTCTAAAGCGGGGCTATGCGTCCCAGCCCGGGGTGGCCCGTTTCCACCAGACCTTTCTGGAAACGGTGCGTCTGGGCGGTGGGCGCCTGTCGGAGCCCTTGCTGCTGGGCCTCTATCAATGGCGCGGCGGCCTGACCCTGGAAAAGATCAAGTCGGGGGCCCTCCTGAATGATCTGCGTTTGGGGTGGAAGCTGGCCCGCCGGGGCCGCCTCGTCCTTAAACTCCCCCACCGGCTCAAGGGGGCCGGGGACATTAAAGAGATTTTCGCCCGGGCGAAAAAACGGACACGACCGTGAAAGTTACTTATTATCCTGGATGTTCCCTGGAAGGAACGGCCATTGACTACGCCGCCTCTATCGGGGCGGTGGCCGGGCTCCTGGACCTGGACCTGGCAGAGTTGGAGGATTGGAACTGCTGCGGTGCCACCGCGGCCCACAGCACCAACCACTACCTGGCCCTGGCCCTGCCGGCCCGCAACCTGGCCCTGGCGGAGGCCACCGGCCGGGATGTGGTAGTCCCCTGCGCCTTGTGCTTCAACCGTCTCAAGGCGGCGGACCAGGCCCTGAAAGGCCCGGAAGGAGCCGAGCTGGGCCTGACTTATAAAGGTGACCTGAAGATCTGGGATCTCCTGGATTATCTCTCCCAGGAGCCCTATTTGACGGCCCTGGCCCAGAAAGTGGCGCGTCCCTTAACCGGGCTCAAGGCAGTAGGCTATTATGGCTGCCTGGCCGCCAGGCCGCCGGCGGTCACCGGCAAGGCCGATTATGAGAACCCCCGGAACATGGAGCGGCTCCTGGAGGTATTAGGAGCCAGCCCCATTGACTGGTCCTACAAGACCGACTGCTGCGGCGCCGGCTTGGCCGTGGCCCGGCCCGACATCATCGATACCCTGGTAAGCCGCCTCTATGAACGGGCCCTGGCGGCGGGGGCCGAGGCATTTGTGGTTTCCTGCCAGATGTGCCAGGCCAACCTGGACCTGACCCAGAGGCGCATCGCCAAAAAGTTGGGCCGGGATTACTACCTGCCGGTCTTCTATTTCACTGAACTCATCGGCCTGGCCCTGGGCCACCCGAAGGTTGAAGAGTGGCTGGCGGGCCACCTGGTGGACCCCTTGCCGCTGCTGGAAAAATTAGGTTTTAGGTTATGGGAAAACAGCATCAGATCCATTGCTTAATCGGGAAATATCTTTATGACCAATGCGCTGAAATCCTTTCATGACCCGGTGGCCTGGCCACAAGCTATGGAACTGGTAACCGAAATCTATAAAGGAAGCCAAAAGTTTCCCAAGGATGAGATGTTTGGTCCGACGAGCCAAATCAGGGGGGCTGCCGTTGCAATTCCCAGCAATGAACCTCAGGCCCGGAACCCAAGACCCGGAATTTAAACCCAAAACCCAGAATATGGACCAAGGTCCGCCATGGAATAAGCCGAAACCATGAATAATAGAACCGAAAACCCAAAACCCAAAACCCAAAACCCCACCCCTAAGGTCGGCGCCATCATGGTGGTGGGGGGCGGCATCGGCGGCATGCAGGCCAGTCTGGACGCGGCTGCGGCGGGATTTAAAGTCTACCTGGTGGAGCGGGACATCTCCATCGGCGGGGTTATGGCCCAGTTGGACAAGACGTTCCCCACCAACGACTGCTCCACCTGCATGATTTCTCCCAAACTCATCGAGGTGGCCCAGCACCCGGATATCGAGATTTTGACCCAGGCGGAAATTGCGCAGCTGGACGGGGAAGCAGGGCATTTTACGGTGACCTTGAAGCGGGAGCCCCGGTACATTGACGCCTCCAGGTGCAACGCCTGCGGCGCCTGCGCCGAGGCCTGCCCGGTGGAACTGCCTTCCGACTTCGACGAGGGCCTGGGGAAACGCCAGGCCGCCTACCGTCATTTCCCCCAGGCAATTCCGGCCACCTTTGCCATCAAGAAGTACGACCGGGCCCCTTGCGGCCTCACCTGTCCCGCGGCAATCAACGTGCAGGGTTACGTGCAGCTGATCAAAATGGGCAAATACGAGGAAGCCGTTAAGCTCATCATGGAGCGCCTGCCCCTGCCCGGGGTTTTGGGGCGGGTCTGCCCCCACCCCTGCGAAGACCAATGCCGGCGCCGGGAGGTGGATGAGCCCGTGGCTATCTGCAATTTGAAGCGGTTTGCCGCGGACCAGGTTGATTTAAGCGCCATCAGCCCGCCTCTGGTGGCAGCCAGGAGTGAGAAGATCGCGGTCATCGGGTCGGGCCCCGCGGGGTTGGCCTGCGCCTATCACCTGGCCCGGCGAGGCTACCGGCCCACCATCTTCGAGGCCCTGCCCCGGGCCGGGGGCATGCTCCGGGTGGGCATCCCCGACTACCGCCTGCCCAAGGAGGTGCTGGACCGGGAAATCGACCATATCCTGCGCCTGGGAATGGAGCTCAAGACCAATACCGCCCTGGGCCGGGATTTCACCCTGGACGGGTTGGTGGAGCAGGGCTATAAAGCCATCTTCCTGGGGATCGGCTGCCACGTGGGCAAGCCCCTGGGGATTCCCGGAGAGGACGCGGACGGCGTTATCCAGGGAGTGGAGTTTTTGAGGCGGCAGAACCTGGGTGAGCCCCTGAGCGTGGGGCACAGGCTGGCAGTGATCGGGGGCGGCAACGTGGCCATTGACGTGGCCTGCACCGCCCGGCGCCTGGGGTCGCAGGTGACCATCGTCTATCGTCGATCCCGGGAGGAGATGCCCGCCTTTGCCCACGAGATCGAGCAGGCCCGGTGCGAGGGCGTGGAGATCGTTTATCTGGCCGCACCCTTGCGGGTGGTCACGGGCCCTGATGGCAAAGTTACCGGCCTGATCTGCCAGAAGATGGAGTTGGGAGAGCCGGATGCCTCCGGTCGGCGCCGGCCGGTGCCCATTCCCCATGCCACCTTCGAACTGGCGGTGGATATGGTGGTCCCGGCCATTGGCCAGGAGGCGGCCCAGGGTCCCTTGGAATCCTGCGGCGTCAAGCTGTCCCGCTGGGGCACCATTGAAGTAAATGAAGTAACTTACGAGACCTCCCGGCCGGGAGTGTTCGCCGCCGGAGACGTCCATACCGGCCCCTGGATTGCCATTGAAGCGGTGGGGGGGGGCATCGAGGCCGCGGAATCCATCGACCGGTATCTTAGTGGAGTGGACCTGGCCGCCGGCCGCACCAAGGGAAAGGAGGCCCACCAGCGCTGGGCCGAGATTCCCAAGGATACGGAGGGCAAGCCCCGGGAAGTGATGTCCGCCCTGCCTCCGGAGTATACCTGTTCCTGTTTCGACGAGATTGCTGAGGGCTACACCGAAGAGCAAGCCCAGAGGGAGGCGACCCGCTGCCTCAACTGCGGCGGGTGTTCCGAATGTATGCAGTGCGTGGCAGCCTGCCAGGCCGGGGCCATCGACCACGGACAAAAACTCCGAACCGAGACCCTGGAAGTGGGCGCGGTGATCCTGGCTCCGGGCTTCCGGCCCTTTGATGCCCGTCAAAAGCCGGATTACGGTTACGGCCGCTATCCCAACGTCATAACTTCACTCGAGTTCGAGCGGGTGCTGTCCGCCACCGGACCTTTCGGCGGGCACGTGCAGCGGCCCGGCGACGGCCAGGAACCGAAAAAGATCGCCTGGATCCAATGCGTGGGCTCCCGGGATGCCTCCATCGGCCGGGAATACTGCTCCTACGTGTGCTGTATGTATGCCGCCAAGCAGGCTATTATCGCCAAAGAACACGCCCCCCGCATTGAGCCCACCATCTTCTTTATCGACTTTCGGGCCCAGGGCAAGGGGTTCGACCGCTACTACGAGCGGGCGCGCGACGTCCATGGGGTGCGCCTCATCCGCGCCATGATCTCCCGGGTGGCCCAGGACCCCCGGACCCACAACCTGGAATTGAATTACGTCGACGAAGACGGGCGCCACCAGACGGAAGAATTTGACCTGGTGGTGCTCTCCGTGGGCCTGAGCCCTCACCCGGCCACCAGGCAACTGGCGCAGGTCTGCAATATCGCCACCAATACATGGGGCTTCGTGGAAAATCCACCTTTCAAACAGGTGGAAACGAGCCGGGAAGGGATTTTCTGCTGCGGGGTTTACCAGTCCCCCAAGGATATCCCCGAGACCGTGGGCCAGGCCTCCGCGGCCGCGGGGGCTGCGGCCACGCTCCTGAGCGAGGCTCGGGGTACTTTGCTGTCCAAAGCGGCATTTCCCCAGGAACGCGATATTTCCTCCGAAGAACCGCGCATCGGGGTGTTTGTCTGTCATTGCGGCATCAACATCGCCGGGGTGGTGGACGTGGCTCGAGTGACTGATTACGCCCGGAGTCTCCCTGGAGTAGTCTATGCGGACCATTACACCTTTACCTGCGCCACCGATTCCCTGGAGAAAATGCGCGAGGTCATTGAAGCCGAGGGCCTCAACCGGGTGGTGGTGGCCTCGTGCAGTCCCCGGACCCATGAGGCCCTGTTCCAGGAAAACCTGCGCAACGCCGGGCTCAACAAGTACCTTTTCGAGATGGCCAACATCCGGGACCAGGACTCCTGGGTACATCAGAACACTCCCAGATTGGCCACCGAGAAGGCCAAGGAACTGGTGAAAATGGCGGTGGCCCGGGCCGCGGTGCTGGAGCCCTTAAGCGAAATGTTGGTCCCGGTCAATCAACGGGCCCTGGTGGTGGGGGGCGGGCTGGCCGGGTTGGTAGCGGCCCTGACCATCGCCGACGCCGGTTACTCCGTCTATCTACCGGATATCCAGGAACGCTTCGGCGGCAGCCTGGCGCATAATATGCGCTATACCCTGGAAGGCCATGCCATTCAACCTTTTATGAGGGAATTGGTGACCCGGGTGGAGACGCATCCCAAAATCCGCTGGTGGGAGGAGGCCCGGATCACCGGCTTCTCCGGCCACCAGGGGAATTTCCGGTGCGAATTGGAGTCTCCCCGGGGCAAGTGGTCGGTGCAATTCGGCGCCGTGGTGATCGCCACTGGCGGCCAGGAATGCGCGCCCAAAGAATACCTGTACGGGGATGACACCAGGGTTTTGACTCAAATCGAGATGGAAGGCCTGTTAGCCGACTCACCGGAGGAGCTGCGCGAGGCCCCCACCATCGTGATGATTCAATGCGTGGGCTCGCGAGAGCCGGAGCACCCTTACTGCAGCCGGGTGTGCTGCGGCGAGGCCATTAAAAACGCTCTAAAAATTAAGGAAATCCGGCCTCAAGCCCGGGTTTTCATCCTCTACCGGGACATCCGCACTTACGGCCTGAAAGAGATCTACTATAAGAAGGCCCGCGAGCTGGGGGTGCAGTTTATCCGCTATGAGCCTTCGCTAAAACCGCAGGTGACCCCGGCGGGTGATAACCTAATGGTATCGGTCTTTGATCAGAACCTCAAGGCTACCATTAACCTGAAAGCCGACTATCTGGCCCTGTCCGCCGCCATCCGGCCCCACCCGGTGTCCAAGGAGATCGCCGGCCTCATGAAGCTGCCCCTGGATGCCGACGGCTTTTTCATGGAAGCCCACCTGAAACTACGGCCTCTGGACTTCGCCGTCAACGGCATTTTTCTCTGCGGCCTGGCCCACAGTCCCAAGTTCATCGAGGAGTCAATTGCCCAGGCTCTGGGAGCCGCGGCCCGGGCCCTGGGGGTCCTGGCCCAGGAAGTGATGTACGTGGGGGGCGCGGTGGCGGTGGTTGACCCCCAAAAATGCGCCATCTGCCTCACCTGCATGCGTACCTGCCCCTTCGGGGTACCCCGGGTGGACCCGCTCGAAGGCGTCGTTACCATCGACCCCGCGGCTTGCCAGGGCTGCGGCAGTTGCGCCAGCGCTTGTCCCCGGAAGGCCATCGAAGTGATGCATAACCGGGACCGGCAGTTTATTGCCAAGATCGGCGCCATTGAATCAGAGAAAGAGGCGGAAGACCAGGCCGCTTCTTAATAGCTGTCATAAGGAAGCATACCATGGAATTCAACCCCAAAATTTTGGCCTTTGTGTGCACCTACTGCACTTACACCGCGGCGGATATGGCCGGCTCGGCCCGGATGCAATACCCGGCCAGCGTGCGCCTCATCAAGTACCTATGCACCGGCCGCATCGACATCGTGCACATCCTGAAGGGCTTCGAGGCCGGGGCCGACGCCATCTTTGTAGGTGGGTGAGAGGCCGGAAGCTGCCATTTCCTGGAAGGAAATCTCCGAGCCCGAGAACGTGTGGAATATGCCAGGCAATTGCTGGAGGAGAGCGGCCTGGGGGCGGACCGCCTGGAGATGTTCGAGATTGCCGCCTCGGACGCCCCCAAATGGGTGGCGGCCGTAAAAGAAATGACCCGGCGGGTGGAGGAATTGGGCCCCAATCCCTTGCGGCAAGGCCGCAGCTTTAAAACCGAAGCCCTGGAACAGTTGGAAGAAATGGTGGAACTATGATCATCGCGGAACGGAAACCTTTTGCCGAAATCAAGGCCATGGTGGCCCCGTATAAAAAGATCCTCATCATTGGCTGCGGCACTTGCGTGGCCGTCTGTCTGGCGGGGGGCGAAAAAGAAGTGGGGCTCCTGGCCTTCCAATTAAGGTTGGCCCTGGGTCTGGAAGACAAGCAAGTGGAAATCGGGGAAATCACCGTTGAGCGCCAGTGCGACCTGGAATTCCTGCGGCCCTTGTGTGTGTCAATCGCTGATTATGACGCGATCGTCTCCATGGCCTGCGGCGCCGGGGTCCAGTTTCTCAAGCAAATATGCCAGCTGCAGCCCATTTTTCCTGCCGTGAACACCACCTTTATCGGGGTCAACAACGAGGTGGGTTACTTCACCGAGCGCTGCCGGGCCTGCCATAACTGTTACCTGGGCATCACCGGCGCTATCTGCCCGGTGACCATGTGCCCGAAAGGCTTGCTCAACGGCCCCTGCGGCGGCACCATCAACGGGAAATGTGAGGTCAACCCCGAGAATGACTGCGCCTGGAGCAACATTTACCACCGCCTGGAGCTGGAAGGACGGCTGGAGAAGATGAAGGAGATCGTGCCCTTGCATCCATACGACCGCAGTACCACTCCCAACCAGGTGATTCATCCGGCTTACCGGAAGAGGTACGGGACCCATGGGTAAGCTCAGGGAGGCCCTGGAAGCCGGAAAATTCGTCCTAGTGGCGGAATTGAAGCCCCCCAAGGGCATTGCGGTGGACGAGATGCTGGCCCCGGTTCGAAGCCTGAACGGCAGGGTGGCCGCCTTTAGCGTGCCGGACAATGAGCAGGCTTGCCTGCGCCTTTCTCCCCTGGCCGCCGGCTGGGCGGTGAAGCACTCCGGGGCTGAACCCTTGGTCCATCTCACGTGCCGGGACCGCAACCGCCTGGCCCTGGAGAGCGACCTCCTGGGGGCTGCGGCCCTGGGGGTGGAGAACCTCCTGGTGGTGAGCGGCGACTATATCACCCTGGGGGACCATCCCCAGGCCAAGCCGGTATACGATGCCGATTCGGTGCAACTGTTGCAGATCGCCCAGGGCCTCATGGCCGGTCACGACAGCGCCGGTTTGCCCCTGGCCGACAGCCCCGCTTTTTACCTGGGCGCGGTGGTTATCCCGGAGGCCGAACCCCTGGCGCCGCAGCTCATCAAGTTTGAAAAGAAGGTGGCCGCGGGGGCCCAGTTTTTCGTCACCCCGCCGGTGTTCGACCTGGAAAAGTTTCGCCATTTCCACCAGGTGTTGCCACCTCACCCGGTAAAACTTTTGGCCGCGGTGAAGGTTCTGAGCCCCGAGGAAGTGGCCCAGGCAGTCTCCGGCCAGTGGCGCCAGGTCTATTCGGTGCCTCAGAACCTGTTAAATGGCCTGGCCGGTAAGGAACCGCAGGAAATCCTGGCCATGGGGGTGGATAACGCAGCCTACTTGGCGAAGCGGATCAAAGAAGAAAAACTGGCGGACGGGGTCTATCTCAAGGCCCAGGGGCGGAGCGATCTGCTCGCCAGGGTCCTGGAGACCGCGGGATTATAATTACGAGGTGAAAGGCGAAGTAACTAGAGCATTTGCCAAAAATTTCTTCCGACTGCTGGTTGTTAAATCCCCCTAAATCCCCCTTGGTCAAAGGGGGACTTCCTAAGGAATTCCGCTCAGTTCTTCCATTTGGAAAAGGGGGGCTGGGGGGATTTAAGGTTCTTGGACCATGTGCCATAACGGCAAAACTTTGACATTGACTAAAAGGTTATCCCATTTTCCTCTATTCTTGACGGATTTCCTTAACAGGATGGATTTGCGAAATCATCATGAATGACCAGAAGAAATTTACCGTGGTGGTCTTAGGGGGGGGCATTGCCGGGATCAGCGTCGCCCTGGAGTTGGTCCGCCTGGGGCAGGAAGTCGCCCTGGTGGAAAAGACCCCGTTCTTCGGGGGACGGGCGGCACATTTGAGCTGCAAGGCCACCGATGTCTGCCAGAAGTGCGGCGTTTGCCTGGTGACCGACCGCCTCAAGGAGCTCTTCCTGGCGCCGGATCTCCGCCTTTACCCCCTTACCGAGCTTACCCAGGCCCGCCGGGAAAACGGGGGCTTTCAGCTCACTTTCAAACGGCAGCCCCGGATAATTGACCCCTATTACTGTGTGGACTGCGGCCTCTGTTATGATGAATGTCCCGCCGTATCCCAGGGGGCGATTATTCATGCCGCCTCTCCCCTGAATCATCCCCGTTATGCAGTGATCCCGGAGAATTGCCTCTTTTTTCAGGACAGCTCCTGCCAGGTCTGCCAGCAGGTCTGCCCGGAGACGGTGAGGGCCATCGATCTGACCCGGCCTGAGGACCTCCTGGACCTGGAAGCCTCCGCCGTCGTTATGGCTACCGGCTATAACCCGGCCGACCCTTGCTCCCGGCCTCATTATGGTTACGGCCGGCTCCCCCACGTGGTTACCGGCTTGGAGTTGGAGGAGATGCTCCGGGTCGGCGCCGAACTCAAACGCCCCGGCGATGGCGGGCCGGTACGGCACGTGGCGTTTATCCAATGTGTCGGGAGCCGGGACCAACTTCACCCTTATTGCTCCCAGGTGTGCTGCGCCTACACCTTGAGGCTGGCCCGCCTGTTGAAGCACCGGCTGCCAGACTCAGAGGTCACCACCTTCTATATGGACCTGCAGAACATCGGACGCAATTCCCCCCAATTTCAGGCTGAAGCCCGGCGGGACGTGAAGATGGTGCGGGCCTTGCCCGGCGACCTCCGCGAGGCTCCCAACGGCAACGTCAAACTCCGCTACCTAAAGGAAGACAGCGGCCTCCCCCGGGAGGCCGCCTTCGACCTGGTAGTGTTATCCGTGGGCATCTCTCCCGGCGAAGATAACGCCGCCCTGGCGGCCTTGCTCCAATTAGAGTTGTCTCCGGAAGGTTTTTTTAAGGCCGCCGACCTGCGGCATCGTTCCTTAACCCAGCAACCAGGGCTTTTCCTGGCCGGCACCGCCGAAGGCCCCCGGGACATCGCCGGGTGTATTACCCAGGCCGTAGGCACCGCCCGGCAGGTGAGCCGGTATCTCCAGAGTAAGTCATGATCATCACGCAAGAAATAGAAATCATTTTGGCCCACGGGCCGGATCTTAGCGGCGCCGGCCTGGATTATTACCGGCTGGGCCTTTGGGCCGGCAGCATTCATCAAGGCCGGGTCCTGGCCTTAAACCCGCTTCTGACCACGGCCGAATTGAAAGATCGCTTACAGGCCTTTCTCCACCCTGGAGAAGATCGCCCCATAGTGGTGGCCGCGGTGTCACCCTATCGCCGGGCCCGGGCCATCAGGAAACTCTTAATAGAACATTTTGGCAAGAACCCGGAGCTTATCGCCGAAGTGGATCTCCAGGAAGCCCTGGACCACCCGGACCCCCGTATCTGCCATATCAAGGCCCAAAACTTGATCCTCATGACCGCCGCCCAGCTCTGCCGCGCCAAGCCCCTTACCACCATGGAGGTTCCGGTAAGTACCCAGGTGCTGATCTGGGGCGATTCGTTTGCGGCCTTGCAGGCCGCTCGGGATCTGGCCGGCCTGGGTTATCCGGTGCTTCTGGCCGCCCCCAAGGCCTCCTTGAATCCCTTGATCCCTGGTGCCCCCCTCACTCAGGTCCCAGGGGAGGAATTGGCGGCTCTCATTACCCAGGTGCAGTCCCATCCCCTGATTGGGCTGGCCCTCAAAGCTGCCTTACTGGATTTTCAGGGAAGCCCGGGAAATTTCCGGGTACGCTTGCAGACCCCCGAGGGATGCCGGGAAGAGCAGGTCGGGGCCGTGATCCTGGCGCCGGAGCTACGCCTGGAACCGGGGGAGGCCGCCGGCGCGGTATCTCACCCCAAGGTCCTCACCCTGACCCGGCTGAAGGAATTCCTGGCCGCCCGAGATGAGGCCGCGGCAAACCTTGACCCGGAGGCCCCCAGCCTCAGGGTGGCCTTTCGGGGCGGCGACAGCCACCCCCTGGCCCTGCGCCGCACCCTGAGCGCCGCCCGCCAGATGCTCTCTCAGGGCAACTGCCAGGTCGTTCTCTTTATCCGGGATGCCAAGGTAGGGGCCCCGGATATGGAAGCCGCCCTGGAAGAGGCCCAGAGTTCCGGGCTCATCGTCTTCAAGCTGCCTCAGCTTCCCGAACTTTCCGTGGAAGATGACCGGCTTCGCCTCACCTTTTTCGATCCGATAATGCACACCGACGAAGTTCTCGACGGTGACCTGGTAATCCTGGACGAGGTTTACCGGCCCGCCGCCGGCAATGCGGCCCTGGCCGAACTGCTCCACCTCTTTACCGGCCCCCTGGGCTTTTTCCAGGGGGACAATGTGCGCCATCTCCCGGTGGTCACCAACCGTCGGGGCATTTACGTGGCGGGGCCGGGACGCGCCGTCATGGACCTGGAACAGGCCTTGTCCGAAGCCGACGCCGCGGTCTCGGAAGTCCAGCTCCTCCTGGGGCAGGGTACGGCCCTGGCGCCCAAAGGCAGGGCGGTCATCGACCGGGGGCGCTGCGTCCTTTGCCTCACCTGCCACCGCCTATGCCCCCACGGGGCCATCACTTGGGACAACCGGGCCATCATCAACGAACTGGCCTGCCAGGGCTGCGGCGTGTGCGCCTCCCAGTGCCCCAATGAGGCCATCCAGATCTACAACTTCTCCGACGACCAGGTGGAGGCGGCCCTGGATACTATCGATCCCCGCCTTACTCCCCGGATCATTGCCTTTATGTGTGAAAATTCCGCCTGGGACGCCTATCACGCCGCCTTAAGGATGGATCACCTCACCCTGCCCCTGGGCTTCACTCCCTTGCGGATGCCTTGCGCCGGTAAAATCGACATTGACTATGTCATGCGGGCCTTTACCTTGGGCGCAGACGGGGTCCTGGTATTGGGCTGCCACCCGGATAACTGCAAGTCCCAGCAAGGGAACGAACACGCCCTGTGGGGGGTGGAGCGGGCCCGGGCCATGCTGGCCGAAGCCGGCGTCGACCCCCGGCGGCTGGTCTTTAAGACGTTGGCTCCCAACTCCCCCCGGGATTTCCTGGCCGCGGTGGACCTGTTGATGGAGATCTTGGAGACCCTGAAGGCCGCCTGAGCCCAAGGCAAGTATGGTCTTCAGGAGATCAACCGGCAGATAGGGGAATCATGCTGACCTAATCACGATCCCCCGTTTTGCACGCCGCGACGGATGCCGACATCCTGGCCCTGTTAAGCCGGCGGCCCTGCACGATTCAAGGGGTTTCCGCCGGTCTGGGCCTGCATGTCGAAGAAGCGACCAAGCGACTGCAAGCGCTGCTCGAGGAGGGGTCAGTAACAACCGTTCGAAATAATCAAACCATTTTCTATGAGACCGTGAGGACGAAGGAAAAGGAATCCCTGTCAACCCCTGCAAATTAAAGGGATCAATTTGAACCCTTAAGAGATAAATTTGGGTTCATATTGTTCCCACGAGCCCTTCCCCAGTTTGCTTCAAGGCCGGTGTCGCTGCGATCTTCTCTTGGCACAATATTTGATATGAGAATTGAGAGAAGCGAATTTCAATAAGGAGTGGTTTGACATGAGCGCCTGCCCCGCTGGCTGGGGGACCTGGGAGTGAATCTCATCTTCGCCGGCGGCATGGGCCAGAGGGCTCTTAGCCTCTTTGCAGAACAAGGCATCAAGGTGATCACCGGCAGCCCGAGTCAAGAACCGGAGACCCTGGTCCAATGGTACCTTTCCGGGACCTTGGTCAGCGGCCCCAACGTGTGCGACCATTGAGCAATCGTCTTTAAACGGATGGTGACGCGACCCATCCTGACACCAACTTTCCTCCTTGGTGGGAGGGCAGGGTCATATCCATTTAACTCGGCATGGATATCCTCCCTCTCCCTCGTCCCTCCCCCGGGAGGAAAGGCTGGCTTGAACCCTTGGGTATTGGCTGCGCGCTGCTGATGATGACGAAAGATTCTGGGATGGGTTCGACCACCCGGAAAGGAGGCATGGTGAGAGAGACAGAAAGCGGTGGCTCTTCCTTGCGGGAAGTAGGGGTTCTTACGGCCAGAACCTTGACCAAAAATCGGGTGGTGCAAACCGTGGTGACAGGGAACTGCGGCCCCAGGGCCTTTGAAGAGCTACAGGGAGCCGGAATTAAGGAACCACGAACAAGGAGAAATGATGAAGATTGTCATAAGCGCTAATGGGCCCAACCTGGAGGCCCAGGTGGACCCTCGTTTCGGGCGCTCAGCTTACTTTCTCTTGGTGAATCCTGAATCCATGGAATATGAAGTGCTGACGAACGGGCAAAACCTTCAGGCCGCGCAGGGGGCAGGCATTGAGGCGGCCGCCCAGGTGGCCCGCCACCAGCCAGCCGCGGTTCTCACCGGCAACTGCGGCCCCAAGGCCTTTCAAACCCTGCAGGCCGCCGGCATCCCGGTGATTGTGGGGGTGGAGGGTCCGGTGCGCGCCGCGGTGCAAAACTACCGGGCGGGAAAATTAAAGCCCACCACCGAGCCGAACGTCACCAGTCGTTGGAGATGACCCGGGTAAGGAGGCTTTTTTGAAGCCCAAATAAAGATACTTATCTTTGCATAAAACCTGGATAACGACCTGCGGATGCTATCCAGGGAAAGCGAGGTAAGGTATTGACCTTTTAGGTAACTTTTAAGCGTTACTCGGGAAGAAGTCGAAGCCACCCACAGCTCCGTACCGGGAGTTAAACTCACCGGGGGAAAACTCCCTTAGGCTTTCAAGATGCGGGCGCGGATCAAATCTTTTTTCGAATATTGCCAAAGGGTATGGGGGTTAGAAGCCCCGCGCTGGCACTATCTCCAGGTGGAGGTGACCACGCGCTGTAACCTGCCGGGCTGCATCATGTGTCCCCGCACCGCTTGGCCGGAAAGATGGCAAGCTCAGGATTTGACCTGGGAAACCTTTGAAACGCTCCTGCCGTCCCTAAGATTTTTCTCCCACGTCCATGTAAGCGGCTGGGGCGAGCCGCTTCTTCACCCCCAGCTTTGGGATATGGCCAGAGCCTTGCGGGCTCAGGGGTTACAGGTCAGTCTGACCACCAATGGCCTCGGGTTGAGCGAAGAAGTCCAGATGCGGGTTTTGGAGCATCTTGATATGGTGGCCATCTCCCTGGATGGGGCCCGGGCCGAAACTTATGAAAGCGTGCGCCCCGGGGCCGACTTTCACCGGCTGGTCCAACAAGTTGCCGCCCTCTGCTCCCGCAAGCGGTCCCTGGGACTGAAGCGGCCGGAGGTGGTGCTGCTGTTTTTAAAGATGCGGCCTAACCTGGCGGAATTGCCCGAGTTTCTCAGATTGGCCGCCTCCCTTGGAGTTGACCGGGTCAACGCCCCTAACCTGGATTTTATCCCCATCCCGGAAATGGAGCCATTGAGTCTCTTATCTCCCGGTTCTCCGGACTCCGAAATCGAGGCCATCCAGCGACAAGCCGAAGCGGAGGCCAAGGCCTTTAAAATGCCCTTCCGGAACCTCAGCCTCTCCCCCCATTTTGACCTGAGGGTCTGCGATGCCAATCCCCTGCGCAATGCCTTCGTGACCGTGTCAGGGGAGGTGGCCCCGTGCGTTTATTTGGGACTTCCCGTGGCCGGCCCTTTCACGCGTCGCTCCTTTAAGCAATCTTATCAGACCGGCAATTACTCCTACGGGGATATCCGGAAACACGGCCTGGTAAAACTCTTGCAGCAACCGGCCTATCTTAACTTTATTGATTATTTTAGGGGTCCGGCAGAGATATTCGCTCTCTTGTATCCAGCAAAAGATGATGACCGGTCAGCGGCTGAACTTCAGGGGGAGAGACAGGCTCCCACCTTCCCTAGTGGCTGGCCGCCATCCTGTCAGGGGTGCCTTAAAAGCCTGGGGTTTTAAGTGTTGGTGGAATAACTCCACATGCAAACCTGAACAGGCCCGGGTAACTGAAATATTTAAAAATGAGCATGGATGACGCTGAACGCCTGGCCTTATCTTCGCTGGGGATCAACCTTTTGCTGACCGGGTTGAAGTATTTCCTGGGGATGTTTTCCAGCGGGGAGCAGCAGCAAAGATACAACCATTGGATGAGGTGAGGCCATCATCGAGGCATTCCACCGGCCTGTCGTTGCACCTGAAAAGCTGCGGGCTGAATGCAAATCTCATATCAACCGCAAAGCCACATCAAGGAAGGAGACATAACATGCCAGTTTTTGCCAGGAGTCAAGGTCCAGGCGGCGGGGCGGGCGGCGGTCAAGGCCGTGGTTCTGGTCAAGGAAGAGGCCGCGGTGGCGGTTTCGGCGGCGGCCCCGGAGGATTTTGCGTCTGTCCGGCCTGCGGCCACAAGGCGCCACACCAACAGGGCGTCCCGTGTTTCGAGGTGAAGTGTCCGGACTGCGGGACAGTGATGACCAGGAGGGAAAGATAGTTAATTCCTGGGTCAGGCATCATATCAGATGATTCTTCTCATAAGGAGGACAAAGATCATGCCAGGTTACGATGGTACAGGACCGATGGGAGCCGGGCCAGGCACCGGTTGGGGCCAGGGTCCCTGCGGGGCGGGTCGCCGGAGAGGGTTTGGCGGCAGCATGGGCCGCGGCGCCTGGGGGTTCGGCCGCGGCGTTTCTGGGCGCCCTCGTTGGGGTTGGAGGGCCTTTGGTTACGGCCCATTCGGGCCCGGCGGGCCCGGCTCTGGGACCGCCCCC
Source organism: Desulfobaccales bacterium (assembly GCA_049696835.1). Taxonomy (GTDB): domain Bacteria; phylum Desulfobacterota; class Desulfobaccia; order Desulfobaccales; family 0-14-0-80-60-11; genus 0-14-0-80-60-11. Next base: position 28,072 of record JBAVUP010000226.1, read on the forward strand.
CAGGATGAAGCCCAAGTATTGAAAGAAGAGCAGGCCTACCTGCAGCACGAACTGGAGAATATCCGGAAGCGGATCGCTGAACTGGAGAGTTCCTAAACATCTCAAGGCGTTCCCTGCCCCGGCTCAAGGCCTGGGCGGGGAATTTTTTTGCAGTCTCTAGGCAGACGTAAGTAGCGTGGGAACATTGTGCACCCATAAAAATATGGTCATTGGTGCACAATGGCTCTTTTTCCCTGGCAGGGCTGAGCTGGAAACGATATAATGCATTGCGGCAACCCATCAAGTCCTACGGCTGCAGTTCCGGCGGAAATTCCACGGCTATACCCGAATATGCCTTTGGTATCCATCGATGCGACGGCTTTCAGGTGCAGATGGCATGGAGGTTGCTTATCAGCAGATGGTTGCTCAGGCTGCCGGCCGATGCCGTCAGGTCCGCCGGTGGCAAAAGCCAGGTGAAATAAATGAATCAAGAAGGACAAAGCATGAGCAAGATTGCCGTGACGAGTGAAGGCCCCTCGCTGGACGATCAGGTTGACCCCCGCTTTGGCAGGGCCGCCGGTTTCGTCATCGTGGACCTCGAAACCATGGAGAGCCGGTACATTGATAATGGCCAGTCCCAGGTAATGGCGCAGGGGGCAGGCATCCAGGCCGCGGAGCTGGTCGCCCGGGCCGGCGTGAGTTGTCTGCTCACCGGCTACGTCGGCCCCAAGGCCTTTCAGGCCCTTGCCGCCGCCGGCATCCAGGTGGGGCAGAACCTTGAGGGGCTGACCGTACGCCAGGCCGTGGAGCGGTTCAAGAGCGGCCGGGTCGAAATGGCTCAAGCAGCCAACCGGGCCGGACGATGATCGTTGCGGTGGCGAGTGGCAAGGGCGGCACGGGCAAGACCACGGTAACCGCGTCCCTGGCTGCGGTCTGGGACGGATCGGTGCTGGGCGTGGACCTGGACGTGGAAGAGCCCAACCTGCACCTTTTTCTCCACCCCGCCATCGAAGGGAGCGAAATGGCCTATATGACGGTGCCGGTGGTGGATGAGGCGAGATGCACTTATTGCGGCGCGTGCTCCGAGCTTTGCCAGTTTAAGGGCATCACCGTCATAGGCCAGTTGATTCTGACCTTTCCCGAGATGTGTCACGGCTGCGGCGGCTGCCTGGCGGTGTGCCCCGAAAAGGCGCTCTCCCCGGGCCGGCGGGAGCTGGGCGAAATCAGTTGGGGGCGAGCCGGCCGCGTGGGTTTTCTCGCCGGCAGGCTGCGCGTCGGCGAGGCCATGAGCCCGCCCCTCATGCGCCAGGTAAAGGCCAGGCTGGCTCGGATGCTGGCCGCCGGCGGCGGGGATGCGATCATCGACGCCCCGCCGGGGGTGAGCTGCCCGGCGGTCAATGCGGTGCTCGACAGCGACGTGATTCTCCTGGTTACCGAGCCCACTCCCTTTGGCGCTTATGACTTTAAGCTCGCCTGGGAAGCCTTTGCGCCCCTCAAAAAACCCATGGGGGTCGTGGTCAATCGGTCCGGATGGGGGCATGATGCCATGTACCGGTTCTGCCGGGAAAAGGGGCTCCCGATTCTGGCCGAGATTCCCTACGACCGGGCCATTGCCGAGGCCTACGCCCGCGGCCGGATCATCGCCGAAATATCCCCCGGGCTCAAGGAGACCTTTGTCTTCGTGTTGGACCAGATCCGGGACCTGGCAAAAATAAGCCGGCCCCGGGAGGCCGCCCGTGCGTGAGATTATTGTCATCAGCGGCAAAGGCGGCACGGGCAAAACCTCGCTTACGGGGGCCTTCGCCCATCTGGCCGCCAACAAGATCATCTGCGATCTGGACGTGGACGCCCCTGACTTGCACCTGCTGCTGCAGCCGACGCGGGAACGCCAGGAAGAGTTTTACTCGGGGTATGAGGCCCGGATCGACGGCGATACATGCGATGGCTGCGGTCTCTGTGCGACCATGTGCCAGTTTGGGGCGATCCGGCAGAATGGGGCAGGTTTTGCGGTTGATCCCCTGCGGTGCGAGGGCTGCAAGGTCTGCGTGGCCTTCTGCCCGGCCGCGGCCATCCGGTTTCCCGAGAAGCACTGCGGCCAATGGTACGTATCATCCACCCGCTTCGGACCGATGGTCCATGCCCAGCTCTTTCCAGGTGGGGAGAACTCGGGAAGGCTGGTGATGGTTCTTAAGCAACAGGCCCGGGAACTGGCCAAAGCCCGCGGCGCCGACCTGGTGCTGTGCGACGGCGCCCCGGGCATCGGCTGCCCGGTGATCAGCTCGCTGTCGGGAGCGCACCTGGCTGTGGCCGTCACCGAGCCCACGCCCTCGGGGCGGCACGACCTGGAGCGGGTGGCGGATCTGTGTCGGCACTTTCAGACTGCCATGGCAGTCATCATCAACAAGCACGACCTCAATCCGGAGGAAACCGCCCGTATTGAAGCCTTTTGCCAGGACGGGGGCCATCCGGTTATCGCGCAACTGCCCCACGATCAGCTGGTTACCAAAGCCATGATCCAGGGTCTGGTCGTCACCGAGTTGCCCACAACGAATTTTAGCCGGGAACTGGGGCGCGCCTGGACCCGGATCGAAGCACTGGCCAGCCTTGGCCGGTAAGGTAACCGCTGTTATGCAGCCGCAGGCTTCAGCCTGCCGTGTGGTTGCAACGCGGATATATATTCTAAGCACCTGAAGGAGGAGACCATGAAGAGTAGTACGATTGTCGCGATTCCCTCAAACCATCCTGGCGGACTCGATGCCGCGCTGGGGGCCCATTTCGGCCACTGTGACCTGTACACCCTGGTGAAAATCGCCGAAGGCAAAGTGCTAGAGGTCGCCACTCTGCCCAACGTTCCCCACGAGCAGGGCGGCTGTATGGCCCCGGTCAATCACCTGGCCCAACACGGCGTCCAGGTCCTCATTGCCGGCGGCATGGGCATGCGGCCGCTCATGGGGTTCAATCAGGTGGGAATCGACGTCCTGTACGGCAACGGCGTCCAAACCGTGGGAGAAGCGGTGCAGGCCCTTTTGCAGGGCAAACTGCCGCGGTTTACCACCGAGTTCACCTGCGGCGGGAGTGGCGGTGCACCACAAATGGGAAAATTCTGATCAGCAGAGGAGGAGAAACCTCGTGTCTGAAGGCGATTTTCCCGTGCCAGGGGAAGTTGGGGAGCAGTTCCTCGCTCTGGCCCGGTTCCCCAAAAACATCGGCTTTCTGGATAATCCGAGCGGCAAGGGGGCCGCGGTCGGTCTATGCGGAGATTCCATAGAAGTCTCGCTGCGCATCGAGTTGGGCGCTATTGCCGAGATCAAGGTGCTGCCCCGGGGGTGCATCTATACCCTGGTCTGTGCCAGCGCCATGAGCGAACTGGTTAAGGGACGAGATTTAGACCAGGCCCTGGAGCTGGAGCCCCACGAGGTGGCAACCTCCCTGGGAGGTCTGCCGGCGGACCACCTGCACTGCGCCCGTCTGGCGGTCAATACCCTGGGGGAAGCCATTGCCGATTACTACAGCAAGGTGTCACACCCCGGGTCAAACGCTTCCGCCTGACCAACGCTCGGAACTCGATGCAAAACGCCGCGCACTGCATTCGATAAGAGGTGAACCCATGCCGCGCATCGTTCTCGCTACTCCTCGCCCGGAAGCCTGGCAGGCTTTCGCCGCCGCGCTGACGTCAGACCCGGAGGTGCACTTGATGCGAGTGGTCTCCGGGGCTACGGCTCTGGAAGCGGCACGCGCCTTTGCCCCACACCTCATGATCATTGACTCTGATCTCCCGGATACCGGGCCTTTGGACCTCGTCCGGAAGCTGCTCATGGTTAATGCCATGGTGAATACCGCGGTGGTCAGCCCTCTTTCGGACGCAGAGTTTCACGAGGCAAGCGAAGGCCTCGGGGTTCTTGGCCGCCTGCCGGCAGAACCCGATAGGCGCGCGGCCGCCGACCTGCTGCATAAGCTGAGGAAGGTCTTAGGAGAAATGTCATGAATTCATGGGACGCCACCCCCCTAGGTCGCGGAAAGGATCGGAGCCGCCTCGACCTTGATTGTTTGTCTCTGAAATAACCCCAACAATCCCCCCATAGCTCACTTTGACCACACGGCCGGGCCGTTGTACCCGGAAAAGTGAGGAATTATGCGGGTTCTGGGCAAATCCCCGCTTTGGCCCCATCAGTTAATTTTAGGCCTAATCTCAATGGGTTACGCCTTTTGTTTTGGCTTTTTGGGATGATTGGGCACGGATCGGACGATATACGACGCCTTCCAACTTTTGGGTCCCAGGGCTTCCTGATTGCGGTTCGCAACCGCCTGAAATGTCTCCCTTTAAAATTAATGTCCTGTACATTAAAAAAATTACTTACTTGTAGAAAAATCTTGACATTAATTTTAGAGTGTGGCTATCCTAAAATTCTCATAAAAGCCCAACCCGTCGATGGTGAGGACGTAGATGAAACGCGCGATCCTGCTTATATTTGCGCTTCTTCTGATGTTCGACCTGGCCGATGACGGGTGCCTCGGCAGGGCCATCTATATACCTTCCCATTCCTCGCCCCATGCTTCTGTCACATCCCCTTACCATCACGGCTCGGGCAACCCGGATTCCCGGCATGCACTGGCGCTCCCAGATTTGCGGGGACCCTTCAGCCAGGGCCAAAGCCTGCTGGTAACGTATAGGGTTCGGCAGACCCTCAAAATAAGTGATTATTGCTATACAGGCAGTTCCGGCGGTATCCCCTTGTAACCGGCCTTCCTTCCGCACTTCGTTTCCTTTGGTTGTCAAGCTTGTCTCACCGATAAATCCATAGCCATCCTCATGTGGTCCTTCCGACCTGGTCGCAAGGTCCAATGCGGTAATTACATTACCCAGATAAAGCCAAACCCGCCGTGAGACGGGGACGGAAAGCCAAGGGTCTCTGTAGCAGAGACAGCCGGGTTGCCTGGAAAAAGGGAATCGGCTATTTCTCTTATGCTTAAGTACCCTTCATAGCAATAGCCGTTTCATAGCCGTGATGCTGAAGCTTCTCCAGGTTAACAACAATCACCGTTATCGAAACCTGGATGGCGATTTTTCTCCCGGAAACGCCGTAGATTTTCGGCTGTAACCAGCTTGGGAGGCAAAGGCCAATTGCTCTAGGCGTAAAGCGAGGGGCTCTCCCCCAGAACCCACCCTCTGGGTCCTCTGACCAGCTCTTTTGGGCTCAGGGAGCCGGAAGGGGAATAAGGTGAGCATCGACAAAGGACTGTGAGCACCTCGACCATTTCCCCTGGGCCAAGATTCCTACGGCACGGATGGCAATGGCTCCGCCAGCACCGCAGCCCAGCCATCTCATAGCTGAAATCAGTTGTTTAGACTTCAAAAGAGCAAGGTTAAGGGGCAAAGGGCCGCAACCATGAACTTCATTAAATTACCCTCACAATTTAACCTTGGTAGATCCAAAAGGGCAAAAATGAGACGGATATGGCTTTGTGCCGGCGCGGCCCTCTGGTTGACCTTATGCCTGGGCACCTCTGCCTGGTCTTATACCCTGGAGATGGAGTACTTGAGTAATTCCAATCTGGCAGATGCGTATGCCCGAAAAACGGACGCCGGCGGAGCAGTAGAGTACATACCTGGAGAGGTTACCGGCCAAGGGACAGTATCCCAAACGGCCACGACAGGAGAAGCCCCGGCGGTAGCCACCGGTGGAGGAACCACCCGGCAGGCAGTGGTATTGAATGACCACGTGGATTGCACCCAGGGGATCATGAATACCTTTGCCACCGCCGGCCACACAGACAGCGCCACTTATGAAGGCTATGGCCAAGGTTACGGCAATAGCACCTTTAGATTCAAGATTGTTGCCGGTCCTGGCGAACCCTCCAAAGTCTGGGTCACCATCGGCTTTAGGGTCAGCGGTTCGCTAAACCTTGGCAAAGCAGAGAGTTCCAATAAGTTAATCCTGCAATATGTCGGAAGATTGCGGAATTTCAATAACGGCAATGATCTCCAAATCGCGGCTGAACAGAAAACCTGGCAGGACAGCCTCATTTCTACCACCTACAGCAATGGCAGGGAAACCAAAGTGCTCTTGGACACCAATAAGTTTTATATCTTTGAAGGATTTGTGCAAGTTGACGCCGAAGCCTACGGATACAATTTCTCCACTGAAAACAATATAAATTTCGACGCGTTTGTGTGCATCAAAGATATTCGGCCCGGTGCGGTGCCCTTCGGCGCCTTGTTTTTGCTGTTGGATTGAACACTTGCTCTTTTTCCCAGAAAAAGGGGCTGACCATGGGTCTAAGTAGAAGGCTACAGAGACTGCGGCATAAGAATAAGAAGTCCCCGCCAGCACGAAGTAGGGTTCTCTTTGAGCAATTGGAACCCCGTCTCCTGCTCTCGACCGAAACAGCCACTCCCCCAACCCTCGCTCTCGACCTGGACCAATCGCCGGCGCAGTCAGCCCTGGTGACGCAACCTGAGGCGCCCACCGGCACGCCAGGCATTTCTGAGAGCACCTCGACGGGCGTGCCTGAGGTTACAAGCCCCAACACTCAGGCCACAACCACGAATGAGCCGACCCTCCAATCGCCTCTTGACCCACCCGAGGTTGAGCCCAACAACACCCTGGCCACGGCCACGACGCTGCCGCTGGGGGAGGACCCGGCGGCCAGCGGCCTCTTTATGGGGATAGGTTCAGGAAGGCAGGACCCGGCGGGGAGTGTCTGGAGCGATCCGGACTACTGGCGCTTCGAGGCCCAGGCCGGGGACGTGGTGTCCATCAGCGTGGACACCCCGGAGAGCAGCCTCAACCCCTACGTGGAGCTGTACAACGATCAGGCCCAGTACCAGGCAGGCGACGATAACGCCGGGCCGGACAACGACGCCTTCATCAGCCATTACGTCATTCCCAGCACCGGCTCGTACTATGTGAAGGTGGGGAATTATTCTGCCACGCCGGACAGCTACGAGCTCCGGGTGGACCTGGCCCGGGGCCTGCAGCTGGAGAACGACGCCTGGTACAGTAACGACTCCATCGCCGGGGCCAATGACTTGACCGTGAGCGCCGCGGGCACCCAGCAGCAGGCCACGGTGGCCGGCACCGTCATGGCCCCGGAAGGGTCCAACACGGACGAGGATTACTTCGCCCTGGGCACCCTCAACGTGAGCAACCAGGTGGATTTGACCCTGCGGTTGCCTGCCGGGAGCACCCTGAACGGCATGGTGTCCCTGATGAACAGCAGCGGCACGGCGGTGACGGATGACGACGGCAACGCTGCGGACGGCCATTTCCTGGGGACCATCGCGGCCGACGGGTCCTACTACGCCAAGGTGCAGTCGCTGTGGAGCTACAATGGCCACAGCTATCTGCTGACGGATGGCAGTCTGACCTGGAGCCAGGCGGAGGCCTATGCCCAGAGCCTGGGCGGGCACCTGGCGACAGTGAACGACGCCGCGGAGCAGCAGTGGCTGATGAATACCTTCGGGCAGCTCGGGAGCCTGTGGATCGGCTTCTACCAGACGGACAAGCTGGCCGAGCCCGCCGGCCACTGGGCCTGGATGAGCGGTGAGACCGCGACCTATACCAACTGGGCCTCGGGTCAACCCGACAACTATGGCAATAATGAAGATTATGCCCAATTCAACTGGGATTCTGCCGGCCATTGGAACGATTGCCCCAACTCCTCCAACCTCAGGGGCCTCATCGAGTTGAACACTGCCGGGGGTTCAGGGGCCGGCCCTTATGCCCAGTACCTCCTGGACGTGGACGTGACGGACCTGGTGCCGCCGAAGGTCACGGCGGTGACGGGGCTGCCGGCGGCGGGCGCCACCACGGACGACCCGGTGCAGTCCTTTACCGTAAGCCTGAGCGAGGCCCTGGCCCCGGCCACGGCCAATGCCGGCACCCGCATGGTGTGGAACTACGACGGCCATTTCTACACCCTGACCCAGACCTCCGAGACCTGGAGCGCGGCGGAGGCCGAGGCCCTGGCCCTGAGCGGCCACTTGGCCACGGTGAACGATGCCGCCGAGCAGCAGTGGCTGATGAATACCGTCGGGCAGCTCGGGGGCCTGTGGATCGGCTTCTACCAGACGGACAAGCTGGCCGAGCCCGGCGGCCACTGGGCCTGGATGAGCG
>JBAVUP010000227.1:0-7418 GCA_049696835.1 Desulfobaccales bacterium
CCTCCCGCCGGGGCACCGCCGGGGTCAGGCGCGCCGCCGGGGTGCCGGCCTCGGGGGAGTAGAGAAAGACGCCCAGGTGATCGAAGCGCACCTCGGCCATGAGATCGGCGAGGGCCTGCACGTGCGCCTCGGACTCCCCGGGAAAACCCACCATCACCGTGGTGCGCAGCGTCGCTCCGGGCAGGGCCTCCCGGATGCGCCCCACGGTCGCCAGGATATCGCCTCGGGTATAGCTCCGCCCCATGCGCCTTAAAACCTCGTCATGGCCGTGCTGGATGGGGATATCCAAGTAGGGGAGAACTCGGGGCTGCTCGGCCATGAGGGCCAGGAGTTCCGGGGTGATCCGGGCCGGATGGCCGTACAGCAGGCGGAGCCACTGGAATTCCTCGATATCGGCCAGGGCCCGGAGCAACTCCGCGATCCCCGGTCCGCCAGCTTGCTCCCGGCCGTAGGCGGTGGTATCCTGGGCCACCAGGATAAGTTCCTTGACCCCGGAGGCGGCCAGACCACGGGCCTCGGCCACCAGGGTCTCCAAGGGGCGGCTGCGCAACGGCCCGCGCAGTTGGGGGATGATACAGAAGGTGCAACGGTGGCTGCAGCCTTCGGCGATCTTCAGATACGCCAGGTGCGGCGGCGTGGCGGCATAGCGGGGCTCCACCTGGGGGTAGGCGTAAGGCGGCGCGGCATGGAAGAGCCGGGACACCCCTCCCGCCGGGGGCTGGCTCAGGATCTCGGCCAGGGCGGGAAAATCGTGGACCCCGATCAGCAGGTCCGCCTCCGGCAGTTCTTTCTCCAGTTGCGGACCGAAGCGCTGTACCAGGCAACCGGTCACCACCAGGCGCTTTTCGGGATGGCCTTTTTTATAACGGGCGAGGTCGAGGATGGTGTCCACCGCCTCTTTACAGGCCGGCTCAATAAAGGCGCAGGTATTGACCAAGAGAAGATCGGCGGCCTCAGGCGTACCGGTGACCTCCCAGCCCGACCGGGTCAGCCGCCCCAGCATGATCTCCGTGTCCACCAGATTCTTGGGGCAGCCCAGAGAGACGACGTAAATACGGTTCCGGGTTCTGGGTTTTGGGTTTTGGGTTTTCAGAATTTCTGTCTCGCGATATCAGGATAATAATGTCGGGCGGGCATTGCCCACCATGTAGGGTGCGCTCTGCGCACCATCATTCTGCTTCCCTGGTTCCCAAGTTTAACTTGAGAACCAGTTTTTAATATTAAGGTGCCCAAGCAGAGCTTGGGCGGACAATTTGCGTTCCCAAGCAGGAGCTTGGGAACGAGGATTTTCAACTAACAACTAACAACTAACAACTAAATGCTTACTGCTCACCGCTCTCTGCTCACTGGTACGACAACACCGTCCAGGCATCCATGGCGACAAACATCACCAGCCAAAACACCCCTATGACGATATAGGCGGCCCATTGCCGCCGGGCCGTGGTGAGCACCCGCTCATCCAGGGCCTTGATAAAATTATACATGACCGCGGCCTCCAGGGCAAAGGCCGGGAACCCCAGGTATCCCGGGAGCGGCATTTCGAAGACCTTCCAGCAGTTGAGCACGGGCAGGGTATAAACCCACTTGGTGACGGCAAAGTAATTCCAGGCTTCCCACCACAGGCCGCAGACCAGGCCCGCGGCCATGAGACAGAGGTGCTCCCGCCGCTGTCCCGCGGCGAACCGACTGATGAGGGCAGGAGCTCCTAAGAGGTCGCAAAACGGGTCCAATAAGAAGAAGAACGCGCCCCACACCAGGGGAAAGGCGTACCCGGGAAAGACCAGCGGGAGCACCAAAAACGCCACCCCCACCACCAGTGACACCGGTTGCCAGGGCCCCGGGTTGAAGCCCCGGCCCTTCATCCCGTGAAAGGCCCCCAGGGCCTCGATAACCTCGGCGGTGAGCAGCACCCCAGGCAGCACCGTGGCGAAGGCCAGGGCGTAGCCGCCCCAGCGGACCCACCAGATCGGGGTTACCGCGATATAGCCCCAATTTTTCAGGACCAGGTTGACGGCCTCAAACCCGAGCCAGACGGTGGTGGACCAGAAAAACATCTGCAGCAACGCTCGGGGCCGATCGAAAATCCAGGACCTCCCCCGGAGGCGGCCCAGGAGGCCGTCCAGGAAGAGGATATAGGGATACCAGGCGAAGAAATAAAGATACAGGAGGATCGTTTGCTGCCCGGTGATGATGCCCCACAGGCCTACGGCCCACCCCGCCAGGGCAAAAATGATTTCCAGATAAGCCAAGTTAGCGAGAACTAACATAATTTCCCTCTCTAAGGGCTTATCATAACCATGGTGTCGATTTTTTTAAAGTGCCCGCAGGCCGAAAAAACCTACTTTTTTCCTTGCCAAGCCCGGAAAATGCTGGTATACGGGGAAAACCAGGTCTGTTGATAGCCTCAGGGGGAGGTAGCGGTATCTTTATCCGGGCCTGTACAACTGCCAACCCGAATTACCAGGTGAGAGGAGCACTTATGGCATCCTGGCTGCTAGGGGTAGTAGTTTGTCTGACGTTGGTGGTGGGATGTGGCGGAGGGCCAAAAGGCAGCCTCGTTAAGATGGATGCCAACCAACCGGAATTGACGGCCCCCGTGAATGATGACGCCCCGGACGAGGCGGTCCTGACCGAGGAATTGAGCGCCAAACGCCTGGAGGAACTCTACGCCAAGAGCGGCATCCCCGGCTGGGACCCCAGCCTGGAAACCGAATTGAAGGCCTGGGAACATCAGGTCAAATTTGATGTGCCCATTCAGATGAATAAGCAGGTCAGGGCGTACCTGGTTTATTTCTCCACCGAACGCAAAGCCGTCATCCAGCGCTACCTGGCCCGCTCCACCCGTTATCTGCCCATGATCAAGGAGGTTTTCCAGGAGGCCGGCCTCCCGGAAGACCTGGCCTACCTGGCCATGATCGAAAGCGGCTTTAATCCCAAAGCCTACTCTCCCGCCGCCGCCGCCGGCATGTGGCAGTTCATCAAGGGCACCGGCCTGCGCTACGGCTTGGCCGTCGACAGTTACGTGGATGAACGCCGGGACCCGGAAAAGTCCACCCGCGCCGCCGCCAAATACCTCCTGGACCTCTATAAGCAGTTCGGCTCCTGGTACCTGGCCGCCGCCTCCTACAACTGCGGTGAAGGACGAGTGCAGCGGGAGTTAAACCAGAGCAACCACAAGAATTTCTGGGAACTCTCGGCCAACATGTGCCTGCCCACGGAAACCAAGAATTACGTGCCCCAGATGATCGCCGCCACCATCATCGCCAAGAACCCGGAAAAGTTCGGCTTCAAACACGTGCCCTATTTACCGCCTTTGAAATGCGACAAGGTCCAGGTCAATGATGCCACCTCGCTGACGGCCGCGGCGGTGGCGGTCAATGTGCCCACCGAGGAAGTCCAGGCCCTTAATCCGGCATTAATGCGGGGCGTCACCCCTCCGGATACGCCGGGGTACACCCTGAATCTGCCTGCCAACAGCAAAGAGCTGTTCACCAGAAATATTACCCTGGCCCGCATCGAGCATCCCGCGGTGGCGACCCACCCGATTCGCACGGCGAAAAGTTCCGGGCGGTCCTATAACACCAGCAAGAGCACGGTCAAACAGCCTGCCGTCGTGACCCAAAAATCCGTCGGCAAATCCAGGACCTATGCCCGGTCCGCCACCAAGAAACAGTCCTCCAAGCAGGTATATGCCAAGAAGAGCTCCAGGCAAAAGGGCCACGGCGCGTCGGCCAAGGGCGGCGTGGTCCAGGCCTCGCTGTTCGGGACCCCGTCGCCGGCCAAGCATAGCGATGCTCGCCAGCCCCGCAACGCCAAGAAGACCAAAGTGGCTCTCTTGGGCACCTCCAAGACCAAGGCGAAATCCTCCACCGTGAAGAGCAAAAAATCGGGAGATACCCGGTTGGCCAGGAAGAGCGACACCCACGCCAAATCCGGCAAGTCCAGGAAAAGCAGCTCTGCCAGCCGTTCCCGGGACAAGTATTCCCACGCCAAGAGCAAGCGATCCATCATGGTTTCCGAAGCCCGGTAATCCCATCGGGCTTCGGCCCTTCACTTTTTTCCGCATTTTTTTTATCTTCCCCCTTGATTTTCCCGGGATTGTAGTTAAAATTTGCATGATAACATTAGCACTCACCAGAGGAGAGTGCTAACAGCGTGGATACCCTTATTCTATTACGAGGAGGTTCTCTATGAAGGTCAAACCCCTGAATGACCGGGTGCTGGTCCAACGGATCGAAGAGGTGCAGGTTACCAAAGGCGGCATCGTCATCCCCGATAGCGCCAAGGAAAAACCCATTGAAGGCCGGATCATCGCGGTCGGCCCCGGCAAAATGAGTGATGCCGGCAACCGCATGGCCCTCCAGGTCAAGGAAGGCGACCGGGTGCTGTTCGGCAAGTACGCCGGTACCGAAATCAAGATCGAAGGCGAAGAATACCTGATGATGCGGGAAGAAGACCTCCTGGCCGTCATCGGCGACTAACCCGACTTCTGCCCCGACCACCAAGCCTGAATTTCTCTCATATTCAGCCATTAATCTAAGGAGGACAGTAAGCCCATGTCTGCAAAAGAAATCAAATATGACATCAAGGCCCGGGAGGCCATGCTCCGGGGCGTCAATACCCTGGCCGACGCGGTCAAGGTTACCCTCGGCCCCAAGGGCCGTAACGTGATTCTGGAAAAATCCTTCGGCGCCCCGGCCATCACCAAGGACGGCGTCACCGTCGCCAAAGAGATCGAACTGGAAGACAAATTCGAGAACATGGGGGCCCAGATGGTGCGGGAAGTGGCCTCCAAGACATCTGATGTCGCCGGCGACGGCACCACCACCGCCACCATCCTGGCCCAGGCCATCTACCGGGAAGGCTCCCGCCTGGTAGCCGCCGGCACCAACCCCATGGCCTTAAAACGCGGCATCGAGCAGGCCGTCACTGCGGTCGTGGACGAACTCCACAAGATTTCCAAGCCCACCAAAGATCAGAAAGAAATCGCCCAGGTCGGCACCATCAGCGCCAACAACGACTCCTCCATCGGTAACATCATCGCCGACGCCATGGCCAAGGTCGGCAAAGAAGGCGTCATCACCGTGGAAGAAGCCAAGGGCATGGAAACCAACCTGGAAGTGGTGGAAGGCATGCAGTTCGACCGCGGCTACATCTCTCCCTATTTCGTCACCAACCCGGAGAAGATGGAAGCCATTCTGGAGGAGCCCTACATCCTCATCAATGAGAAGAAGATCAGCGCCATGAAAGACCTGCTGCCCCTTCTCGAGCAGATCGCCAAGATGGGCAAACCCCTGGTGATCATCGCCGAAGACGTGGACGGCGAAGCCCTGGCCACCCTGGTAGTCAACAAACTGCGCGGCACCCTCCAGGTCGCGGCCGTCAAAGCCCCCGGCTTCGGCGACCGCCGCAAAGCCATGCTCGAAGATATCGCCATCCTCACCGGCGGCCAGATGATCTCCGAAGACATGGGCTGGAAGCTGGAAAACGTCACGGTCAAGGAATTGGGCACCGCCCGGAAAGTCAGCCTCGACCGGGATAACACCACCATCATCGACGGCGGCGGCGATCACGCGGCCATCGAGGGCCGGGTGAAACAGATCCGGGTCCAGGTCGATGAGACCACCTCCGACTACGACCGGGAGAAACTCCAGGAGCGGTTGGCCAAACTGGTGGGCGGCGTCGCGGTCATCCGCGTCGGCGCCGCCACTGAGGTCGAAATGAAGGAAAAGAAAGCCCGGGTCGAAGACGCCCTCAACGCCACCCGCGCCGCGGTGGAAGAAGGCATTGTCCCCGGCGGCGGCGTGGCCCTGCTGCGCTGCGCCCCGGCCCTGGCGGCCCTGAAGCTGAAGAGCCACGACGAGGAACTGGGCGTCAATATCATCAAGCGGGCCCTGGAAGAGCCCATCCGCCAGATCGCCAACAACGCCGGCTTCGAAGGCTCCGTGGTGGCGGAACACGTCAAGAACGAGAAGGGCCCCATGGGCTTCAACGCCGAATCCGGCGCCTACGAAGACCTCATGGAAGCGGGCGTCATCGACCCCACCAAGGTTACCCGCTACGCCATCCAGAACGCCGCCTCGGTGGCGAGCCTCCTCATCACCACCGAAGCCATGATCGCCGAGAAACCCAAGAAAGAAGCCCCCATGCCTCCCATGGGCGGCGGCGGCATGGGCGGTATGGAAGGGATGTACTAAAAGCAGGGGCCAGGGATCAGGGGCCAGGGGGTAGCCCAGGCGTCTCGCCTGGGGATCATTCCCCGGCTCCCTTCCCCACCCTTGAGAAAAATGCAGGGTGGGCCAGGCCCACCAAACCGTAGGGGCGACCCGCTGGGTCGCCCCTTTTCCTTTCCAGCCCGAGAAAATGGTATAATTGGACCCCGTTGAATTTTGATCCAAATTACATCTTTGGAGGATATATGGACATTCTGGCCTTTAACAGCAGTCCCCGGGACCACGAGACCAGCAAGACCGAACTGGTGCTGGAAAAATTCCTGGAAGGCGCCAAACGGGCGGGCGCCTCGGCCGAGACCCTGTATCTGCGCAACTACAAAATCCACCACTGCCTGGGCTGCTACAGTTGCTGGCTGAAGACCCCGGGGCGCTGCGTGCAAAAGGACGACATGTCCGAACTGCTCTTTGACCGCTATCTGGCGGCCGACCTGGTGGTGCTGGCCAGCCCCATCTACCATGCCACCATGAATGCCCGCATGAAGCTGTTCGTCGAGCGCACCCTGCCCATGATGGACCCCCTGGGAGAGGCGCCCGAGGGCGGCGGCCACCCCCACCGCTACGACAAGATGCCCCGGGTGGTGACCCTGAGCGTCGCTGGCTACTGGGACCAGTCCATGTTCGAGGCCCTGTCCCTCACCTGGCAAATCATCCTGGGCGATGACCTGATCGCCGAAATCTACCGCCATTCCTCCGAATTCCTGACCATGCCCGAATTTCAGCCCCAGACCCAGGTAGTCCTGGACGCCGTGGCCCAGGCCGGGGAAGAAGTGGTGCGCCATGGCCAGGTCAGCCCGGAAACCATGGCCGACCTCACCCAGGACCTGGCCCCGGGGGAAACCCTGGCGCGCCTGTCCTATGAATTCTGGCGAAAAGGCGCCGCCGGCTAGGCGGGGAAGTGACAGGTTGGGGGAGGGGGCAAAGGGCGCGAGCCCTTTCCCCCTCCCCCAAACCCCCACCCCCAATCCCTTAAGGGGTGAAAAATAGACCGGGGAAGTCGGGACCAACGGTCCCGCCTTCCCCGGTCCCTTATGGGGGTTGGGAGGGGGGTGTGGGGGAGGGCAGGGGCTTCCACAGGCTGGAAGCCTGTGCCACTGGACCCCGGCCCTCCCCTCAAATCACTATTCTCTTACGCCACCTTTACCTCGATCTTCCGGGGTTTGGCCTTTTCCACTTTGGGCAGCAGCA
>JBAVUP010000228.1:0-1738 GCA_049696835.1 Desulfobaccales bacterium
TTTCTCCCCTCTCCATTCATCTAAACCCTTCCCCCCTTAAGACCCTGTGAAGAAAGCGGCTCCGCTTTAAATGCAGGAAGGGTGAAGCAAAAAGTGGCGCCCTTTCCAGCCTCTGACTCCACCCAGATGCGCCCTCCATGTCGTTCGACAATTTTTTTGCAGATGGCCAATCCGATGCCGGTGCCGGCATATTTCTGCCGGCTGTGAAGCCGTTGGAAGATGATGAAGATGCGCTCGGAGTACTCCGGGGCAATGCCGACGCCGTTGTCCCTTACGGAGAAAGTCCACCCGTTGCCATTTCGGCTGGCCGAGATGTGAACGCGGGGCGGCTCGTTTCGCCGAAACTTGATTGCGTTTCCGATCAGGTTTTGGAACAACTGCCCCAATTGCGGGCGGTCAACCATCACTGTCGGAAGGGGGGCATGGGTCACGACTGCCCCGTTCTCTTCAATCGCTACCTTCAGATCATTGAAGGATTGATTGAGGACCGTTTCGGAGTCGGTGGGCTCTAATTTACTGCCTTCTATCCCTACCCGGGAGTAAGTCAGCAGGTCATTGATCAGCTTCCGCATGCGCATGGCCCCATCCACAGCAAAGCCGATAAATTCGTCGGCATCGGAGTCGAGCTTGCCGTTGTATCGCCTGGCCAGCAGCTGAACATAACTCGCCACCATGCGCAACGGTTCCTGAAGGTCATGGGAGGCCACATAGGCGAATTGCTCCAAATCTTTATTCGACCGGGCCAATTCCTCTGTTTTTTCTTTAAGGGCCTCCTCCACCCGTTTGCGCTCACTAAAAAGAAGGGCGTTGGCAATGGCGCCCGAAATCTGAATGCCGATACTTTCTGCGATCTTCAGATCCCTGTCCGTGTAGACATTCGGTTTGATGGACCGCAGGTTGAGAGCTCCAATGACCTGATCCTTTGAGATCAAGGGAACCGAAATCATGGATCTGAACCCGGACTCAAAGGAGGCCCGAAGAAAGGGATATCGTTTTTCTATTTCATGAATATCCTCCGTCTGGACAAGAACGCTCGATCGAGTCTTCAGGAGATGTTCATTGATCGACTCGAAGAGAGGGATGACCTCTCCGGGCCGCCGGCCTGGTGTGTCAATTCCCATGGCATAGGCGACCGCTGCCGTGTGATGTTGCGCATCGATGATGCTGATTGAAACTCGATCGAAATCGATGAGATGGCGGACGGCCTCTGCGAAACCGTTATAGACTTCGTTGATGTCGAGTGTGGAACTGATGATCCGGCCAATCTCGGCCTTGATGGTATTCTCTTTATCCCTCTCATGGATCTGTGCAAGCATCTCGTTGAATCCCTCGATCAGAATTCCCAGTTCGTCGTTGCTCTCCTTTTTCTCCCGGAGGGAATAGTCTTTCCGTTCCGAAACGGTCCGCATAGTCTGGGTCAAACGGACGATGGGTTCGGAGATCAGACGCTGGAGCCTTGCAGAGAGGAGGTATGCGATCGTGAGTGTCCCTGCCATGACGATAGCGACAACCAACAGAAGGAATTTCAGCCTTGATGTCAGCTCCCCGACATCAGATTGGATGGCCACTGTGCCGATGACTTGACCGTCCAGCAGGATGACCCTTGCCACTTCGAGGTCGAAATCCCAGTTCCAGAAAGAGCCTCTTACCCCATGAATCAGTTCCTCAGGGCTTTTGGCTTGTCCTCCTCGGACACCCTTATCCATGTTTTTCCTGCGGTACTGGGCAAACACCACAC
>JBAVUP010000229.1:0-11160 GCA_049696835.1 Desulfobaccales bacterium
GGGGCGACCCGGCGGGTCGCCCCGGCTTTGTTTGTGGGCAGAAAGGCAGGTTCCCTTGGACTTGGTGATATGTAATTGCTTTTACAGAAAACAGAAAACAGAAAACAGAAAACCGCACTAAACCACCCGCTGGGGGTGGGTATAGATATTGAAGCGTTGGTCCCGGGTGAAGCCCACGGTGGTGAGGTCCAGGTCCTGGGCCAGTTCCAGGGCCATGGAGGTGGGGGCCGAGACCGCCGCCAGGATAGGGATGCCGGCGCGGGCGGTTTTCAGGACCATTTCGAAGCTGATGCGGCCGCTTAAGAGGGCCACCATGCGGGTAAGGTCCTGCCGGGTGAACAGGGCCCGGCCGATGACCTTGTCCATGGCGTTGTGGCGGCCCACGTCCTCGGCGTGGATGAAGGTCCGGCCGTCGGGGGTGGCCAGGGCCACGGCGTGGGTGCCGCCGGTGTCCCGGAAGATGGTCTGGGCCTCCCGGAGGCGCGCCATGAGGGTCAGAAGCGTGGTCCCGGCGACGGTGAGGGGGCTGGCCACCTTGGGCACCTGCCGGCAGATCTCGCTCACCGCCTCTTTGGCGCAGAGGCCGCAACTGGAATACGCCACCTCCAGGTGGCGGCGGCCCCGCCGCTCCAGGGTGGCGGCGGTAAGATTGACGTCCACCACGTTGGGGGGCAGCAGGGGGTCGGTGGCGGTGCCGCAGAAGTGCATGGTGATGACTTCGGCAAGCTCCCGGACGATCCCTTCGGTATAGAGAAACCCCAGGGCCAGTTCCTTTTCCCAGCCCGGCAGGCGCATCAGCACCTGAAAAGGCTCGCCACTGATACGGATTTCCAGGGGCTCTTCCACCGCCACCACGTCTTGGGCCGCGGCCACTTTGCCCTGCCGGTAGCGCCACATGGGAAATTCTTGGATGGGATCAGTCATAAGCAGGGATCAGGGGTCAGGGGCCAGGGGTCAGTATTTTTTTCTCGTTCCCAAGCTGAGCTTGGGAATGTCCATTATTTCCGCCAAGCTAAGCTTGGCAGTCATTTTCGTTCCCAAGTACAACTTGGGAACGAGTTGAAACGGTTTTTATTGCGACATTTCCTTAGAAATTTACGCGCTTCCAGTCTATCGAAACCGTAACGGGGTATTCCAGAAATTATCGCACCAACACCGCAGTTTGGTACAGGGTCGCCAATAGCAATACCTATTGGGCAATTTTTAGTAGAAATAGTGCCAAAGAAAATAGATTTGTTCGAACAAAATAAGTAGTCATCTCCTATTAACAACTCTATTCCATTAAGTAGAATACGTCCTTTGGATATCTTTATCGTATGTGGGGGATCGAAAATTAATTGAAGCAATATCTTCCGATGGCCCTCTCTAATTGTGAGTTTTTGGCCTACCCACTCGATATCCCACTGATCCGTTCTATAAATAAGTTCATTATCAACAATCTGAATGATAGGTATGTTTAGCTCATTGAAGGCAATGAAATGCAATAGGAGCCTTCCGCTTTCAATCCTAAACCCAACAATTGGTACGTTGTCAACAACCAAGGGGGCAAAGAATGCACCCTCGGGCAAATCATGAAACTCAAAATAACCATTAGAAAGTGCTAACCGGACAGATTTGCCAGAGTAATGTAAAAGATGATTTTTTGAGACACCCTTGCGAAGATTGAAGGGGTTTGCATTTGCTGTATCTATATCTTCTTTGGGTAGCAATCTATTAGTTTTTTCTCCATGGTGCTGTCGACATAGAAGCGTAATTTCGTCCGCTATATGACGCTTCACTGTGGCCCATTCCAACATATGTTCATATTCGTAAAGTGGGATGCCGCAAATGACGCATCCGTAGCCACAGCGTTGTCTGACTTCTCGTTTTATTTCTGGAGGAATAGGCGGGCGTTTTTCCATGTTCATTCTTACTCCATTTTGAAATAACTATGTAGTCTATATAATCTTCTAAATACAAACTTTTCCAAGAAGTTTGATTTTCGGGCAAAGCTGAGCTTTGAAACCAATTGCGTACCCAAGTACAACTTGGGCACGAGAATCTAAAAAGTTTTTGTAGCCGCAGGCTTCAGCCTGCGCTGCACAGGTTGAAAACCTGTGCCACCAAAACTTAACAACTTTTCAAAGCACCGAAACAAAACTGCTAACTGACCCCTAACCCCTATCACTTGCGCACGCCCAGTTCCCCCCAGCCCAGTTTGGTGCGGAGGATTTCAAAATGGCTGCGGTACGGCGACTTCACCAGCTTCAAATAGTATGGAGCCCGGCGGATTTCCACCCGGTCGCCCGGCTGCATGGCCTGTCCCACCTGGCCGTCCAGGGTAAGATAGACGTCCTGGGTTTCTTCCACGGTGACGGCCACCGTGACCGTATCCGGCAGGATGAGGGGGCGGTTGCTCAGGGTATGGGAACAGATGGGCAGCAGGAGGATATGGTGCAGGGTGGGATAGACGATGGGCCCTCCGGCGGACAGGTTGTAGGCGGTGGAGCCGGTGGGGGTGGCGACGATGAGCCCATCGGCCCGGTACACGGTGAGGTATTCCCCGTCGATCCAGGTGGTCATCTCGGCGATGCGGGCGAGGGCCCCTTTGTTGATCACCGCGTCGTTCAGGACGTTTTCCTGCCAAAACACCCGCCCCTGCCGATACAGGGTGACGGTGAGCATCAGGCGCGCTTCCACCTCGAATTTGCCGGTGAGAACGTGGTTCTCCATGCAGGGATAGAGTTCGTCCCGGGAGATTTCCGTGAGAAAGCCCAGGCCCCCCAGGTTGACCCCGAAGATGGGCACGCCTTTGCCGCCGTAATGGCGGGCGACGCTCAGGATGGTGCCGTCCCCCCCCATGACCACGATGAATTCCACGTCCGGCGGCAAGGCCGGGATATGGGGTTCGGGCTCGTTTTCCACGTGGCAGGCCGTAACGCCCCGCGCCGTGAGCCAGGCCTGCAAGGCCCGCCCCGCCTCCAGGGCATCGGGTTTGTGCTTCTTGGTGATGATGGCGACGGACTTCACCGCGCGGACCTCTCCCCATTGACAATTATCATAATGTTGGGTATTTTTCAAAAGATTGTTGCCGTGAGGTGGCGCGAGGGAAGATGTTACTCGGAGCAAAAAATGCTTTGCACCCGCCTTACATAAACTGACTAAAATCCCCCTAAATCCCCCTTTTTCAAAGGGGGACTTTGCCATTCCCCCCTTTTTAAAGGGGGGTTAGGGGGGATTTCCACCAGCTTCAAGTTATTACTCGGAGCATTAAAGAAATTGCCTGGTCTCGGTTTAAGGGCACGGCACGCCGTGCCCCTACGGTTCAGATAGGAAATTGGTTTTACGCTCTGGGTAATAACAGTAAAGTAGCCGATGAAAAGCCCCGGTTAACATCGGTTCCGACTGGGACCTGCTCACAGATTTTATCCACAAAGGAGCAACCATGCAACTTGCCCGCCGTATCCGCCAGATTCCCCCTTCCGCCACCCTGGCTCTGAACGCCAAGGCCAACCGGCTGAAGGCGCAGGGGGTCGACATAGTCAACTTCGGGGTGGGAGAGCCGGACTTCGACACCCCGGACAACATCCGGGAGGCCGCCATCCGGGCCATCCGGGAGGGTTTTACCCGCTACACCCCGGTGGGAGGCATCCCGGAGTTGAAAGAGGCCATCTCCCGGAAGTTCCAGGCCGATTACGGTCTGAGCTATAAACCCGGCGAGATCGTGGTGTCCTGCGGCGGCAAGCACGCGCTTTACAACCTCTTCCAGGTGCTCTTCGACCAGGGCGACGAAGTGGTGATCCCGGCCCCTTACTGGGTCTCCTACGTGCCCATGGCCATGCTGGCCGAGGCCACCCCGGTGATCATCCCCACCCGGGAGGCCAACGGCTTCAAGCTCACGGCCGCGGAGCTCAAGGCCCGCCTCACGCCCCGCACCAAGGGTCTGGTCATCAACAGCCCCTCCAACCCCACCGGCGGCGTCTATACCAGGGACGAACTGGCGGCCCTGGGCGAGGTGGTGCTAAAGGCCGGGCTCTACGTCATCTCCGACGACATCTATGACAAGATCCTGTTCGACGGGGCCAAATTCGTCAATATCGCCATGCTGTCGCCGGAGCTCAAGGCGCGGACCTTCGTCCTCAACGGGGTCTCCAAGGCCTATGCCATGACCGGCTGGCGCATCGGCTACCTGGCCGGCCCCGAAGCCGGGATCAAGGCCGCGGACAACCTCCAGAGCCAGAGCACCTCGAACCCCACCTCCATCGCCCAGAAGGCCGCGGTGGAGGCCTTAAACGGCCCCCAGGAGGCGCTGGCCACCATGGTGGCCGAGTTTGCCTGGCGGCGGGACGACATCTACCGGCGGGTCCTGGAACTCCCCGGGGTCACCACCACCAAACCGGCGGGGGCGTTCTATATCTTCCCCAATTTTTCGGCGTATTACGACAGGCTGAAGCCGGCGCCGGGCCAGTCCCAATCGGGGGCCCTGGCGGCCTATTTGCTGGAGGAAGCCCAAGTGGCGGCAGTGCCCGGGGGCGAGTTCGGCGAAGACAAGTGCCTCAGGTTTTCCTATGCCACGTCCCGGGAGCGCATTGCCACGGGCTTGAGCCGGATCAAGGCAGCTTTGGAGAAGCTGGGAAAGTAGGGAAGGGAAGGATGGAAAGCGCGGCCGACAGAGGGGTCTTGCCGCGCTGTCCGTTCAACGCCTGCTTAGCGGCCGGCGGCTTGGCGTTTGGACGCCTTGAGAGGATTGATCTTCTGGGCGGTCTCTTTTTTCTCGTTCTTCACGTGCGTGGCCAGGTTGCAGGCCCCCCGGCGCCACTTGGCGGCGGGATCCGGAAAAGAAACACAGAAAGTGCTGCCGTTGGAGCCTATGGTCCGCTCGCAACCTTCACATTCCGTCGCCACCGGTTTGCAACTCCCGCCGTTGAACGAACAGCCTTTCTTGGTCATAAAGGTACAATCTACTCCTGATTTTAACGTATCGCAGTGCATGGCCGTAGCCCCCCTTTAATTCAAATCTTATATTTATATACTATAAATATGTGGTTTGTCAATAAACTTTTGGTTAATTTTTATCACGGTTTCCCCTTTTTCTATCTGATTCCGTCTTGATCCCCCTCTCCAGATCACCACTAGGAGATTGACCAGGGTCCCCGGGGTGCTTATGTTAGCGCTAAGGACGGTAGAAGGGGGAATAACCGCATGGCCGGGGGCAGTCTCAAGGAATACCAGGGAAAGCGGGACTTCAGCCGCACCCCGGAACCTTCGGGGAGAGCGTCAGGGGAGTCCCGGGAGCCCATCTTCGTCATCCAAAAACATGCCGCCAGCCACCTCCACTATGATTTTCGTCTGGAGGTGGAGGGGGTTCTCAAGTCCTGGGCCATTCCCAAGGGGCCGTCCACCGACCCCAGGGACAAGCGCCTCGCCGTACCCACCGAGGACCACCCCCTGGCCTATGCCGACTTCGAGGGGGTCATTCCGGCAGGCGAATACGGCGCCGGCACGGTGCTGGTGTGGGATACCGGGCCATATCGCAACCTGACGGAGAAAAAGGGGGTGCCCATCCCCATGGCCCAGGGGGTGGACCACGGGCACGTCAAGATCTGGCTGGCAGGGCAAAAACTGAAAGGCGGCTACGCCCTGACCCGGTTCCGCACCGGCAAAGACGAGTCCTGGCTGCTGGTGAAGGCGGATGACGCCGAAGCCGATCCCCACCGCAACCCCGTGGCCACCGAACCCCAATCGGTGCTCACCGGGCGCACCTTGGAGGAGATCGCCGCATCCGAGGGATGAGAGAGAAGATGATTTGGGGGGAGGGCGAGGAAATCAGTTGCCAGTGATCAGTTGTCAGTGGTTTTTTTATTGTACAGGCACTGACTACCGTCCTTACCCCGGTCCTCGTCTCAATATTTCTTGAAGATAGTTTATAATATCCATATGGATTTAGTCTCGGCCTTGCTGGACCCGGCCGCCTATCCGGAGCCCACCCGGGAGGTGGCCTTAATCCAGACCCACATCTCCTGGGTCTTTCTCACCGATGCCTTCGCCTACAAGGTGAAAAAGCCGGTGGACCTCGGATTTCTCAACTTTACCACCCTGCGCCGCCGCCACCACTATCTCCAGGAAGAACTCAGCCTCAACCGGCGCCTCTGCCCCGAAATCTACCTGGAGGTCCTGCCCATTACGGCGCCTCGGGGCCGGGTGCGAGTGGGCGCCCCGGGGCAGCCCGTGGACTACGCCTTGAAGATGGTGCGTATGCCCCAGGACCGCATGATGGACGAGGTGGCGGACCGGGGGGAACTGAAGGCCGAACATATCGACGGCATTATCGACCGCCTGGTGCCCTTCTACGCCCAGGCGGCCACCGGACCCCGCATCAATAAGTTCGGGGAACCGGCCGTCATCGCCTACAATCACGAAGAAAATTTTGCCCGGACCGAAGCCCTGGCGGGGCAAATGTTCCCCCGGGAATTGTTTGGGGAAATTCGCGGCTTTGCCCGGTCCTTCCTGTCCCGGCACCGGGCCCTGTTCCTCCAGCGCATTCGGGAGGGCCGCATCCGGGACTGCCACGGCGATCTGCACATGAAGAATATCTGCCTGGCCGACGCCATCCAAATTTTTGATTGCATCGAATTTAATCCCCGCTTCCGCTATGGTGATGTGGCCGCGGATATCGATTTTCTGGCCATGGATCTGGACTTTCACGGCTTCCGCGACCTGGGGCGATACTTTGTGGAACGTTTCGCCGCGGCCTCCCGGGACCCGGACCTGCTCCAGATGCTGGATTTTTACAAGTGCTACCGGGCCTACGTGCGGGGCAAGATCCACGCCTTCATCGCCCAGGATACGGCGCAGCCGTCGGCCGCCCGGGAGCAGGCCCTGAACACGGCCCGGGCTTATTTCAGCCTGGCCGGGGAGTATGCCGAAGCGGGGGCGCGGTGGGCGGCCTGATTGTGGTCGTCTTCGGGCTGATGGGCACCGGTAAGAGCAGCCGCTCCCGGGCCCTGGCCGGAGCCCTGGGCTGGCCGGTAATCCACAGCGACGCGGTGCGCAAGCACCTGGCGGGCCTCAAGCCCACCGACCGGGTGCCCGTGGCGTTCGGCCAGGGCATCTACGACGAGGATTTTTCGACCCGCACCTATACCGAAATGCTGCGCCTCGCCGAAGCCCACCTGGCCGCGGGGCGTAACGTGATCCTGGACGGCTCATATAAGCGGATGCCGGAAAGGGCGCGGGTGCGGCAACTGGCCCGGGACCGGGGGGCCCGGGTCATTTTCGTGTATTGCGAGTGTCCCCCCGAGGTGGCCCGGGAGCGCCTGGGGATCAGGCTCACCGATCCCGAGGCCATCTCCGACGGCCGGGTGGAACTCTTTGGGGACCAGATACGCGACTTCGACCCCCTGGGGCCGGAGGACCGGCCGTTGCTCGGGCTGGACACCACCCGGGACCCGCTGGTGGTGCTGGACGAACTCAAGGATTTTGTGAAATGTTTTTCGGAATGTCCCAGTTTAGGGTAGCAGAAAAAGCTTGACAAAGGTTTAAGCCTGTGATACCGTGTGTCTTAGATGGAGGTAGGGACCATGGACATCACAGAAATCTTTGAACTTTACCCCACGCAAGCCGACTGTATTCTTCACCTGGAAGACGTTCGCTGGCAAGGCAAACCCCGTTGCCCCTATTGCCAATCAATGAACGTCACCCCCGCCCCCAAGGAGCAAAGGCACCATTGTAATAACTGTAATACCACGTTTAGCGTCACCGTTGGGACGATTTTTCACCATACCCACCTGCCCTGTCAAAAATGGTTCCTGGCCGTCACCTTGGTTCTCAACGCCAAGAAAGGGCTATCCTCCCGCCAGCTTGCTCGTGATCTACACGTTAATAAAGACACCGCTTGGCGCATGGGGATGAAAATTCGTGAGGCCATGCGGGAACAGGACCAGAGAGAGCTTTTAACCGGATTAGTCGAAATGGATGAGGCATATATTGGCGGTAAGCCCCGGAAAGGCGACTCTGGCGACAAACCTAAGCGTGGCCGGGGCACCAAAAAGACCCCCGTAGTCGGCATGATTGAACGTGGCGGAAAGGTCCGGGCCAAGGTGATGAAGAAAGGTAGCCTGACCGCCAAGAAACTTACCTCTCTTGTGCGCCGGAATGTTGACATTGCCAATGCTACCCTGATAACTGATGAATATAAGGGCTATCTTGGGATTAAGCATATCATGCCTCATAAAACCATAGATCATAGCTTCTGGTATGTGAATGGCGATATTCACACGAATAACATCGAATCCTTTTGGGCCATTTTAAAGCGTGGTATAGTCGGCCAGTATCATAAAGTAAGCCTCAGATATTTACCTAAGTATATTGATGAATTTAGCTACAGGTTTAACAATCGGCATCATGATGACCTTTTTGGTCAGACGATCAATAGAGCCGTGGGGGTAAGGTAATGACAGACAAGATTTTAAAAGCTACCCATGATGGCGGATTACCAATTGGTGGTTTAGTTCTTCCCTGTGCAGTTCTTGAAGATGGCACACGGGTTTTATCCGAAAGGGGCGTAGAGAAATCTCTCGGTAAAAAGAGAGGCGGAGCCGCCTATAGAAAACGAGAAACTGACGGTGGTGGTCATTTGCCAATTTATCTATCTCCAACAAACTTAAAGCCCTTTATTTCCGAAGAGTTATCGGCGGTGGTCAAGGAACCCATCATATACGCACCCAAACATGGTGGGAGAGTTGCACATGGATTAAGAGCCGAAGCCTTACCGCAAATCTGCGAAGTATGGCTTAAAGCAAGAGATGCTGGTGTGTTAAAGCCTAATCAGTTGCATATTGCTGAAATGGCTGACATTTTAATCCGTGGCTTGGCTCGTGTTGGGATCATAGCTCTCATTGATGAGGCTACAGGCTATCAATATGACCGCGACCGATATGATCTTGAACGATTCTTGGCCATGTATCTTTCAGAGGAACGTCTCAAATGGGCCAGAATGTTTCCTGATGAATTTTATCGACTAATCTATAAGCTGAAAAATTGGCCTTTTCCTGGCGGCACAAAAAGGACTCCGCTTATAGGAAAAATTACAAATAGGCTTGTCTATGAGAAACTGCCTGAGGGCGTTTTAGAAAAACTTAGAGAATTAAATCCTAAAAACCCCAGAACAAAGCGCAGGCCAGCAACTTTTCACCAGCATCTTTCTGAGGACATAGGACAGCCCGACCTTCGAGAGCATCTCTTAAAAGTCATAACTCTTTTAAGGGCCGCTTCAAATTGGCACATATTTGAACGTCTTTTTGCCAGAGCATTTCCTACAAAAGAGCAGATGCAGGAGCAACGTCAACAAAGGCTAATCCCGGAACCAGAAGATGAATATTAACTTCAACGCCCGTTCTTATGGAACAACATCTCATCCATGGCCTTCCCGTTCTCTTCCCGCTGTTTATCGAACATTGCATCCACTTTCTCTTGTTGTATTCCCAGATTCCAGTTCTCTCGAATTACCCTAGCCATTTCTGCATCCTCAGCCGGGCTATAAACCCGCCGGTGCGTAGGCGATGGCCAAGCCCACCACAGCAGCAGCAACATTCCGATTATAACCCCACCGATAATGTTCCACCTCATAAGCCACCTCCATTTTTCTCCATCTGGCCTTATATAACCTTGCAAGTCAATCAGGGGAATCCGGATTTTTGGCCTCGCATTCTATTACATTTAATTGACCTGCATCAGGGCTCGGGACCGTGCCCTTTTCTGTGCCTTGGGAGGTAAAGAAATCGTGAATTTCATAGCTTTTCTTTTTCCGAAATAATATAGATCAGGTTTGACCCACTCACAGGATGATGAACCCCTAATTCATAAACTTTAGAAACTGATTCATTATGATCTCCATAGAACACTGATATTGTTAACTTATGTTTTCCAGCTTCTGGAAGTCGATGGATCGGGTTTTGATGAATAAGAAATTGGTCATCAGTAATATAGCAGATATCGCGTTTTACTAGGGTATGGGGCGCTTCCCCATAACCCGATATGCCTACATCAATAGAAGACCGAAGAACTAAAGGAATACTTCCTGGCTGACCGTAGCGCAAGGTCCGCTCTTCTTTTGGACCTTCATCAGATGCCCATCTCATAGAATACACTGTCGGCTCTGGCCTCTCCTTTATTCTCTGATCAAGTTCAACTTTCAATGTTACTCTGGCATCTCTGGCAACCTTAAGAGATGCAGCAGGTTCCACTTCTAAGTGGAGCCATTGCAAATAAGGTTCTATTGCAGTATTGCCGACACTCCTTATATCTAAATCATTTTCAATAAATTTTCGCGTCCTCTTTCGCCTCCATACTCCTTTCTTGGCTCCATACAAAATTAAGACGGCACTGCCAGCCCAAAAGGCTAACGCCAAAACCCCCCAACCCATACTCGGCCAATGAGAAACAATTGGAGGCGTGATGGTAATTCCCGTGTCAGGAGGTATCATCTGGGATTCCCTCCAATAAATCGCCACGGCAATATAAGCAGAGATTGGAGCACAAATAAGAGAACCCACGATGGCACATACAACAATAATAATGCGCTCAAATCTCCCCATACCGCACAATTCCCCTCTACCAGAAAAATTAGCTGCCTAATTTTCCTTGTGGGAGTAGAATAGGCGAAGTGGCAAATTTTGTCAAGAATTTCTGGCATAAAATATACTACCTTAAAATGGGACATTCCGATGTTTTTTGTCTGGGGATGTCCTTTAACTCATGATCCGTATCATGATTAAGTGGCCTTATAATTCCCTCCCCCTTGATGGGGGAGGGTTAGGGTGGGGGTGAAAAAATCCTTTGGGATAATTGATACTTAATTCTCCCTCCCCCTAACCCCCTCCCACCAAGGGAGGGGGAAATCGAAGCAAGAACGGATTAAAGATAAATCTGGGAGACGACCATAGTCTTTGAGTAATGAGGAGACCTTAATGATCCCTGAAGAGGTGATTGCCAAGATAAAAAAACGGGCCAAGGCCAATTTCAGAACCGGCCTGAACTGCGCCGAAAGCGTCTTTGAAGCGGTGATCGCCCACGTGGATGTAGGCCTCCCCCACGCGACCATGTGCGTCATGACCGGCTTCGGGGGCGGCGGTGGGCTGTTCGGCGACACCTGCGGCGCCCTGGTGGGGGCCATGGCGGCCC
>JBAVUP010000230.1:0-20829 GCA_049696835.1 Desulfobaccales bacterium
CGATCTCGCGGTCGGTCAACCCCATGGCCTTGAGGAGGGACCGGTGGGGATATTTTTCCAGGCCCTGTTTCATGAGATTGCTACGCATAATGACTCCTTATTAGAGGACTACATTAAATATCAATAATAATAATTTCATCAAGTCTTATTCTTTGCGCTATTTTGTTTTAGAAACCTTGATACTCCCAAATAAGTGTTACTTAAAGCGTAATGATCTAAAAGTGTTACATGGTATTTCGATAGTATTTTTTTATCACATTCATATACATAGTAATAATCATACAAGCCATCAGGTCCCAAAGTATACAGCCCCCTCGGCTCAATGAGTTTATATTGACCGCCATGCTGTAGTAAATAATAATCAATAGCGGGCACCAGCCACCATGTTGCTCCTATGGTTATCTGGTCTTTTCCAGGTTTTATTTCATTCTCCATCTCAAAAATGTGATGCATAGCGGTTTTGGTTGATGCATCATATCGCCAATCATAAGTATGTGATAGGTTGATACACGAAATATAATGAAATAAACTGATAATTCCACAAAAACTTAACAAAATATTCGGAATAAACCGCAATCTAAAAAAGGCATTGTTTAATATCGACTTCCAAAAGATAAAAATATATAGCGTGAATAACGGAATAAAATAGATTGCCGTCCGTGATGTAACAAATGGCGTGCCAAACAATATATTTTGAAAAATGATGCTGAGTGCTGTCAGAACTATTATTGATGAAATTATAATTAATTGTTTATCCGAAGAATTTAATGGGTCTTTTTTATAAAATTTAATTGCGAAATTAATAAAAATTAAGAATCCAATAATTATTATAAAAATATTAAATACATTATAAGAATTAAAATATTCTTTCCCATATAGAGAAGATTGTATGAGGCTTGTAACAGTATCATGCCAAAAACCTGTACTGCCACCGTAGAATTGTTTTTTGATAGCCATTTTTAGCAATGGCAAAAGTATCAAGGCGAATAAACCTAGTGTAATAATAAAAATATGGAGCAAGTCTTTTTTAAAATTATCATTTAATACTTTGAACGACAGATTATTCTTTGTTGTGGAGTAAGTCACCATAAATTCTATTATAAAATAGGCACCGATAAGGGCAACGTAAACATTTAAAAAACTTAGGTTAGAAATAACTGCAAAAGACATTAAAACAAATGACTTAATTTTATATCTTAAGGCTTCTTCCGGCCCGCTATCATCATAACTATTAAAGAAATATAATAAACTTACAATTAAAAATCCCAAAGCTAAAGAATAACCCCGAGCTAATGAGAAGAAATCTAATACATATGGATTAAGAATTAATAACACCAGGCTCAAAATAAAAAGCCATGTTCCGGAAAACAATTTTTGGGATAATTTATAAGCGCCATAAATATATAAACAACCCCCCAATAAACCACCCAACCTAATGAAGAAAGCTTTATATCCTACAATCCCAATGACAAATCTAACTAATAATGAATTAATCAAATGATTATTGGCTCGGATGCCCTTATTATATAATAAAATATTTAAATATGATTGTGAGCCCTGACTCAAGATGGTTAATGCTTCATCATGTGTCATCGATAACAAATAGGCCCTAACAACAATATATACACCAATGGTTAATAAAAAAATGATTGCAATAAAATTGACCAAAGACCAGGTGGAATCCACTTTTTTCATGGGATCGCTAAGACTGAAAAACTCCTCATGAGAAACACCACCGATACCACCAGGACCACAGGAAAACCACGAAAAGATGCTACGGGGTGGGGCTCTCGGGAAAGTCCCATGGTGTTTCCTTAATGAATCCTGGAGTGGAAGTGGTTTCCATTTATTTACTCGGGCTCAGTGATAGCCGCAGTCGCGGCGGCGCGCGGCCCATGGTCTTCCGGCTTGGGCGCACCGGCATCTCGAGGTTCAGCCGCGGCCGGTTTGGGTTCGGCCTTGCGGCGGGAGCTGCCTCGCCGTCGGGATGAGGAAGTGCGCCGGGGTTTGGCCTCGAGGGCCGCTCTGGCTTCAGGAGCCGGCTTGCTTTCGGGAACCGGCCTGGCCTCAGGGGCGGGTTTGGGCTCCGAGGGCTCCCGCTTGATATATTCCACCTGAATCTCTTCGGGACCCAGGCCTTCTTTGGGGAGCACCACGATCTTGAGATGGTAATGCTCCTCCAGGTTGAGGATTTCTTTGCGTTTCTTGTTCAGGAGGAAATTGCTCACTTCCAGGGGCACCAAGGCCCGGACCTCCTGGAACTGGCCTTGGGTTATCTGAGTGGAGAGTTGCCGGAGCAGGCTCAGTCCCAGGGAATCCATCCTTTTAATCCGGCCCCGCCCCTGGCAGGAGGGACAAACCGTGTAGGCGCTGACCTCCGCGGTGGGACGCAGGCGCTGGCGGGAGAGTTCCAGCAGCCCGAACTTGGACAGGGTCCCCACGGTGACCCGGGCTTTGTCCTTTTTCAGGCTGTGCTTCAGGGCCTGCTCCACTTCCTTCTGGTGCTTCTTATCCTTCATGTCAATGAAATCAATGACCACCAAGCCCCCCAAGTCCCTGAGGCGGAGCTGCCGGGCGACCTCATCGGCGGCCTCCAGGTTGGTCTTTAGGGCCGTATCTTCAATTTCCTTCTGGCTGGTGCAGCGCCCGGAGTTGACGTCAATGGAGACCAGGGCCTCGGTGGGATTGATGACAATGGAGCCGCCGGATTTCAAAGGCACGCGCTCCGAGTAGATGAGCTCCATCTGGTCTTCCAGCTGGTAGCGGGTAAAGATGGGCAGATTGTCCTTGTAGAGCTTCAGGGTGTGGACGTGCCGGGGGGACATTTCCAGGATAAAGGTGCGCAGGGTCTGGAAGACCTCTTTGTTATCCACCAGGATGGTTTTGATATCCGGGGAAAAATAATCCCTGACGGTCCGGGTGATGAGGTCCAGGTCCCGGTGCAGGAGACAGGGGGCCGGGTGGGCGGCCGCGGCCTGCTTGATATTCTCCCAGAGCTTGAGGAGATATTTCATATCCTTGGCCAGATCCTGGGTTTTGCTGGTTTCGCCGGCCGTGCGGATAATCAGGCCCATCTCCGGGGGCAGTCCCAATTTTTGGGTCAGCTCTTTGAGGCGCTGGCGCTCCTCTTCATTCTCAATCTTGCGGGACACCCCCAGGTGGCTCTGCTTGGGCAGGAGCACCAGGCGGCGGCCGGGGAGCGAAATGTAGGTGCTGAGATAGGCGCCCTTGGAGGCCGACTCTTCTTTGTAGACCTGGACGATGAGCTCCTGGCCTTTGCGCAGCACCCGCTGAATCTTGGTCTTGGCCTTGCTCTGGGGCTTTTCCAGGTAATAGTCGGGATGCACTTCGGGCAGCGGCAAGAACCCGTGGCGCTCTCCGCCGTAGTTGACGAACGCGGCCTGCAGGCCGGGCTCGATATTGACCACCGTGCCCTTATAGATATTGGCCTTGGTGGGTTCCCGGGAGGCCGACTCCAGGGCCAGGTCTTCCAGTTGGCCTTCTTCGACGATGGCGACCCGGAATTCCTCCGGATCTGCGGCATTGACAAACATCTTCCGAGGCGGACTCATGGGTATCCCTGATAACACTGTTCGGCGAATTCTTGAAAGCCGGGCTGTTGGTCCTGGGCATATAGGCGATTGATGGCCAGGGGCAGGGCCGCCGGGCTCTTTAAATTCCGGATGGGGCGCATCTGCTGGCGCCGGAAAAACGCGGTCTTCACGAGAAAATTGATATCCCCTTGGACCGGCTGAAAATAGAGAAATCCGTCTTTGACGGCAATGGGCATAGGCAAACCTTCCGCTTGAATCCGGCCCCAGCACACCCCGGGGCTGGGATAGTGGTTGAAATTGCGGTTCAGGAACGTGATCTCCTCGTTTTTGATGTCGCCCAGCTGAAAGCTTTCGATCATCACATCCCTCCCCAGTTCCGGGTCCCAGGCCAGCATGCCGCCTTTCTGGGGCTTGGCGGGATTATTGGCCATCACTTCCATGACCATGTGGTAGCCCTGCTCTCCCAGTTCCAGGGCCAACCCCAGGCCATGGAAATCCAGGGAACCCGTCAGATAATCCAGGTCTTCGATATTATACGAAATTTTATCGGCAAAATCCTGGAGCCAGTCAGCCACCTGCCGTTGCGAGTGAAAAGTCTTTTCCCAGGGATGCGCCCCCATCAGGGTGAAGAGCTGGTGGTCCATGGTCTGCTGCATCACCATCTGCCCGTGGTTGTGGAGGCGGCAGGGGCTATGGACATCGTAGATAAATCTCCCCCCATTCAGGCTGAGGCCGTGAAAGCCCTCCTGCACCATAAAATAGACCTGGGCGGGGTTGAAGCCGAAAAAGTGCCACTGGTAGAAATCTTTTTCGATGTGGGCCAACATTTCCCGGCCGATGATGATCAACAGATGCTGACGTCCGAGCACCTCCCGGGGCGACTCGCCCAGTTCCCGGGCCAGGTTTTCCAGGTCAAAGGCGAGCTGGAGCATGTGGCGGCTTCCCAGGGAGATGGGGAGGAGATCCTGGGGGGAGCACGCCAGTTGGGCCGCCACCTCCTCGGGCCCAATCACCCGGCCGGTCTCCTGACTTATGAGGTGGGCGGCCCGCGCCACGGTGATTTCCCGGGCCAGGTCGAGGAAATACTTGGAGCCCAGCATCAAGCGGGTACCCTCACCCGCGGCGGCATGTTCCAACAGGATGTCGCCCCGGGCCAGGGCGGCCTGGGCCCGGGCCCGGCGCGTCGAGTCGCCGTCGTCTTCGGCCAACACCAGGATCTGCCGGGGCTCTTGCAGAAGTTCCAGGCGGGGGTAGCGGTTGATCTCCTTTTCCCGACCGGCAATTGCCGTCAGGGAGGGAAAGTGGTGTAATCTCTCTTGGGCCAGGGCCACGCAGGCGCTGATGTAAGTGTCGAGGGTGCCGGGATGCACGGCGGCTTTAGTTGCTGGGGGCATGAAAGGCCTGTAATATTGAGAAGTTAAATAAATTATCTATCACGGCAGCCCCCGGTTGTCAAGGAACATTACGCCATCCGGAGGCAGGAGACGGCAGATCAGGAAGACCAGAAAGTGTAAGGGAATCGATGGGTTGGGGCAAACCAGGAAATTAGGGAAACGGCGAATTGCAGTCAGTTCCCCCGGGGTCAGAGGAAAACCCAGTTTTTACCCCCCCTTTCCTAAAGGGGGGTCAGGGGGGATTTCATGACAATCCATTGAAAATCCCCCTAAATCCCCCTTTTTCAAAGGGGGACTTGGACTTCCCAAGCCTTACGTTCTGGCCCTTTTTTTTGTCAAATTCCTCACCCCGGGCGACGCCGAAGGGGCCCCTTACATGTCGCTCTTGTCCCGATACACCAGGACCGGGCGGGTGGTGAGGCGCACCAGATTGAGGGCCTCGTCGCTCAGCATCTTCAAATATTTGGGCCGCTTGTGGCCGTAGGCCCCCAGCACCAGCAGGTCGTAGCGTTCAATGGCCACCGCCTTGAGGATTTCATCCACAAAGTCGCCCTTGGCCATCTTTTTGATGGGGGCGAAGCCGTAATGCTTCAAGGTTTCTTCCCCGGTGAGCAGGCAGGACTCGGCGAATTCGGGGGTTTCCCCCAACTCCGTTTCCTGGACGTGCAGGATGGTGATTTCCGGTTTCTGCTTGGCAAACAGCGGCGCGATGAACTCCAGGGCCCCCTGGTCGCACTGGGACCCCCGGTAGGCCACCAGGATTTTTTGGATCGGCCGGAAATTCCGCATGAGGAGCACAGGTTGCAGGGCATGATGCAGAATCTTGGCGTGCACCGCGCCCAGAAAGAACCCCCGGAGGGAGGAGCGGCCGTGGGAGCCCATGACGATCAGGTCGTAGTAGCCTTCGTTGGCGGCATTAAGGATCTCCTCGGCGGGATCGCCCACGGCCACCAGGGGCGAGCAGGGTACTTTGCCGCCCAGGCAGATCTCGCAGGCCTCGAAAATTTCCTCCACCGTCTTTTCCGCCTCGGCTTCGATGGCCTTTTCCACATCCTTCCGGGTGGTAAAGGGCGCATAAGAGCTTTCCGCCACGGACTCCACGACGTCTTCTTTGACGTAGAGGGCGTCCACGTCGGCCTCGAAATGTTCCAGCAAATGGCAGGTATACCGGAGAGCCTGCTGCGATTCTTCGCTTTTATCCACCGCCACCAGAATTTTCATCTTGTTCCTCCCGCTGCGCATGGGCCTCCGCATGGTTGAGCGGCTTGCCCTTTCATGGTCTCTCAGTTGGGATTACCGCATCACCAGAACCGAAGTCTGGCATTTGCTCACAAAGCGCCCGGCCCAATCCCGGGGAAAGAATCGATCCAAGAGGGATTTCTTCCCCATCCACAGGGCCAGGAGGTCCTGCTGCACTTCCTGGTCGATGAGGCCCTCAAAATCGGCGATCTCGGTTAAGCGGGTGGTCACCTTGATCTGGCGATCCTCATAATAATCGCCGATCTCGATGAGCCGCCGGTACACGTCTTTTTTCATGGACCCTTCCTGGGACAGGCCGATCAACTCCAGCTGCGCCCCATGCAGGGTGGCCATCTGGTTGATCATCTCCAGGGAATCCTGGCTGATGTAACTCTGGTCCAGGCACGCCAGGATGCGGCTGATGGGCTGTTCCTCTTTAACCAGGAGCACGGAGCAGTCGGCGTCATTCACCACGCGCTGGGGCACCGGCGCCGCGCCTTCCCAACTGCATTGGCCCCCCTTGGTGCATCCCAGCACGATGAGATCACTCTCTGCCTCCCGGGCTTCCACCAGGATCTCCTGGGCCACATTGCCGATCCTCAGGCACACCGTCACATCTCGCTTGGCCCCCCGGGTCACCAGCAGCTCTTCCCACCGCCCACCTTTGACGGGAATCCACTCGTAGCGCGGCGTCCCGAGGGCATAGGGTGAGCCTTCGCCGCCGGCGCTGGCCAGAAAGGTCTCGCGATAGCCATGTAAGGCCTGGGCCAGGATATGATCCTCACCCGACTGCACCGCGGCTTCGGCGGGGGACACGGCCACCAGGGTCACATCGGCCCAGGTGTTCATGGCCAGTCGGACGGCTTCCTTGAGGGCATAGGCGCTGTAGGGATATTCATCCCCGGCGAACAGAATTTTCATGGTCCTTCCCCTTTCTTTGGTTTACGACATCTCTTGCGGACCTCACCCCCGTCCGGTTAATCGCCCAAGGCTTTCTTCACCGAAATCTTTAATTCCTCGATCTTCACCGGCTTCGGGAAAAAATCATAAATGCGCTCCCGGATGGCCTCGATGGTGGCATCCAGGGTGGCATAAGCCGTGAGCATGATCACCCGGGTTTGGGGGTAGAGTTTGTTCACTTCTTTCAGGATATCCATGCCGCTGACATGTTCCATTTTCAGATCGGTAATCACCAGATCGAATTGCGCGCTCCTGACCCGTTGCAGGGCCAATTCACTGTCGGTAAAGGTTTCCACCTCATAGCCTTCGGCTTCCAAGATCTTTTTCGCCATGTCGCAGACAATCTTTTCGTCATCAATCACCACAATTTTCTTGGCCATGATTTCATTCCCCTTTATCCTTGCCCTTGGCTGGCAGCTTAATAATAAACGTGGTGCCGTGGCCTTCTTCGCTTTCCACCGAAATTTCCCCGTGATGCTGCCGGATGATGCCATAACTCACGGACAATCCCAGACCGGTGCCCTTGGTGCTTTTGGTGGTAAAAAAGGGATCAAAAATATTCGGCAGAATATCCTTTTTGATGCCCGTGCCGGTGTCTCGCACCCTTAGGACGACCAGGCTGGGTTCCGGCTCGTACGTCGTTTCGATCCACAGTTCCCCCCCCTGGGGCATGGCCTGAATGGCATTGATGAACAGGTTGACCAGGACCTGCTGGATCTGGGGGGCGTCCACCGAAATGGGCGGCAAGTTATCGGCGATGGCCACGTGATGCCCAACTTTGGAGATTTTTAACTGGTTAGCCACCAGGGCGAGGCTGCGTTGCACAATATCGCCGACCTGCCAGTCATGCAACTCCTGTTTCTTTTGCCGGGAGAAATCCAGGAGATTTTCCACGATCTTTTTGATGCGCTCGCTTTGGGTATAGACGTCTCCCATGTAATTTTTCTTATCTTCATCTCCCAGCAGATCGTACAGACTCAAATAGGTTTGGGCGATCAAAGAAATATTGTTCAAGGGATTCCCCAACTCATGGGCCACGCCGGAGATCAGGACCCCCAGGGAGGCCAGCTTGCCGGATTGCATCAGCTCCTGTTCCCGCTTTTCCAGTTCCCGGGCCATATCCGTGATGGCCTGGACGGCAACCTGGATTTCGTTATTGGGGGCGATGGTGCTGACCGCCACTTCATGGAAACGCCCTTCGGACACCATCTTGATCATTTGTTCCATGATGGAGATCTCTTTAATAATAAATCGGAAAAAATACTGCCAGAGAAGGACCTGGATGATGAAAATGATCCCCAGGGAGACAATGAGCATAATAAGGTTATAGCTGACGATATAGCTGACCGTCTTCCGTTCCCGGGCAAGGAGGGTGGCCGATTGTTCGGTAAGTTCATGGCCCAGGTTCCTGATCTCCGCCCCTGACTGCGGGGGAATTGGTTTATGGTGGAGAGCTTGCTGAACCAATTCCAAATAATATCTGAGGTTATGGAGCAAGCTCTTATATTCTTGGTCACTTAAACCATGCACACTTGAAACCAGGTACGACCGGGAAGATTGGAGCACATCATACTGCACTTTGCCGATTTGCAGTAACTCATCGAGGGAACCCAGGTCCTGGTAGAGAAAGTAATTTTTTTCGGCCTTGCGCATTTCCAAAAAGGAGATATTGACATCATCGATGATCTCAATAGCCTGTAATTTGGTTAAGACCGCTTTGAACGATAAATATCCGAACACGCAAATCAGGCATATGACAATCGCTTGAATGACTGCGGCGATAATGATTCTTTTTCTTATGGTGAACGCGGTTCGGAACAACTGCTCAACCTTTACCTGGCTAGGTGAACGAACTGAATTTATGGGACTGCGTGGACTGCTCGATGCGCTTGTCAATGGCTTCCGGTTCCAGCTCCTTCTCCAGTTGTTTCAACATCTTGCGCTCGACCCGGTAGGATTTGACAAAGAGTTTGATGGCCATGGCGATACTGAATATCCCCACCGCCGTGATGAGCGCGTCAATGGCGGACCAGGGACCCAGCCCGAAAATCCGGGTGAATAAGGTCCCCAGGGCGATGAAGGTCAGGCCGGTGCGTAAATATGAGAGCTCCGTCCGTTGTTTGGCCAGGAGGGTGCGGTATTGGGACAGGTTGGTGCGCGATTGGGCCAGGCCGGTGCGGGCGCCGCTCATGCGGGTGCGGATTTCCGCCAGTTTGTTGCGCATCTCGGCCCATTCGGTGCGGGACTGGGACCAGTTGGTCCGGGACTCGGCCATCTCCGTGCGTTTCCGGGCCAGATTGGTGCGGCCTTCGGCCAAGTCGGTTCTCTTATTGGCCAGCTCGGTGCGGCCCTCAGCCAGCCCGGTGCGCTTTTCGGCCAGCTCGGTTCTGCCATGAGCCAGTTTGGTGCGCTCGCCGGCCAAGCCCGTGCGGCCCTCGGCCAAATCGGTGCGCTTGGTGGAGAGCTCGGTGCGTTCCTGGGCCCAGGAGGTGCGGTTTTTAGCCAATTCCGTCCGGGTATTGGCTAGATTGGTGCGGCCTTCGGCCAAGTTGGTTCTTTTATTGGCTAGCTCGGTGCGGCCCTCGGCCAAGTCGGTTCTTTTATTGGCCAGCTCCGTGCGCTTGTGCGCCAGGGCGGTCCGTTCTTCCGCCAGCTTGGTGCGAAACTGGGCCAGGGCGGTGCGGTCCTCGGCCAGGTGTTCCCGCCGTTCGGCCCAATCCTCCATGGCCTTGATGAGCTCTTCGCCCTGCAGGGAAGAGACGTCTTTTTCATTATCGTCAGGCATGTTAAATCCTTAATGACTGGCCTTTACATCCTCGTTCCCCAGCCGGGCCGGGGAACCGGCAAAATCGCCATCAATACAGCACCAGCATCATGGGGCTTTTCACCTGGGCCAGCCACTGCAGGCGGATATGGTCTTTTTTCACCGCCCGCTCCAGGGGCACGGCCACCAACCCGTAATCCTTCAGCATGGCCGGCTCCGGGCCCCCGGAGGACCAGTCGGCCACTTCCTTCACCTCCACGGTACACCCGGCGCCCTCCATAGCGCCCATGACCTTCCGGGCTTCTTCCCGCAGGGCGTCGCCGGGACCGCCATAGCCTTCCCGGGGGGGCATGGCCAGGTGCACCGGGGTGGCGCAGCCGGCCCACAGATTCTGTATGATGGGGAGCACCGCCCGGCCCCCGGCCAGGTCCGGGCACACCACCAGGACCTGGTGGATCTTCCGCAGCACCCGCAGCCAGATGAGGGGGCTGGCCAACTTCTGGTAGAATTTGGAGTGCAGGCGCCGATGGATGTTCGCCGGGTTGAAGGGGTAAGGCGCCCCTTCCACGTAGAGTGAGAAGGTCTCCTGGCCCACGATCTTGAGCAGTTCGTATTCCCGATCCCCATAGATCACCCGGGGCTCTTGCAGCAGAGGGCAGGTTTCCTGCTCCGAGGCCAGCATTTCGTGGATCTCCTCCTTGCCCATGGCGACGACTTCCCGTTCCCAGGTATGCCGGACCCATCCCGTGCCCGTGGCGGGCACCTCCGGCGGCGGCGCCTTGACATAGACCGGGAAAAGCTCCATGGGGATCAGGTTGCCCAGATCACAGGCATAGCGGATGGCCATACTGGAGGCCAGGTCCACTTCGATGGCTACCAGGGTTTTCATCATATGCAATTCTCCCTTACTCGGTTGGTGTATAAGCGGAGGGCGCGCGGCGCCGGCAGCGTTCCCTCGCCGGGTCTCGCGCCATCTCGCCCGGCTTTCCCGTCAGGGCCGGCGCCTCACAAGGCTCCACCCCCGCGAATCTTGGCCGCCGCCCGGGTCACCACGTCCTGAATCTCGCTCAATTTAAAGGGCTTGGCGATAAAATCGAACACCCCCTTCTGAAAGGACTGCTTGGCGGTCTCCATAGTGGCGAAACCGGTGATGACGATCACCTCGCTTTGGGGATGCCGCTTTTTGGCCTCTTCCAGAAACTGCATGCCGTCGATCTCCTTCATCTTGAGATCCGTGATGATGATGTCATAAGCGGTCTGTTGGATCTGATGCATGGCTTCGACGCTTTGGGTAAAGGTGTCCACTTCGAATCCCAGCTTTTCCAGGGCCGGCTGCAAGCGCTTGCACACAATGGGTTCGTCGTCCAGCACCAATATTCTGAGCTTATTTTCCGTCATAGCTTCCTCCTTCCGGGGGCTTCTCCCTTAACCGGGAGTTTTGGTGAAAAAAAGCCTCCACAAATTCCGGGACGTCTTCATCGCTGCGCAACTGAATATCCAACTGGCGGGTGAACCCGATCAGCCGGCCCAGGGCCTGGAGGCGCTGCTCCATGTCTTCCCGGGGCAGATGGAGCACCTTGGCCACCACCAGATCACCTTTGGTGTCCACCTTAAAGTGGAATTGGGAGAGAATCTTGTCCAGCAATTGGGCCCTTCGGGACCGGCGGGTGAGGTCGGTCACCCCGCCCACAAAACGGAAATAGATGTGGTTCCGGGGGGCCTCGGACTCCATACGGGCATCCACCAGATTAAAGTGGTAGCCCAACCGCAGGTGCAGATTCATATAGGTTTCGCTGATCACCGCCAGGTTGAAGCCGGTGACGGTGGTGGCCCCGGGGGTTTCGGCCCAGGTCTTGGTAAGGCTGGACATCATCCCCTTAAAGTCCACCGGCACGGGTTCGGTGCTCCAGACCCCGGGGCCGGACAGCCCTTTCCACAGGGCCTTCATGGGCAAAGACCGGATGTGCTCCGGCAGGAGCTTGGTCCCCGTGGCCTCGGGGGCGATCCCCCCGCCCAGGTCCAGAACCTTCAGACCCAGGGGGATGTCCGACACCAGGGTAAAAATCCGGACGCCCTTGAAGCGCTTGACAAACCGGGGCAGGTCCATCAATTCTTCCACGGCCTTTTCGTGGATGAACCGGATGACGTCGTGGACGGAGGTGCAGCCCTCGGGGGTAAAATTCGAGTCCTGTGGATCGATGAGATGGAGCTGGGCGATGCGGGCCAAAATCCGCCGGAGCAGCCGGAATTCCGGGGCGTCCTCAAAGGCCAGGGACTCCACCAGTTCATATTGCAGCAGTTCTTTCACCCGGCCCTCGTAGATGATCCGCTGCTTGGTGTCCACCGTGACCTTCATGTCTTCCAGCAGGATCTCCGAGGCGCGTTCCACCCCCACCAGGGTCGGCACCCGGAATTCCCGGGCGATGGTGGCCAGATGGCCCGCGGCGGAGCCCCGCTCCGCCACGATGGCCGACGCCTTGGGCACGATACGGGCCAGCCACGGAGCCGTATATCTGGTCACCAGCACGGCCTCGTCGGGAAACCGGGCCATATCCGCGTCCGTGACGACCTGCGCCACGATGCCCGCCCCCACGCCGGCATGGGCCACCACCCCGACGTCCTGGATCAGGACGGAGTATTGGGCGCAGGTCTCGCAGATATCCTGGCGCGGGGGGACCTTGGCCTTAGGGATCTGCAGGGCCCGGGATTGCAGGATCCAACAGTTATCCGCTTGATCCAGGCCGTATTCGATCTCCTGGGGGCGTTTGAAGTAGCGCTCCAGGGTCAGGGCCCAGCGCCCCAGGGTCTGGAGCGCGGCCTCGGAGAGGGTTTCTTTGCTCTGGTCCTCCGGGGGGACCGACACCTCTTCTTCGCCGCCGCCGGCCATGGCCCGCACCTGCCGTTCTTTCCTGGCAATTTCCTGCACCCGGATAAGGTGGGGATAATCCCGCTCCACCACGTAGCGGTCCACCGGGCCTCTGCCCTCCACCACGGTGCGGCCCAGGCCCCAGGAGGCGAACAGCACCATGCAATCGGACTCCTGGCCGCTGACGTCCAGGGTGTGCACCACCCCGCTGACCCGGCTGGGGATCATCTCCTGGCACAGCACCGCCATGGCCGCCTCTTCCCCCAGCATCCCCATCTGCTGCCGGTAGATCAGGGCCTCGGGGGAATAGAGACTGGCCAGCACCTGTTTATAAGCCTTGAGGATGCCCCGGGGTGGGACGTTCAGCAGGCTCTCGTGCAGGCCGGCAAAGGACAGTTCGCCGTCTTCGCCGTAGGCGCTGCTGCGGACGGCCCAATCCTTGCCGCCCCGCTCCGCCTGGCGTTTGATCTCCCCCGCCACTTCGTGGGGCACCACCCCCGCCAGGATGCCGTACTGGATCTGCCGGGAGGCCTGGCGTTCGTCCTGCTCCTCCGCCACCCAGCCCTCCAGCAGGGCGTGGATCCTTTCCTCCAGGTGATTATGTTCCAGGAAGAGCCGGTAAGCCCGGGTGGTGATGATAAAGCCGTTCGGCACCGGCAGGTGCAGGTTCTGGAGGGCCACCGCCAGGTGACCGGCCTTGCCGCCGATAAGCTCGGGACGATCCGGCGGCGCCTCCGACAGCGGCATCACCAGGGGCATCTCTTTGGACAGCACCAGCCGGCCCCGGAGTTCCGCCCCCAGGGGGATGAAGATACGATCAATGGCCGCAAACAGGTCCAGATAACGGTTGTGCGTAATGAGATTTAAGCCCTTCACCATGCGCAGGAGCAGCGTCTGAATGGCTTCGGTGGTGTCGATCAGGTACTTGCGGTCAAAGATGTACTCCCCGCCGGATTTTTCCCCCAGGTCGGCAATGAGCTCCATGACCCGCTGGTGATCTTGCAGCAGCGCCTGGAAATGCTCAAAAATCTCCGGAAAGGCCACCAGATCCGGCTTGTGTCCGGCTAGCCGTTCCCAGAGATTGTGGAGCGCTTGCCACATGCGGTGTATTCCTCCACCGACTTCCCTCTCCCCCGGCGGAGGCCGAGGGCAGGAAGATGCTCATACATTAGACGCCCTGACCGCTTCCATCAAGGGGAAACTCCCCGTTACACCAAGATAATCCGGGAAGCGCCCCCCCCACCGGCCACCAACCCGGCGTTGCGCCCTCAGTGCCCGCCTCCCCCCTTAAAGAGGAAGCCCATGGCAAAACCGGTGACGATGGCGATGACCACCGCGATCACCCCATAGGCGGCCCCGTGCTGGTAGGCCATGGAGGCCATCAAGGCCGGGAAGCCCACCAGCGCCACCGTCAGGTCGGCGTCGGTGCGGCTCGCCACCTTGCCGTCGGCGATCACCGACAGGCGGACCTTATAAGTGCCGGGCCTGGTGTTGGTCGGCAGGGTAAAGCTGCCCGTAACCGCGACCTCACCGCCGGAGCCGGCCTTCACCGTGAGGGCTCCGGGCCGGGTGGCGTAAATATGTTCACTCTCCTTGAGCTCGAGAAATTGCTCCAGAAACTTCTGGCGCTCCGCCGCCTCGATGCGGCCGGTGAAGGAAATGCGCTGCTCCAGGGCCCGGTAGCCCCAGGTGGCCGCTGGCGGCGCGTTGGTGAGCAACTGCTTGTCGGTGCTCATGACCAGGTAAAGGGACGGGGCGTCGTGGACCAGGATTTCGCCCACATTCATCCATAACCCGCCCCGGCGCCCCTTGCGCATGAGGTGCTCCTCGGCGCTGGACCCCATCACCTCCAGGACCGCCTGGGCCCCGGCCGGGATGGTGCCCGACACCGTTACCGTCTGCCCCTGAAAAAAAGCGCCGATTTCGACCTTTTCGGGAGATACCTTGAGAGCCGGTTCCGCCGCCCGGGCCGGCAGCCACCCGGCCAGCAGCCAAGCCAGCGCCAACCCCGCGACCATAAAGGAGATATAGGTCTGCTGTTTCATTTTAGTGCCCACCCTTAGGCGCCAGCAGGAGATGGGGCGGCAGAATCAGGCTCACCAGCATCTGCACCATCACCACCAAGACGATGGAGGCCAGGAGTATTTTGAGCTGATCCGCCTTGAGGCGCTTGCTCAGGCGCACTCCGAACTGGGCCCCCAAGGTGGAGCCCAAGAGCAGGATGATGGCCAGGACCATGTCCACCGTATGGTTGGAGATGGACTGCATGATGGTGACGTTGATACAGGTGAACAGGATCTGAAAGAGGCTGGTGCCCACCACCACGTGCATGGGCATGCGCAGCATGTAGACCATCACCGGCACCATGATGAAGCCCCCGCCCACACCCATGATGGCCGCCAGGATGCCCACGAAGACCCCTAAGATGAGAGGCAGCAGCGGCGACAGGGTCACCCCCGACTTGTCGAAATGCATCTGGTAGGGGAGGGCCTGGATCATGCGGTTGTACAAGGAGACCTTGCCCGGCTCCACCCGCTTGCTCTCCACGGCTAGGGGCTTTTTCCGCAGGCTCTGGAGGCTTTCCATGAACAT
This sequence comes from Desulfobaccales bacterium, assembly GCA_049696835.1. Lineage (GTDB taxonomy): Bacteria > Desulfobacterota > Desulfobaccia > Desulfobaccales > 0-14-0-80-60-11 > 0-14-0-80-60-11. The sequence goes on from JBAVUP010000230.1 coordinate 15,370, forward strand.
ATAGAAGCCGATGACCCCCAGCATGACCACGTAAGTGATCTTGATGACGAAGTCGGCATTGCCCATGGCCCGGAGTATCTTGATGAATTGCACCCCCACGGTGCCCCCGATCACGCCACCGATGACGAGGAGGAGCCCCATCTTGAAATCCACGTTGCCCAGGCGGTAATGGGCATAGCTGCCGGAGGTGGAGGCCGCCACGATCTGGTTGGAGTCCGAGGCCGCCGCCACCGTGGACGGGATGCCCACCATGATCAACAGCGGCGTCATGAGAAACCCGCCCCCCACGCCGAACAGCCCGGAAAGAAACCCGACGGCGCCTCCCAGGCCGAAGAGAAGCAAGATGTTGGTGCTGTTGCCAGCCAGTGGTAGATAAAGATTCCAGAACATGTGGCGCTCTCCCCTCCTTTGATGGCGTTAAAGATCCATGAGGCGGGTGACCTTCCCCTGGCCCTGCACCAGGAGGATTTCCCCGTCGAAGTGCCGGTCCAGGCTTTTCAAGGCCGCGGCGCACCCGGGATACCGCTCCCGGCGCGTATCCTCCGGCCACCCCATGATAATGAACTGTAGAGAACTCTGGGCCCGGGCGAAGGCCAGCACTTCATCGCAAAAGACGCCGGACGACAGAAAGATTTCCAGACACAGGGCGGCCTGGAGCCTTCTCTGGACGATAACCTCATCATCCACTACGGCAATATTCATCGTACTCCTGCTTTCCGTCCCCCACCGCTCAGGCCTCTTGATTAACGGGGAGGGTGACGGTGAAGGTGGAACCCTCCCCTTTGCGGCTCTTGACGTCGATGTGGCCGCCGTGTTTCTCAATAATCCCGTAAGACACCGACAGGCCCAAGCCGGTGCCCCGCCCCACCTGTTTGGTGGTGTAGAACGGGTCGAAGATTTGGGACAGATGCTTCGGATCGATGCCCACCCCCGTATCCGTGACCTCGACCACCATCCACCGGCCGTCCGGGGACACGTGGGCGCCGATGTGCAGGGTGCCTTCGTCCAGCATGGCCTGGATGGCATTGATGAACAGGTTGAGGAAGACCTGTTGCAGACTCTTCTTTTCACCGCGGATGGGCGGCAGGTCGGGGGGGATATCCTGCTCCACATGGATGCCGGAGAGCGTTAACTGGTTGCGCACCAGCTTCAGGGTATCCTGAATGATGGCGCCGATGGTCAGCGCTTCAAATTCCGGGTGCTCGGCCCGGGAGAAATCCAACAGGCCCTTGACGATCTCCGAGGCCCGCTCGGACTGCATCAGGATATCATGGATCAGCCCCAGGGCTTCCTCCTGGGGCAAATGCCGAAAATCTTCCTGCAAAGCCTCCGCGGTCAGCACGATGTTGTTGATGGGATTGTTCAGTTCATGGGCGATTCCCGAGGTCAGGGTGCCCACCGCGGCAATTTTCCGGGACTGCACCAGTTCCTCCTGATGCACCTCCAGCTCGTGGATCATGCGGTTGAAGGCCCGGAACAGGGCAAAGAATTCCTCCGAGGAGCCATTCGTGGTAGGCAGCGGGGTGAAATCGCCGTGGGCGATCTTGTCCATGGCCTGCTGCATCTGGAACATGGGCTGCACCAGCATCCGGGAGAGGTAGAAGGCCACCACGATTCCCAGGGCCAGGAACACCACCACGGAAATGATGAACAGGAACATGGCCCGCTGAAACAGGCGATCGATCTGGAGCCGCTCATCCTTTTCCCATTTTTCGGTCATGTTGAGCAGCTCCTGGCCCTGATGGCGCAGATTCTCCTCCAGGGGGAAAAAATTCTGATTTTCCAGGTCGGCGGCCGGTTGAGGAATGCGGATCTTAATCTGGTTCAGAATCGCCTGGTAGCGACCCAAAATGCGGGGAAACTCCGGGACCCCCGGAGCTTTCTGCAGGCGCAGGATCTCGGCTTCGTGGCTGACGTAGATGTCTTCCACGCGCTTCACGTAGGTCTCGGCTTCCTCGAGACTGGCCGGCTGGCGATAGAGGAAGAAGTTTTTCTCCACCCGGCGCAGTTCCAGGATATTGTGAAACAGGTCGTCCGCCAGCTCCAACAACCTCAGGCGATGCCCGATTTCCCGGTGGACCTGGAAGCTGAATATCGAAAAAATCAGCACCGACAGCAGGCTGAACAGGAAAGCCAGGATGATCTTGCGCCGGATCTTAAAGGTAGCTTTTTCCATGCCTCTGGGCGGTGAAGAGGGAGTTTATCCACCTTATACGACTTTTTTAAGCATATCAAGAACCTGAAACCGAGAAAAGCAGAGAATTGCCGGGGGCCGCGATCAGGGGAGGTGTCATGCTAAACCTGTGGAGGCCAAAAAATAAGGGCGGGATATCCCCGCCCCCCACATGGTTTTGCCACGGGACCACCTTCTAACCGCCGTTCCCCCGGGCTTGCTGCAGTTTTTCCAGGGCCCGCTGTAGGTTGATTTTGGCTTCCTGGTAGAAGGTGGGCCTGAGTTCAATGGCGCGCTGGAAGCATTTGGCGGCCTCTTCGTATTGCCCATCCATAAAATAATGCACCCCGATATTGTTATAGGCCTGAGCCTCATCGCCTCCACGCGTGTAGGCCTCCAGGGCCTGGGGATATTGCTTCTGCGCGGCCAGCGCCGATCCCAGCAGCAGATAGATCCTTTTGTTCTGCGGGGCCAGGGCCAGGGCCTGCTTGAGGGTGGCGGTGGCCTGGCGGTAATCTTTGATCTGCAGATAGGCCTGGGCCAGGGCGATAAAGGCGGCTACCTGGTGAGGATCCATAGCCGATGCCGCTTTCAACTCATGGATGGCCCTATCCGGGCGGCCGGACTCCAGGAAGGTGGTTCCCAACAGGTAGTGGGTCTTGGACCGCTGGTTATCCTGGGCCAAAACATACTGAAATTCGTCAATGGCCGTGGCATATTGCTTTTGCTGCAGGAGCACCAGCCCCAGGGCCTCATGCGCCAGGAGCATCTGCGGCCGGTGCACCAACACCATGGCCAGCTCCTTTTGGGCGGCCTCCAACTTCCCGGACATGAGAAAAATGACCCCTACTTTGTAGCGCAGATCGTAGCGCTCCGGGTGATCCTTGAGGATTTGGAGGTAATTGACCAGGGAGCTCTCGAAGTTCCGGTTTTTTAAGGCTAAGTCGCCCAGGGCCTCCAGGCGGTCCGGGGGTAACTGCTCCGGCGTCGTGGCCTGCTGCTGGGTGGGCCAGGGATCATGCATGGCCTGGAGTTTGGCCATATCATCCAACGACAGGCCCGTAGGCCCCGGAGTTTTCTTGGAGCAATGACTCAGCAGCACCGGCAAAGTCAAGATCAACACCGCGGTCAGCAGCCGCCGGGTAGGGCGCGCCGGCGTCATTATTCTTTTCCCTCCGCGGCCAGGCGGGCCATCAGGTTGGGGCATTGCAGGAGATCGGCCCCCAGAAGGATTTTCACCCCCACATCCTTCTTGAGCTTCTCGCTTGATTCCAGGGTTGCCCCCGGGAAAAACTTACTGGCCAGGGCCCGGGCGACTTTTTCCGCTCCCGGCCGATAAAAAATGATCGTCTTTTGGGCGCCGAAATCTAGGTGATTGCCGATGATGGCCACCATGAAGCCTTCCAGGTTCAGCAACGACCTGACCTGATGGGCCAGGTTGTGGGTCCAGGTGCCGTTGCGCACCTCGATGGGGGTGTCCATCAGTTCCGCCGCGGTCAGGGGTTCCGGCGCAACTGCGGGTAACTTCTGGGTCACCGGAGCCCGGGACTGGGGCGGTAAGAGGTGTTCCGGCGGCGCCACTTTTTTCGGGGGCAGGGCCTGAGATTCCTGCTTGCCGGGGGCCGGCCGTTCCGCCGGAGCTGGGGCGGCCAGGAGTTTATCGGGTTTGGGAGGCTGTTTGGCGGCAGGTAAAGGTTGGGCCTCGCCTTCGCCCAGGCGCGCCATCAAATCCGCCTGTTCCAGGAGGTCGCGCCCCAACAGCACTTTAACGGCCACCTGGTCCTTGAGCTTGGAAGTCTCCTCCAGGGAAGCCGTCCGGAAGATATTGGCTCGCAGGGCCTGGGCGGCTTTCGCCGCTCCCGGCCGATAAAAAATGATCGTCTTTTCCACGCCGAAATCTATATGATTGCCGATGATAGGCACCGTATAGCCTTCCAGGTTCAGCAGCGACCTGACCTGATGGGCCAGGTTGTGGGACCAGGTGCCGTTCCGCACCTCGATGGGGTTATCCAGCAACTCGGCGGTGCTCAGGTAGACCGGGGGAAGGGGGGGCGCTGGGCGGGCGGCCGGACTCGCCGCCGGCCGGGCCTTTGGGGTCTCAGGGACCTTAACCGGAGCCGCCTTCGCCACTTTGGGGGCCTCAGGCACGGGTGGTTTCACAACCGGTTTGGCGGCCAGGGGGGCCGCCTCGGCTTTAACGGGCGCCGGTTTGACCACGATGCGTTCCTGCTTCGGGGTCACGACGGGCGGCGGGGCCGGGGCCGCGGACTTCACCGGAGCCGCCTTCGGGCGCAAAGCTGGAGCAGGTTTGGGCGCCTGGGCGTAACCTTTCGTCTCTTTCATCCCCAGAGCCGCCAGGGCCTCGCTGACCTTGCGGTCGGCGGCCGCCTTACCTTCGGCCTCTTGCCACAAACGGCGGGCCTCTTCCACTCGCCCCAGGCGGCAATAGAGGAGCCCCAGGTTATTGCGAGCCGCCGTATTCTGGGGATCTTGGGCCAGGGTTTGACGAAAACAGGTCTCCGCCTCCGCGTAGCGGCCTTGGAGATAATAGGAAAAACATAAATTATTGGCCAGGGTGGGTTGGGGACCGCGCCGGGTAAGGGCCTCCTGGTAGAGTTTTCGGGCTGCCTCGAACTTTCCCAGCTCTTCATAATTATGAGCCAGGGTATTGACGATGGTCAGATTATCGGGGTCCTGCTGGTGGGCTTGTTCCAATTCCTTGAGGGCCAACGCCGGTTGCCCCATTAATTTGTAATAGTGCGCATTTTGCAACACCCGGGAGAGTTCTCCGGGATCCCGGCGCACGTTGGCTAAAATAGCCGTTTCATCTGCTCGGCCGTAGCCCGTAGCCGGGGCGGTGCACCCGATCCCGGCCGCCGCCAAGGCCCCCAAGAGAGCCAGCCCGGCCAGCCCCCGCCGGACTCCCAGGCGGCGCCCCCAGATGGGGCCGGCGGCCCAAATTCCCCGCGCGCCGTCGGATTGTTGCCATCCTCTCTTAACCATCCCGATCATCATGGCTGCCGTCTCTCCTAACCCGCGCACCTCCCGCGTTGCGTGCCGACCGGCTTATTGAGATAGCTTCATTTCCAGGGTTTTCTTTTCTTCCGTCTTGAAGCTCTTATTATACTTGTCCAACTCGTTGGCGGCGGCCTGGGGGTTCAGCCCCACGGCGGGCGCCGGCTCATCCCCGGCCCGGGGATTTACCACCTGTTGGGCGATGTTGTTCCGCACCGAGTTGCCGTAATCCAGCTCCAGGGCGCTGGGCGGGTAACACCCCCACAGCCACA
>JBAVUP010000231.1:0-2216 GCA_049696835.1 Desulfobaccales bacterium
ACCCAGGCGTCCCGCCAGGGCCTTCTGGGTCATTTCAATTTCATCCGTCCCGATATCACATAAGACTTCGTACGTCCTTTCGATCATGTCGCGGGAAGGATAGCTTCCGTCGATAAAGAACTCCTGGGTAAACGTGTCCCCGTAATTGAAGAGGAGCAGACAGGTCGCAGGCTTTCCGTCACGGCCGGCGCGGCCGACTTCCTGGTAATAGGCCTCGATGGAGCCGGGGACGTCATAATGGATGACAAAACGGAGGTCCGCCTTATCGATGCCCATGCCAAAGGCGTTCGTCGCCACCACGACCGGCAGGCTTCCCTCCATAAAACGATCCTGGACAGACCTGCGGGACTCCATCTCCATGCCGGCGTGGTAACTTCCCGCTTTGTAGCCATTGGCTTGCAACGTCAAGGTAATGGTCTCCACATTCTTACGGGTGGCGGCGTAGATGATTCCTCTCCGCGCCTCCTTTCTAAGCAGTGTCATGATCGCATCGATCTTATCTTTCTCCCCCTCCACCTTCCTGACATGAAACCGTAAATTGGGCCGGTCAAAACCGGCAACGAAGGCGATCGGCTGCCTGAGACCCAGCTGGGTGATGATATCATGGCGGACATCCGGAGTGGCCGTTGCCGTCAAAGCGGCGACAGGCGGATGGCTGAGTTTTTCAACAACCGCTTTGAGACGGAGATAGTCGGGACGAAAATCATGCCCCCATTCGGAGACACAGTGGGCCTCATCCACGGCAAACAGCGAGACGCGGCAGGATTGAATCCCCTCCATAAATCCCTGATTCCGAAACCGCTCGGGGGCAATATAAACCAGCTTATAGTTGCCCTGCTGAATCTCCCTCAGCCTCTGCCCTTGCTCGGATGGGGTCAATGCGCTGTTGATGAAGGTGGCGGGGATTTGGTTCTGCACCAGTCCGTCCACCTGATCTTTCATCAGTGCGATCAGGGGCGAGATGACCAGCGTCACCCCGTCCAGGAGCAGCGCCGGCAACTGGTAACAGAGCGATTTGCCGCTTCCTGTGGGCATGACCACGACTACGTCGCGCCGGGTCAGGAGGGTATCGATGATCTCCTCCTGCCACTTTCGAAAGTCGGAGAAATGGAACTTTTCTCTCAGAGCTCGGAGCAGTTCATCTTTCATGGAAGGATGAAGAGATAAGGAGACATTTGAGGGGACAGGTCTCTATCTTCAAAAAGTGTCGATTTTATTATTCTGGTCGCTATCTTTGCCGCTTAAATTTTCCCGAAAGACGAATCACAGGCTTCAATGGTTCGGTCCAGGTCCTTCTGGGTATGGGCCAAAGAGATGAACCAGGCCTCGAATTGAGAGGGTGGAAGATAGATCCCCTGCTCCATCATTTCGATAAAGAATTGGGCGAAACGCTTCGTATGGCTCATCTTGGCCGTGTGATAATCCTTGACCGGCCCTTCTGTAAAAAAGAGGGTGAACATCCCCGTGCTTCGATTGAGGGTAACAGGAATCCCTCTCTCCTCAGCACTCCGAGATATGGCCTCGGTCAGGTACGCAGTCCTCTTCTCCAGGCCTTGATAAGCCTTTTTGGTTTTAAGGAGTTTTAATGTCTCAAGGCCGGCCGCCATGGCAAGGGGATTTCCAGAAAGTGTCCCTGCCTGATAGACCCCTCCAAGAGGAGACACGGTCTCCATGATCTCCTCTTTTCCACCATAAGCCCCCACGGGAAGACCGCCGCCGATGATCTTCCCGAGGCAGGTGAGATCTGCTTTTATTCCATAAAGCTCCTGGGCGCCTCCATGGGCCACCCGAAATCCAGTGATTACTTCATCAAAAATGAGAAGGATCCCCTGCTCATCGCAGATCTTTCTCAATCCTTCCAAGAATCCTCGCTCTGGAAGGACCACACCCATATTCCCTGCAACAGGCTCGACAATGATGCAGGCGATCTGCTCAGGATAACGGCTCACCAACGTCCTAACGCTTTCGAGATCATTATAGGATGCCGTCAAAGTATGCTTCGCCAGATCTTCAGGGATTCCGAGGCTATCCGGAATACCGAAGGTGGTTGCTCCGGAACCTGCCTTTACCAAGAGACTGTCGCCGTGACCATGGTAACAGCCTTCGAATTTGAGAATCTTATCTCTTCCGGTAAATCCCCTGGCCACCCGAATCGCACTCATCACTGCCTCGGTGCCGGAACTTACCATCCTCAACAATTCCATAGAAGGGAAGGC
>JBAVUP010000232.1:0-36668 GCA_049696835.1 Desulfobaccales bacterium
GAGTTACTGTCCCTAAGAATTCAAGCCCTTCAAACCCTCTCTCTTATGGGGGTTGGGAGGGGGGCTCGGGGGGAGGGCAGGGGCTTCCACAGGCGAGGACGCCTGTGCCCCTGGCCCCTGGCCCTCCCCCCAACTACTCCTTTTTCTCCTCCTTGCGGCTGGCCAGGAGGTGGCGGATTTCTTCCATGAAGTCGGTGGCGTCCGTGAAGTGGCGGTACACCGAGGCAAAGCGCACGTAGGCCACTTCGTCCCACTGGCGCAACTGGTTCATCACCCGTTCGCCGATCCAGGTGGAGGCGATTTCCCGCTGGCCGGACTCCAGCATTTCCCGTTCCAGGCCATCCAGGAAATTCTCAATGGCGTCGATGGAGACCGGACGCTTTTCGCAGGCCTTGGTGATGCCCTCATAGACCTTGGAACGCTGAAAAGGCTCCCGGCGACCGTCTTTTTTGACGATCAAGGGCATGGATTCCTCCACCTGCTCATAGGTGGTGAAGCGCCGCTGGCAATGCAGGCACTCGCGCCGCCGCCGGATGGCGTTGGCTTCCCGGCTGGGACGGGAATCTATGACCTTGTTGTTGGTGCTGTGGCAATAAGGACAGCGCATGACCTATCTTCTAATAAATTTGGCCCCCGGTAAAGGGGAAATGCGGGGGTCAGGGGGGCCAGCCAAAATCTGTTGGCAGGCCGGACGGCGCGCCGCAGGTGGACGTCTTCAAGGGTGGCCGGGCCGAGACCCGAATATCCGGAAAGGTCAGGAAGGGCTCAGAGGGAACCGCGGGCCACACAGGACGGGGTCGGCTGGTCCAGCAGCCATTCCTCGGCAAAGAGCGGAAAACTCCGGCAGAGCTCGCGCACCTGCGCCTCCAGCTTCTTCAGAAAGGCGGGCTCCTTGGAGGCGGACAGGGCCTGATGGATGAAATCCGCGATGATTTCCATCTCCGGTTCCTTCATGCCCCGGGTGGTCAAGGCCGGGGTGCCGACGCGGATGCCGCTGGTGACGGTGAGGGGCCGCTGATCAAAGGGAATGGCGTTCTTGTTGACCGTAATGCCGGCCAGGTCCAGGGCTTCTTCCGCCTCCCGGCCCGTGAGCCCGGTGGCGCTCAGATCCACCAGGATGAGATGGGTGTCGGTGCCGCTGGCCACCAGACGGTAGCCCCGCGTCCCAAATTCCCGGGCCAGGGTGCGGGCATTGGCCACGGTCTGCTCCTGGTAGCGGCGGAAAGAGGGCCCCAGGGCTTCCCTAAAGGCCACCGCCTTGGCGGCGATGATATGCATGAGCGGGCCGCCCTGAATCCCCGGAAAGATCTGGCTGTCCAGGGCCTTGCCGTATTGGGGCTGGGCCAGGATGAGGCCGCCCCGGGGACCGCGGAGGGTCTTGTGGGTGGTGGAAGTGACGAAATCCGCGCACCGCACCGGATTGGGATGCAGGTCGGCGGCGATCAACCCGGCGATATGGGCCATATCCACCATGAGATAGGCCCCGACCTCCCGGGCGATGTCGGCAAAGCGGTCAAAATCCAGGGTCCGGGGATAAGCGCTGGCACCGGCGATGATCAGTTTGGGGCGGTGCTGCCGGGCCAGGTCCGCCACCAGGGCAAAGTCGACTTCCTCGGTGTCGCGCTCCACCCCGTAGGTGACCGGGTGGAACAGACGCCCGGAAAAATTCACCGGCGCGCCGTGGCTCAGGTGACCCCCATGGGCCAGGTCCATGCCCATGATGGTGTCCCCGGGCTGGAGGAAAGAGAAATACACGGCCATATTGGCCTGGGAGCCGGAATGGGGCTGCACGTTGGCGTAGTCAGCCCCAAAAAGCTGTTTGACCCGGCTCAGGGCCAGGTTTTCCGCGGTATCCACATATTCGCAGCCGCCGTAGAAACGCCGGCCCGGGTAGCCTTCCGCGTATTTATGGGTCAGGATGGACCCCTGGGCCTCCAGCACCGCATTGCTGACAAAGTTTTCGGAGGCGATCAGCTCCAACTTGTTCAGTTGGCGCTGGCGCTCACGCTCAATGACAGCATAGATTTCGGGATCAGTGTGGGCCAGATCGTCCATGCGGTGAATACTCCCGCCGAGTTAAGCTCCTCGGGCTAAGCGTTCCAGTAAATCCAGGCGCTCCTGGTGGCGGCCGCCGTCAAACGGCGTGTTGAGCCAGACCCGGACAATTTCCTTTCCCAGGTCCGGCCCGATCACCCGTCCCCCCATCACCAAGAGGTTGGCGTTATTGTGTCGCCGGCTCATGATGGCGGCAAAGAGGTCATGACAGAGAGCGGCCCGGATGCCGGGAAAGCGGTTGGCCATGATACTCATGCCGATGCCGGTGCCACATATAAGTATACCCCGGGCCTGCGGCCGCGCCAATAGTGCTTCCACCACTTTTTTGCCATAGAGGGGATAATGCACCGATTCATCGGGGCTGGCGCAGCCGAGATCCTCGTGGGAAACCTTAAGTTCGTGCAAAAATTTAAGGATTTCCCGTTTCAATCCATGGCCGGCATGATCGCAGCCGATGGCGATAATTTCCGGCTCAGGCGGCCCGTGCTTTGATGAAACTGATGACATCCTGGACGGTCCTTAGCTTCTCGGCATCTTCATCTGCGATTTCTGTGCCAAATTCCTCTTCCATGGCCATGATCAGTTCCACCAGGTCCAGGGAATCAGCCCCCAGGTCATCGACAAAAACGGCTTCGGGCGTGACCTCGGAACGTTCCACCCCCAGTTTGTCCACGATGATGTCGATCACCTTGTCTTCAATTGCTCCCATTGTCCAAAGTCCTCCTCATATTCTTAAACCATCAACATTCCGCCGTTGACATGAATCACCTGCCCGGTGATGTAGGCCGCGGCATCGGAAACCAGGAAAGCCACGGCCTGGGCCACCTCTTCCGCGGTGCCGAAGCGGCCCAGAGGGATCTGAGCCAGCATTAATTGTCGGGTAGCCTCAGGCAAGGCCTCGGTCATTTCCGTCTGGATAAAGCCCGGCGCCACCGCGTTGACCGTGATGTTCCGGGAGGCCAGTTCCCGGGCCACGCTCTTGGTGAGCCCGATCAGGCCGGCCTTGGACGCCACGTAATTGGCCTGGCCGGGATTCCCCATGACCCCCACCACCGAACTGATATTGACGATGCGCCCGAAACGCTGCTTCACCATGGGCTTGCTCGCCGCCCGGATACAGTTGTACGCGCCCTTCAAGTTGACCCCCAGGACCGCATCCCATTCCGCTTCCTGCATGCGCAGGATGAGGTTGTCCCGGGTGATGCCGGCATTATTCACCAGGATGTCCAGGCGGCCGCTCTCTTTGAGGATGTGGTCCAGGCCCTCGTTGACCATGGCGGCCTCGGCCACATTGAACTCCACCAGGCGGGCCTCCGCCCCCTTGGCCTCTACTTCCTTTTGCGTAACCGCGGCCTCCTCCCCCAGGACCACGTCATTGAGATAGAGGGTGATTCCCGGTCGCGCCAGGGCCAGGGCGATGGCCCGGCCGATCCCCCGGGCGGCGCCGGTCACCAAGGCTATGCGGTTGGTATCGTGCATAATTTTCGTTTGGTCAGGTCTCCAGGTGCGGTCGCGCCGGACTCGGGGCAACCCTGGGACCCACCGATCGGGCTCATGGTTTTGCTGGGTTTATTACATAAAACGAATTTGCGCAAATTGAAAGGGGTTTCTTATACTTTTTTTCGCGTATAGCCCGTTGAAGGGGCAACTTAAAGAATCTCCTGTAAAACGATAAAGTGAGGCATGTTTACCACCCATACTGGCCTTAGCTGATAGCTGAAAGCTGACTGCTGAAGGCCATTTCAGCCCCGGTCCTTCTTGATCTCCTGGATCAGGGCCGGGACGATCTCGAACAGGTCCCCCACCAGGCCCACGTCGGCCACCCGGAAAATGGGGGCCTGCGGGTCTTTGTTGATGGCCACGATGACATCCGCGGATTGCATGCCCACCACGTGTTGGCTGGCGCCGCTAAGACCCACGGCGATGTAAAGCTTGGGAGACACGGTCTTGCCGGTCTGGCCGATCTGGTGGGCGTAGGGAATCCAGCCTGCGTCCACCGCGCCCCGGGTGGCCCCGACCGCGCCCCCCAGCAGGTCCGCCAGTTCCTCCAGGAGCTTGAAGTTCTTGGCCTCTTTCAGGCCCCGGCCCCCGGCCACAATAACCCCCGCGGCGCTCAAAGGCACGCGCTCTTTGATTTCCATCACCGTGGCCACAAAGCGGCTCCGGGGCGGGCTCGCTAACGACGTCAGTTCCACCCGCACCACCTCACCCGCCACCGCGGCCGCGGGCGCCATGGGCTTGAACACCCCCGGCCGGGCCGTGGCCATCTGGGGGTACGTCCGGGGCGTGATGATGGTGGCCATGATGTTGCCGCCGAACGCCGGTCGGGTCTGGAGCAGCAGGCGCTTCTCCGGGTCAATGGCAAACGCGGTGCAGTCCGCGGTGAGGCCGGTCTTTAGGGCCGCGGCCACCCGGGGAATAAAGGCCCGCCCCAGGTAGGTGGCCCCTGCCAGGATGATCTCGGGCCGAAACTTCTGGGCCAGCTCGGTTAAAGCCGCGGCATAGGTCTCTTCGAGGAAATCCGCCAGCCGCGGGTGTTCCGCCAGGTAGACCTTGTGGGCCCCGGCGGTGAACAGGGCCTCGGTCAGAGATTCCACCCCGTCCCCCAACAGGACCGCGGCCACCTTGACGCCTAACGTCTCGGCCAGGCGCCGGGCCTCTCCCAGGAGTTCGGCGGTCACCGGGGCCAACTCGCCCCGGCGCTGTTCCGCCAGGACCCAGACGCCGTCGGGCGGCACCCCGGGCCGGGGGGCGGGAGCCTCGGTCTCGGGCAGGGCCAGGGCCTCGACTTCGCAGACCTCGACGCAGGCGCCGCAGAGATTGCAGCCCTCGCCGATCACGAGCGTGTCGCCCTCGAGCCGCAGAACCCCGAAGGGGCAGGCCTCCACGCACTGGCCGCAGGCGATACATCTGTCGGAGTAAAGGATCAGACTCATATTTTAGCAGTCAGCTTTCAGCTATCAGCTATCAGCAAAGATCTCCAGGAAATGTAGGGTGCGCACTGCGCACCATAGGTCTTATCGCTTATCCGTAGCCAACACCTGGGTTTTCTTCTTCAGATATCTTATCACCAGATAAAGCACCCCGCTGCCGATAAACAGCTTTAGCCAAATGGCGTCCAGCGTTAATTTCCCTTGGCTGAACAGTCCGGCCAGCAGTTCCAAGGCCGTAAAGGTGACAATGATGGCGAAAAAGCTGCCGTATTCCCGTTTGATGGCGGATTTCCAGGAGAAGGGCAGGGACGGCGGGCGCCAATTCTTGAACCGGGGAATCATGGCGGGGGTGTGTTCGGCCCACTGCATAAAGGTATCACCGAATTTCTCCCGCAAAAAAGCCTCTTCCGCAAACATGATCCGTTCATAGAATACGGTAAACAAGAGCACGATCAGCGTCGTAAACCACCAGGACCGCATGAACAGGGACAGCCCTACCCAGATGATAAAGTTGCCCAGGTAAATGGGGTTGCGGACCACGGCATACATGCCGGTGGTATTCAGGACGTCGGCCACCTGCCTCAGGGTATTGCGGCCGGAGGTCCCCCGGGGCACAAAACCCACGGTGAAGAAGCGCACCCCCTCGCCCATCAGGGAAATCGCCAGACACACGAGGTCCCAAACCGGATGGCGCTGACCGGACCGCTGATGCAACAGGGCCAGGATAAACAACCCGGCCAGCAGCAGCGGCAGATAACTGCGCCACCTGAAGAAGTATTCCCCGGTCTTCGCAAATTCTTCTTGTAAGGCCATGGATTAGGAGCTATCAGCCGTCAGCTTTCAGCTATCAGCAAAAGCCAGAATTAAAAAAGACGCCAATTGTAGGGTGGGCATCCCACCATAAGCTCTAAAGATGCTCGGACGGGGTTTCCCCGCTCTTCAAGGCTTTCAGCCGCTGCCACAGGCGACCAGCCAGTTCATCCGCGGCGCCGGTCCAGATTTCCGCCTTACCCCGGGCGGGCGGGGCAAAGACCTTCACCACCTGGGTGAAGGAGCCGCTCAAGCCTACCTCCGCCGCGTCCATACCGAGATCGCTTATACCCCACACCGGGATGGCCTCTTTCTTGGCCTTCAGTTTGGCCTTGAAGGACGGCACCCGGGGTTCGTTGATTTCCTTGACCACGGTGACCAGGGCCGGAAGAGAGGTTTCCACCGCGTCATAGCCGTGGTCCAGGAGGCGTTCCACCGCCACTGAGCCGTCTCCGCTGAAGGTCAGTTTGCGGGCCCAGGCCGCATAGGGGATATCCAGGATGGTGGCCAGCATGGGCCCCACCTGGGCGGTGTCGCCGTCAATGGCCTGTTTGCCGGTAAATATCAGGTCCGCGCCCCCGAGCTTGTCGATGGCCCGGGCCAGGGTCAGCGCCGTGGCCCAGGTGTCGGCCCCCGCAAAGGCCTTATCGGACAGGAGCACCGCGGCGTCGGCGCCGTAGCCCAACGCCTCCCTGAGCGCCGCCTCCGCCTGGGGCGGACCCATGGTCAGGACCGTCACCTTCCCTCCCTGGGACTCCCGGACCCGCAAGCCCTCCTCCAGGGCGTACAGATCAAAGGGGTTGATCATGGCCGCGATGCCCTCGCGCTTCAGGGTATGGGTCACCGGGTCCAGACGGACATCCTGGGTTTCGGGGACTTGTTTGATGCAGACGACGATGTTCATTTGAGCAGTGAGCAGTAAGCAGTGAGCAGTGAGCAGTTGAGTTTCCAATTCAAGCTGTACACTGCTGACCGTTGGCTGCTATTTTTTCCTCTTTCCCGAGCACAGCTTGGGAAGCAGAAACCCTCCCCAAACCCCTCCTATTTCTTTTTGGAGTACTCTTTATTCAGCGCTAGGCCGATGATGTTCCGCATGATCTGGTTGGTGCCTTCGTAGATCTGGAGGATCTTGGCGTCCCGCATCATCTTTTCCACCGGGTATTCCCGCATATAGCCGTGGCCGCCCATGACCTGGACCGCGTCCACGGTGACCTGCATGGCCATGTCGGTGGGGAAGAGTTTGGCCATGGCGCCTTCCTTGGAGTAGTCTTTGGGCTTGCTGTCGATGTAGCGGGCCACGGCGTACACCAGGGCCCGGGCCGCTTCGATCCTGGTGGCCATATCGGCCAGAAGGTGCTGCACCGCCTGGAAGGCGAAGATGGGGGAGCCGAACTGCTGGCGCTCCTTGGCGAAGGCGGCCGCTTCGTCCAGGGCGCTCTGGGCCAGCCCCACCGCCAGGGCGCCGGCGCCGGGGCGGGCGTTGTCCAGGGTCCGCATGGTGACGATGAAGCCCATGCCTGCCTTGCTGATGAGGCGGTCTTGGGGGATACGGCAGTCTTCCAGGATCACCTCCCGGGTGACCGAGGTGCGGATGCCCATCTTCTTTTCCTTCTTGCCGAAGGAGATCCCCGGATCGTTCTTTTCCACCAGGAAGGCCGAGGCCCCCCGGGCTCCCTTGGACCGGTCGGTGAGGGCGATGACCGTGTAGAATTCGGCTTCCCCGGCATTGGTGATCCACTGCTTGGTGCCGTTGAGGACATAGGCGTCCCCGTCTTTCACCGCGGTGGTGGCAATGGCGCCGGCATCCGAGCCCGCCTGGGGTTCGGTGAGGGCGAAGGCCGCCAGGGTCTCGCCCCGGGCCAGGGCCGGCAGATAGCGGTGCTTCTGGTCGTCCGAGCCGAAGAGCAGCAGGGCATAGGCCCCCAGGAAGCTGGCGGCGTAGGTGGTGGCCACTCCCACGCAGCCTTCGGCCAGGGCCTCCAGGACCAGGCAGTTCTCCAGGCATCCCAGCCCCAGGCCGCCATACTCTTCGGGAATGATGGTGCCGCACAGATCCGCCTGGGCCAGAGCGGACAGGATGTCCCAGGGAAAGATCTCTTCTTCGTCCAGTTGCGCCCGGATGGGCTTGATGCGCGCATGCGCGATCTGACGGGCCAGATCCTGGAGCATCTGCTGCTCTTCGGTGAGCAGGTAATCCATGGTCCCTTACTCCGCGGCTTCGGGAATCACCAGCCGGCCCTTGTAAAAACCGCAATGGGGGCAGACGTGATGGGGCAGCCGGTGCTCGTTGCACTTGGGACAGGTGGACAACTGCGGCGGGGTCAGGTGGTCATGCGAGCGGCGCGAATTCTTCTTGGACACGGATTTTCTGCGTTTTGGTAAAGGCACGGGGGTCTCCTTACATTTTCAACTTTGCCATGGGGGCAAAGGGTGAGTTAGCGGCTTCCGGTCGGCACTGGCAGGTTTCCCGGTTGAGGTTGGCCCCGCACCGGGGGCACAGACCCTTACAGGCCTCGGCGCACAGGGGTTTCAAGGGGATCATGAGGATGATCTGCTCTTGCAGGAGGCTTCCCAGGTCGATAGATTCCCCGGTATAATAATCCAGGTCCAGGTCCGGCTGGCTTAATTCCTTATCTTCGCCGGTTACAGCCTCGGGGCCCGGCACCAGGAGGAGGTCGAAGTCAGCCGCCACCGGCGCCGCAAAGGCCTCCAGGCAGCGGCTGCAGGCCAGGTCCAGGTGGCCGGCCAGGTGGCCCCGCACCAGGATATCCCGGCCGTGTTTGGCCAGATGCACCGTGCCGGCGATCCTGCCTCCGGCAAATTCCAAGCCCGGGTCCTCTTCCCGCCAGCGGGCGAACCACTCCGGCCCCAGGTTGATGGTGCGCTCCAGGCCGGTTTCGGGGATGGCCTTGATGGCGATCTGTAAGATTTTGGCTTTCATGGCAGGTAATAACTGCGCTCAAATCCAAAATAAATTAATATATATAAATCTGGCCAGGTGTCAAGCTATCCAGGCAAGTTCGGCAACCCAAAGCCTCGCCGGCGGACGCCGTCAGGCTAGCCGAGCCGGATTTCCAGTCTGAAGAAGGAAAAAATTAACTATTGCAATTGATTTTCAGTAATGATAAAACCCCTTAGCTCAAGCTAGTGCAATTTCCCAAGGAGACGCCTGGCTTCCGGCGGTTACCCATGATTATCTCCCTCATCGGCCAGCCCAATTGCGGCAAGAGCACCATTTTCAACTACTTCAGCGGCTATAAGGCCGCGGTTTCCAATTTCCCCGGCACCACGGTGAAATATACCACCAGCCGGGTGGTGTTCGAAGGCGAGGAGCTTACCTGCGTGGATCTGCCGGGGGTCTATTCCCTCACCTCCATTGACCCTGCGGAACGCGAATCCCGCAACTACCTCCTGGCGGGTAAATCCGACGTCATCATCAACGTCATGGACGCCTCCCTCCTGAGCCGCAGCCTGGAGCTCACCCTGGAGTTGATGAGCCTGGAGCGCCCCCTGGTGGTGGCCCTCAACATGATGGACGAGGCGGCCCGCAAGGGGATCACCATCGACGCCGCCCAACTCTCCGAACTCCTGGGGGTGCCGGTGGTCCCCACCGTGGCGGCGGCGGGGCGGGGCTTGAGCGCCTTGCTGCGGGCCGCGCTCAGCGCTGGCCGGGCCGGGGTGCGCCCCGTCCAGACCCAGTTCAGCCGGGACGTGGAAGAAGAGATCGACTCCCTGGCGGACCAGTTGGACTACTCCTTCTCCCGGAAATTGGGGCTGCCCTGGCGCTTCATGCTGGTCAAGGCCCTGGAGGACGACCCCTACGTCGTCGACGAGATCGGCCGCCGGGACACCGAGGCCGTCCATTGGGTGCGCAACAGCCAGAAGATCCTGGCCCAGTCCCACGGCCGGCCCCCGGAAACCGTGATCTCTTCGGAGCGCCACGCCTTGAGTCTCAATATCTTCGAACACGTGGCGGTGGTGAAGGCCGCGGCCAAACCCGACTGGCGGGAACGCCTGGATAAGATCGCCACCCACAAGTTCTGGGGCTATGCCCTGTTGGTCGCGGTCCTGGCGGTGTTCTTCCAGGTGGTCTTCCGGGTCGGCGAACATACCGAAAATTTTCTGATGGGCTACTTAACCACGGCCCAGGGCTTGGCCAAGGCCGGGCTGGGCGCTCACAGCCTGGCTTACACCGTGGCGGAGGGCCTCCTCATGGGCATCTTCGGCGGCGTGGCCATCGTGCTGCCCTACCTCTTGCCCTTTCTCGTCGGCCTGGCCCTCCTGGAGGACAGTGGCTATCTCCCCCGGGTGGCCTTCCTCATGGACAACTTCATGCACTTTCTGGGGCTCCACGGCAAATCCATCATCCCCTTCATCCTGGGCTACGGCTGCAGCGTCCCCGCGGTGATGGCCACCCGCATCCTGGAGTCCCCCCGGGACCGCCTGGTGGTCTCCATGCTGGCGGTGCTGGTCCCGTGTTCGGCCCGCTCGGTGATCATCTTCGCCCTGGTAGCCTATGCCCTGGGGCCTTACTGGGCCCTGGGAGTCTATTTCTTCAACCTGGTGGTCATCGCCCTCCTGGGCAAGGTGTCCACCTGGATTTTACCTGAGGTCTCCCCGGGACTCCTCATGGAGATCCCGGATTACCGCTTCCCCACTTTGAAAAACGTGGCCCGCAAGTCCTGGCACAGCCTCAAGGAATTCATCGTGATCGCCTGGCCCATCCTGATCGTCGGCAGCCTCATCTTAAGCCTTCTCCAGTTCTACCACCTGGAGGTCTACGTCAACGATCTTTGCCGCCCCTTCACCTATATCCTGGGCCTGCCCGCGGCGGTAGGCACCACCCTGATCTTCGGCATCATGCGCAAGGAACTCTCCCTCATCATGCTCACCGAGGCCCTGGGTACCGCCAAGATTACCACCGTTCTCACCCTGAGCCAGCTCCTCACCTTCACCATCTTTGTCCTGTTCTACATCCCCTGCGCCTCCACCATCGCGGCCATGAGCCGGGAACTGGGCTGGAAGGGCGCGACCGCCGCCGCCGGGCTTTCCCTCATCCTGGCCCTGGTCCTGGGTCTGCTCACCCGCGGCTTCGGCGCGTTGGTGTTTTAATAAAAAATATGTGTGAAATGTAGGGGCGGGTTTTAAACCCGCCCTTACCCAGCCTACGCCTGGGTATTTACGGGGAGGACCGGGAAAGTCAATTCCCCCGCCCTCCCTGCAAACTCCCCTCCCAACCCGCTTCAGTAGGGGCGACCTGCCGGGTCGCCCGCATCTTACGCCTGCCCATCAATCAAGCGCAGGGGGTTCCTGCCCGGCGCGCAATGTTTTTGACAAGTTATCCCGCTTGGCGGTAGAATGCCTTTCATACCTCAAAATATGCGAAGCCCGGGCGATGATTATTGCGGTCATCAACAACAAGGGGGGAGTGGGCAAGACTACGGTCACCTGTAACCTGGCCCACGCCCTGGGCCGCCTGGGAAAGCGGGTACTGGTGGTAGACCTGGACAGCCAGTGCAACGCCACGACGCTCCTGATCCCCAAGGAGGAGACCCCCAGCCACAACCTGTATGAACTTCTCCAACCGGAGGGGCCGGAAGCCGACCTGGAAGCTTATTTCCATCCCACCCGATACGCCAACGTGTTTTGTCTCCCCAACGTCCCCGAGACCGCAGGGCTGGAGCCCCGACTGATCCTGGGGGCGCCGGACAGCTTTTTCCGGCTGCGGCTGCATCTGCGGGACCGGGCGCGGGCCCGCTTTGATTTTACCCTCATGGACACCCCGCCCAACCTCGGGACGTTTGTGCTCTGCGCCCTTTGTGCCGCCGACTTCGCCCTGGTGCCCATTAACTCGGGGAGCGCCTTCAGTGTAAAAGGCCTGCTCAAGGCGGTCCGCCTGGTTAAAGAGGTGCAGGCGCAGAACAATAAGGATTTGCGCTTCCTACGCCTGCTGATCAACCAGGTGGACCGGCGCACCCTGATCAGCCGGGCGCTGGCGGGCCAGATCTCGCAAATTTTCCGGGAGGACCAGGTGTTCCACACCACCATTCCGGTCAACACCGCGTTTGAGCGGGCCGAGGCCGCCGGGAAAACCCTCTTGCGCTATCACCCGGGCGCGCCCGGCGCCCACGCCTTTCAAGAACTCGCCCAGGAACTCCTGGACATCTTGGCCACGGAAGCTGAGTCTTCAAGGAGGAACGCCCCATGACCGACTCCGATCGCCGGCGTAAGAAGCGGCAGACCCTGGTGGAGGGCTTCAACGATGTGCCCAACATCCTGGAAGAAGCCCGGCGGGCCGTGGATGATGTCACCCAGACGCCCCGGACCCGGGGCGGCAAACCAGCCGGACCGCCTGCCTCCCTAACGGGCAAGCACGGTGGCGCGGCGGCACCCACAGGGCAAAAAGCCGCGCCCGGGAAAAAGTCCGCCAAAGAAGGCGGCCGAGCGAAAAAACTTCCCCCCCCACCGGCGCTGCGGGTCCCAGGGGCTGCGGTCCCCGCCCCGGCGGCGCCGGCTGCCGCCCCCAGCCCGACGCGGAGTTTGGCCGATTTCGGCATCAGGGTGAAACACGCCCTCCCCGGGCGGGTCCGCCTGCGCCTCCGGAACCTGCTGCATAACGAGGCCCTGGCCGCAGAGCTTCCCCCGCTCCTGGCCGCGGTGCCGGGGGTTGCGTCGGTGGAAGCCAGCCCTGCCAGCGGTTCCCTGCTCATCACCTTCAGCCCCGGGGAGTTGGCGGCGGCTCAAGGTCGCCGGGCTCTGGCCGGGGTCATGCACCGGTTTTTCCCCGGGCTCGATATGGAGGACCTGCTGCAGCGCCTGCTGGGCGGCTGAAGGGTTTTCCCCTGCCTTTCCCTTTGGCATCATGCCGAAACCCCTTTCTTGGCCCCGGCGGCCTGATGCAGGCAAGATACGTCCGGGTCTGGAAAAACCGCTGAAGCCTCGCTTCAATCCACCTTTACCCGGTTGCCGGCCGGCAATGCCGCCAAACGGGGAAACGCCGCCAGCAGGCCCGGCGGCACGGAAACGGCGGGCCCCGTCAGCCGGTGCGCCAGTTCCAAGGCGTTGGCCGCGGCCTGGCCCGCCGGGTGGTTGTTGAAGATGACGTAGGTCTCGGCCGCCTTGGCCATGAGCTCCCGGGCCCGGTCCGCCAAATCCTCCAGCTCCTCCGGCGAGTACAGGTAATCGTAGCGGGCCTGGCGGTCGTCCCCGAACTCGAACCAGGCCTCTTTATGCCGGCCGTGGCAGCGCAGATAGCCGTGCGGGCCGGTGACCCAGCGCGTCGCGCCCATGGGGTAGGAGACCATGGGCTGGTCGATGTTGCAGAAATCCAGACCCGCGCCCGCCAGGAATTCCCGTACCGCCCGCTGCTGCCAGGAGCGGTGGCGCACCTCCACGGCCAGAGGAAAATCCGCGAAGGCCGCCTGGAGCTTCAGTAAATAGCCGCGATTTTCTTCGGTATTGTGGAAGGAATAAGGAAATTGCGCCAGGAGCACCCCTAACTTGCCCCCGGCCAACAGCGGCGTCAACCCCTCCCGGAACCGGGCCAGCTCGGGGGCCGCCAGCCGCCGTTCATGAGTGAAGACCTGCCACACCTTGGCGGTGAAGCGGAAATCCGGGGCCGCGGCCACCGCCGCCAGCCAGCGCCGAGCATAGTCGGCCGCGATGGGGCGGTAAAAGGTGACATTGATCTCCACCGCCCCGAAGAGCGATGCCAGGAAGGTCAGGCGATCGGCGCCCTTGAGCCCCGGAGCATAGACCACTCCCTGCCAGTCGGCGTAATCCCAGCCCGCCGGCCCGATAAACAGGTTGGGGTTGACGGTTGGCGATTCCGAACCAGGGTCCACTGAGAAAATCCCCCTAAATCCCCCTTTATGAAAGGGGGACTTTATCAATGCTAATCATTTCGAGGAAGGGCGCCAATCAATATGAAGAGATTTTTCCCCCCTTTCTTAAAGGGGGGGCAGGGGGGATTTTCCTCGTATTCCCAGGCTCCACGAGAAGGAGTGCATAACAAAAAAGGTGCGCTCGGCGCACCCTTTTAATTGCTCCCTGCTCCCTGCTCACTGCTTATAGCTTACTGCTCACTGCTCACTGCTCATCAGTGCTGGCATTCGGCGCACGGCACGGCCTCGCCGACGACCTGCCCCTCGGCCAGGGGGTACTCTTCCCGGGCCAGGACCGCCTTCAAGGCCTCCAGGGCCACCTCCAGTTGGGAGTCGTCGGGCTCCAGGGCCGTGAGCCGCTGGGTGACCAGGCCGGGCCACAGGAGGAATTTCGCCAGGGGATGCCCGCTGTGCTTGCCGCCCCAGCGGATGATTTCATACGAGAGCGCGGCGATGGGAAACATCAGGCCCACCTTGATGATGACCTGAAGCAGGTTATTGCCCAGCCCCCGGTGGGTCAGGGCGGGGAACAGCGGAAAGAATACGGCAAACACCAGGATGCTCACCAGCAGCACCACCAGGATGAAGGAAGTGCCGCAGCGGGCGTGGGCGGTGGGATGGGGCCGGGTATTGGCCACCGTCAGCTCCTGGCCGGCCTCAAAGGTGCAGATGGACTTGTGTTCCGCGCCGTGGTACTCGAAGACCCGGCGGATATCCGGTAAAAAGCCGATGCCCCAGATATACAACACGATGAAGCTGGTTTTGATGATCCCGTCGATGAGGTGGAAGGTGAAATCCGCCGGGGTCAGGGTGTGGCCGAACAGGTAACCCGCCTTGCCGCTCAGCCAATGCGGCAGGAAGCCGAAAAACAGGAAGGCCATCAAAAAGGCGCCCCCCAGGGTGAGGGCCAGGCTGCCCCAACCCAGGGGTTCGTCCTCCTTATCCTCTTCCTGGAGCGCGGCCTGGGCCGAAAAGGTCAGGGCCTTGACCCCGGTGACCATGGCTTCGAAGAGGATCACGGAACCCCGCAGGAATGGCCGTTTCAGGAGGGGATAGCGTTCCGTCAGCGAGCTGTACGGCTCATCTTTGAGGATCACCGACCCGTCGGGGCGGCGCACCGCCACGGCCATGGCGTGCGGGGAGCGCATCATCACGCCCTCCAGCACGGCCTGGCCCCCTACGGCCAAGGACAGGTCGTCGTGCTTCATTCGGCCGGATCAACAGGCTTATTTTTTTCCAGATGGGCGTATTTGCGCCGGAAGCGCTCCACCCGTCCGGCGGTGTCCATGAGCTTCTGCTTGCCGGTGAAGAAGGGGTGGCACTTGGAGCAGATCTCCACCCGGATGTTCTCCTTGGTGGAGCCGGTGGCAAATTCGCTGCCGCAGGCGCAGCGCACCGTAGTTTCAATATAATTGGGATGAATATCGTTTTTCATAATTCTTTCAACTCTCCTATCGTGCGACCTAATCTGTAAATATATCCCAGATCAATCGGGAAAGCCAAGAAAAACTTGCGGGGCGCCCTGCCGAAACGCCCCGATCTGCCAGGGAAAAACCTGCCGGGCAATTGACTATCCCCAGATGATGCTTAACAAGGTAGCAAGGCGCCGCGCGTGTCGTGGAGCCTGAACCTGACCGCCAAGGAGACTGCCCCATGCAATACCTGGTATCCGCCTCGGAGGGGCCCGGGTTCGCGTCCCCGGAAGAGGCCCTGGAAGCCCTGGAAAATATGGTAATTCCGGCCTTTGAGGCCCTGGTGCGCCTGGAGAACGAGCACAAAATCCTGGCCGGCGGCGTGCCTCTGGGGGACCGGGCCTTCGTGTTCATCATGGAGGCCGCGTCCCACGATGAGGTGGACCGGCTGCTGCGCAGCCTCCCCATGTGGGGCGTGCTCAAGTGGGACGTCATGGCGCTCCAGACCTTTGCCGGGCGGGCCGACCAGGAACGCGAGTTCGTCCAACGGCTCTCGCAGGCGCTGTCGTGAACCCGAGAACCCGTTAACCGCGAGTGTCCCGAAGGGTATAGGTATTTGAAATGAATACCAGCCATGTTAAAACCGATCTCCGCTTCATATTGAACTGACCAAAAAACTTGAGATGGGAAATAATCACCCCCCTTTGAAAAAGGGGGGCAGGGGGGATTCAAATAAGCTCCTGAAATCCCCCTAAATCCCCCTTTTTCAAAGGGGGACTTAAAACCTCCACTCTCAATCTTGTCCTGGTTGAGAAAGTTTCCGTAGCCTTGATACAAGTTTTGCAATAGGTTCTATCTTCTTCGCTGAACTCAGAATGACAATTCCGGTGAAGTAAGATCTTGAAATAGCTTGCAGCCCGGGGAGGGGAGGGCAATCATGAAGCTGATGGGATTGGGAGTCATATTCCTGGCGGGTTTCCTGGTAAGCGCGGCAAATCTCGGGCCGGCCGGCCGCGTCTGGGCCCAGGAGGGCGCCAAGCCGTTAACGGATAAAGAGTATCAGGAGTTACAGCAGAAGCGGCAGGAGCAGTGGCAAACCCGGGAGGATATCCAGAAGCGCCAGGAGAATACCGGCCAGCGGTTGCAGGAGGCCGAGAAGCGCCGACAGGATGCCTTAAAGCGCCAAAAAGCCGCGGAGCAGCGCCTCAAGGAACTGGAGAAATAATTACACCGCCTTGATGGCTTTCTTCTAGGGGTCGGGGGAAAGGGCAGGGATCGGCCCCTGGCTCCCTCTCCCAAAATTATTTCACGCCTTCCCCCCGAAATGCTGGCGGGCAAAGGCGAGGCGCGCCTCCACGTCGGGCAAGGTCTGGAAGTGGGCCTCCACGAGCCGGACCCGATGCATGAGGCCCGCGGCGTTGGCGATCTGGATGGCCAGCCCCGGGCGGGCGTTCAGCTCCAGAAGCAAGGGTCCCCGGTCCTTATCCAGGACCAGGTCCACCCCCAGGTAACCCAGGTTGCTCAGCTCGTGGCACCGGGCCGCGATGGTGAGCAGCGTCTGCCAGTGGGGGATAGCGACCCCCTGGATGCTGTTGCCGGTGTCCGGGTGCTCGCTGACGATCTGATAGCGGCATACTCCCTTGAGGGTGACGCCGCCGGCCAGGTCGATGCCGGCCCCGATGGCCCCCTGGTGCAGGTTGGCCTTGCCCCCGGACTCCCGGGTGGGCAGCCTCAGCATGGCCATCACCGGCACCCCGAGAAACACGATCACCCGGACGTCCGGCACCCCCTGAAAGCAGATGTGGTCGAACACCGGGTCGAAGATCACCCGGTGCTCGATCATGGCCGAGTCCGTCTGGCCGCCCAGGCTGTACAGGCCGCTCAAGATGTTGAACACGTGGTGGTTGACTTCTTCACAGGTCAGCAGCTCGCCGCTCACGGTGCGGAAGTTGGCTTTGGCCCGGCCGGCGATCACCAGGATGCCGTCGCCCCCGGAGCCGTGGGCCGGTTTGATGACGAAATCCTCGCGGTCTTGCAGGATCGCCGGCAGGTGCCGCACCTGATATTCCGTCTCCACCACGCCGTAAAGTTCCGGCACCGGGATGCCCGCGGCCAGGGCGATCTCCTTGGTGCGCAGCTTGTCGTCCACCAGGGGATAATAGCGCCGGGGATTATGGGCCAGGGTATATTCGGCGTTGCGCCGGTTGATGCCCATGACCCCGAGATCCGCCAGCTTCCGTCCCAGCCCGAACATCAGCGTCCCTCCTTGAGTAAGACCTTAAAGCGCAAGAGCTCCAGCAGCCGGTAGCCGGAGTAGCGTCCCAGGAGCAGCGTGGCGGCCAGGAGCACCAGCAGCAACTCGGGGAACACAAAAAACAGGTGCTGCACTTCCCGGTTGTGCATCACCAGGTAGGCCAGGGACGCGGCCAAGAGGCTTCCCAGGCCCTGCTTGATGGCCTCATAGGGCCCCCGCTCTTCCCAGACGATGGACATGCGTTCGATGGTCATGGTCAGGATGACCATGGGGAACAGGGCCACGGACAACCCCCGCTCGATGCCCAGGCCATTGGTGAAGATGCTCATCAAGGCCATCATGATGACCACCACGATGAGCACCGCGGCCAAGCGGGGCACCAGGAGCAGCTTGAGGCGATCCATATAAAAGCGGATGGCGAGCCCGAGGGCCACCAGGGAACTGAAGAACACGATTCCCCAGAGCAACTGGGTTTCCCGAAAGGCCAGGGCGATGAGCACCGGCATAAAGGTGCCGAAGGTGGCGATGCCGATGATGTTGCGCAGAATCACCAGCAAGAAGCCGCCCACGGGCACCATGAGCAGGACCCGGTAGACCTGCTGGGAATGGAGGGGCAGGCTCAACAGGGAAAGCCGGAGCAGCAAGGGCTTTTTGATCTGGCCCTTGACCACCGCAGTGGCTATGGCGGCTTCCAGTTCCCGGGTCACGGACAGGGTGGCCTTGAGGTCGGTGCCGCCCGTCAACCGGGCCATGGACAGCGGCCCCCGCCACCAGGCCAGGTAATTGTCGGGGATGCTCGGCTCCCCGGTGACGGGGTTGATGGACTGCCACCACTTGCCGTTGTAGACTTCCAGCCAGTGCATGACCGGCAGACGCTCCTTCTGCTCCTTGAGGAGGATGCCGTGCACCACCCGGGCCGGCGCCCCGGCCAGGGCCAGGACCCGCGCCGCCAGCTCCATCCTGGCCGGAGTCGATCTGTCCTTGCCCAGCAGGAAGCCGACATTTTCGCCTGGCTGGGGACGGTTAAGCAGCTTGAGCAGTTCCGCGGCCATGGTTTCGTTATCCGCCGACCGCTGTCGGATGCGGGCCACCAGGGCTTGGGCGGCGGCCAGCTCGGCCCCATCGAAGCGCGGATTGTCAATCGTGGGCGGTTGGACGGGATTAATGGGCTCCCGGGTGTTGACCCGCACCACTTCTGCCCGGTAATACAGGCTCTGGAGACCGCCGGCCCGGCGGGTGGACCAGGTAGTCTGGCGGTTGACGCCCTCGATGGAGGTGACCAGCCCGTAACCCCGGGAGACAAACGCCTCATTGGTAACGGTATAGCGCCGGGTGCTGCGGGGAATGAACAGGGAGACCTTCACCGGCTCCTTGCCGGCCGTGAAGGTGAGCTTGGCCTCCACGTTCCAGGTGTAGGATTCGGCCCCGGCCGTCAACGGAAAGTGCAGGGCCAGAACCTTGTAGAGAAACAGGGTCAGGCCCACCACGGCCAGAATCCCGGCCAGAACGTAGAGGTGGGTTTTATTCAAGGGCGGCGGGCTCTTGGCAGGCGGGTTCCACCGTGTACCTGGCCGCGGGATCGATGGCCACTATGCCTTCCATGAATTTGCGGCCGATGAGCATCCGGTATTGATAGTTCTTGCGGTTTATCAGATTGACCTCGGTTTCCTTGTATATATTGCCCAGGCAAACCCCCAGCGTGATGACCGGACGCCGCTGGGGTTCCTGATTATGCCGTTTTATAGGGGCCCAGCGCAGAAGGGGCCGCTCGATAGTCAGCTTCTTATCCTCGCGCTTTTCCTCCAGGTCAAAGCGCACCCATTTTTTGCCGTCGCGCTCAAAGATTTGCATATTGCTAGCATCGAGAGAACTATACTCCGCCCCGGAATCCAGCTTGGCATGGACGAGAAAATTGCCGGGATAGAGGCGCACCTTCTCGATCCAGCCCACGATCTTCAACTCCGAGGCTACCAGGGGCTGGGCCAAAGCCAGAGCGCCGAACAGCGTGATGAGGAGCGTAACGGGGTATTTCATGCATTCACCTCAGGGTTAAGGGCGTCCAGGCTGACTCCCCTGCAAGCCGACGGCGCTTCTGACGGTCAAACCGGAAAGACCGCGGCCGATACATTATTGTAATAGATAACCCGGATTCCTCCAAGTTACGGCGCGCCGGTCAGCAAAAAATTTTTAAGGATTGGCGAGATTTCAGACCCGGCATGGAGGCGGGCTGCCAGGCGCTCCCGACCCTAATCGTCATTCCTTGAACGATGTGATCAAGTCGCTAATCTCACTTGAAAAATAGCTTATTTTAGTTCGGCTGCCGTTGACACACAGGACAGAAAAAGGTGCTGCGCCCGGCCTGGACCAGACGGGCGATGGGCGCGCCGCAACGGGAGCAGGGCTCGTCCTCCCGGCCATAAACCCGGAGTTCCCGTTGAAACAGCCCGATCTCACCCCGGCTGTTGAGGTAGTTGGCCACCGTAGTGCCGCCTTTCTTAATGGCGTGGCGCAGGATGCGCCGGGTCTCCCGCAACACCCGGTCCCAGTCCTCCAGGGTGAGGCGGGCCACCGGGGTGGCGGGGTGCAGACCCGCGGCAAACAGGATTTCACAGGCATAGATGTTGCCGATGCCGGCCAGCATCCGGGCGTCCAGGAGAAAGTTCTTGATGGGCCGGGACCGGCCCCGGGCCTGCTCCAGCAGCCAGGCCGGCGTTACGGTGCGGGAGAACGGCTCGGCCCCCACCCGGGCCAGGGGCGGGGGCTCCACCCCCGGAGGAAAGACCAGGACCTGACCGAAGCGCCGGGTGTCCTGGAAAAGCAGGTTGAGACCGCCTTCCACCCGAAAAACCAGATGCACGTGGGGCAGGGCAGGGGAGGGGAGAGGGCCCGCCAGGAGTCGGCCGGTCATCCCCAGGTGGATGAGCAGGGTGGCCCCGCCCTCCAGATCAAAGAGGAGGTACTTGCCCCGGCGCCGGAGTTTGACGAGGCGCCGCCCCACGAGCCAGTGGCGCAACTCCCGGGCGGAGGATTGTTGGCGCAGGCGCTGGTCGCCCACCGCGACCCCCAGAAACCGCCGTCCCTCGAGCCGCGGCGCCAGACCGCGACGGATGACCTCCACCTCGGGCAATTCAGGCACGGCGGCTCCCCCGGTAGACTGCGGCTGGGGGAAGCCCCCGTAACCGCTCAGATAAGAGATGGGGCGCCGGTCTCATGGGAAAATATTGGGTTATGGCAGCAGGAACAGGTGCGTCATCTACCGTCAGGATGTGCATGGGAGGTCTGGGGGCCTGACGGGCGCCGGTGTCAAGACCCCGGGGTCAATCCGGCAACTCGGGCTAAAAGAGCATGTCCAGGAAATGTTCGTGGTATTCCCGCAGCTCTTTATGACATTCCCCGCAAAAAAGGCGGACTTCCCCCTGAATCTCGGAATCATCGCTCACCGCGGAGAAACTGCCGTCTTCATTCTGGATGTAAAACGTCGTGATGGTCACACTCTCCGCGACTTCATAGAAATCCGTGTCATTCCCGCAATAGGGGCAGGCAATCTTCATAAACCGTTCCCTTGCAGAATGATCTGCTTCGGATCTTGCTTGTACAGGGGGTTGCGGGAGTCCAGCTTGCGGGCCTGTTCCATTTCAATGGCCGCCCGTTTAAACTGCTGCCGGGAAACGCGCTGCTTGCCCTTTTGTTCGTAAATTTTCCCCTGGTGGACGAACAGGCAGGCCAGGTAAAAATGGGTGCGGGCGTTCCTGGGGTTGAGTTCGTTGGCGGCCTGGAGTTCCTGCCGGGCCTGTTTATACTTCTTCTGATGGTAATGCAGGATGCCCAGGTTCCGCCATAAGTCGCTGCGGGAGCTCTTGTCCGGGCTTTTCATGGTCTTGAGGATCAGCAGTTCCAGGCGGGCCATGGTCTTCTGATCATTGATGGCGGGGCTGCCGTCCGCCAGGAGGCGGTCACTCAAGTCCGCCACCTCGGCCGGGGCCATCTCGCGGCTGGTCAGGGCATCTTCCAGCCTGGCCTGATCCGAGGTTTCAGGAGGAGCCGGCGGTTTAAATACCGCGGCTGGCTCCGACGGCGCCACCACCGGCGTCGAGCCGCAACCCCATAAACTCCCCAGCAGCCATAACCCCAGGCAGACAACCGTCGCGCGTCTCTTCATCAAACCAGAACTCTACCCTGCCAGTTGGAATAGACGAATTAGTATCCTATCCACCGCCCCCCGTCAACCCCTTTTTCAGCGGGACTGCCGGGTTCCTGGTGACAGAAACCACCTGCTGCTCGGGAAAATATTGGCAGCCCTGGCGCACCACCTGGCGGTTGACGCGCCTCGGGCGTAAGCGCTTGAGGAAGTTGTCGGCCAGACTGTCGGCCTGTTCGTGGTAGCCGCACGTGAAGCGCGGCCGCCTCGCCGCGTCCCCGAACTTGACAGGGGCAGGCGGGTGGGTAACAATGTTTAATAAATCATCGGGCTTAGGCACTGCGGCCCGCCATCACGCAAAAACTACCGGAAAAGAGGCCCCTATGGAACTGCTATTTCGACCCCGCCGCCTGCGGCGGCGAGAACCCCTGCGGCGCATGGTGCGGGAAACGCACCTCCACCCCGAAGACTTCATTTACCCCATGTTCGCGGCCCCGGGCAAGGGGGTGCGCCAGGCGGTGGATTCCATGCCGGGTGTGGCCCGCCTGTCCGTGGACCTGCTGGTGGAGGAGGCCAAGGCCGCCCGGGACGTGGGGGTGCCCGCGGTCCTGCTCTTCGGGCTGCCGTCCAAAAAAGACGACACCGGCTCCGAGGCCGCCTCTCCCAAAGGCGCGGTGCAGCAGGCGGTACGCCAGTTGAAGAAACAGGTGCCCGAGTTGGTGGTGATCACCGACGTCTGCCTGTGCGGCTACACCTCCCACGGCCACTGCGGCCTGCTGGCGGGGCAGGAGGTGGACAACGACGCCACCCTGGAGGTCCTGGCCCAGGTGGCGGTGTCCCATGCCGAGGCCGGGGCCGACCTGGTGGCGCCCTCCGACATGATGGACGGCCGGGTCGGGGCCATCCGGGAGGCCCTGGATGAGCGGGGCTTCGAGATGGTGCCCATCCTGTCCTACGCGGTGAAATACGCCTCCAGCTTCTACGGGCCCTTCCGGGAGGCGGCGGAATCCGCGCCGGCGTTCGGCGACCGCCGGGCCTACCAGATGGACCCGGCCAATGTCCGGGAGGCACTGCGGGAGGCGGCCCTGGACGTGGAAGAGGGGGCCGATATCCTCATGGTCAAGCCCGCCCTGCCGTACCTGGACGTCATCGCCCAGCTCGCGGCGGAGTTTGATCTGCCCCTGGCCGCCTACCAGGTGAGCGGGGAATACGCCATGATCAAGGCCGCGGCGCATAATGGCTGGCTGGACGAGACCGCGGTGATGCTGGAGTCGCTCCTCTCCATCAAGCGGGCCGGGGCGGATCTGATTTTGACCTACTTTGCCAAACAGGCCGCAGCGTTGTTGCGGAAGTAACGTGCCAGTGTGATGGAAAGACCATAACAAGCACAGGTTGAAAACCTGTGCCACCAAAATTTTTTTTAATTCTTTTTAACAATCGAGTTAGTCAGATGAAAACCTGTAAAGGAGGGACAAAAAATCAAAAACAAAGTCCCGGTGGCACAGGTTTTCAACCTGTGCAATCTTTTCAAATCACCAGGAGGAATCTGCCCCACTGGCAGGAGCCTGGAAGGGTTTATTTCATTACTTGGCGGTGCCAGAACGGCAAATTTCTTTCGCCGGAAGAGCGCACGATCACCCTGAAGGCCCTCTGCCATTGGGACAGCAAGAAATGGACTCTGTATGCCGCGGTGGTTTTACCTGATCATGTGCATGTGTTAGCGTAACCTTTATGGCGGGATGATGGTGGCGCTTTTGACCTGGGGGAAATTCTCCACAGCATCAAACGCTTCAGCGCCAGAAAAATTAACCAGGCAAGGGGAGATCAAGGCTCCCTCTGGCAAGATGAGCGCTATGATCGCATCATCCGGGATGAGGCGGAATTTCTGGAAAAATGGCAATATATCAAAAGTAATCCTTTAAAAGCGGGATTGGCCTCAAACCCAGAGGATTACCCCTGGCTCTATGAAAAGACAGAATGAAGCACAGGTTGAAAACCTGTGCCACCAGATGCTGATTTAGGATTAATTGTGAAACATCCTGATACTACCCCTGACAAAATCCCTCCCCTCCGTCTCCTGGCCTGGGAGACCACCCGGCGCTGCAACCTGGCCTGCCGCCACTGCCGGGCCGCGGCGGGGTCCGGGCCCTATCCCGGCGAGCTCACCACCGACGAGGGTATCAGGCTCCTGGACGACCTCGCCGCCATGGGCCAGATCGTAGTCATTTTGACCGGCGGCGAACCGCTGTTGCGGGAGGATATTTATGACCTGGCGGCCTATGGCACCGGCCGCGGCCACCGCATGGTCATGGCGGTGAACGGCACCCTGGTCAGCCCCGCGGTGGCCGCCCGCCTCAAGGACGCGGGCATCCAACGGGTGAGCATCTCCATCGATGGGGCCACCGCCGCCTCCCACGACCTTCTCCGGGCCGTGGACGGGGCTTATGAGGGGGCCCTGGCCGGCATCGCCGCGTGTAAGGAGGCCGGGCTCCCCTTTCAGATCAATACCACCGTCACCCGGGCCAACCGGGGCGAGCTCCCGGTCATCCACGAGTTAGCCATCAACCTCGGGGCCGCGGCCCACCACGTCTTTGTGCTGGTGCCTACCGGACGGGGAGAGGAAATCCCGGAGGAGCTGGTGTCCCCGGAGGAATACGAAGAGACCCTGCGCTGGCTGCTGGACCGCCAGCGCGCCGGCCAGCTGTTCATCAAGCCCACCTGCGCACCCCAATACTACCGGCTGTGGCGCCAGGACGCGGCCGCCCGGGGCGAGAAGATCACCGCCGCCACCCACGGCATGGAAGCCATGACCAAGGGCTGCCTCGGGGGCCAGGGCTTCGCCTTTGTGTCTTATAAGGGCGAGGTGCAGCCCTGCGGCTACCTGGAGCTCGTGGCGGGCAACATCCGGGAGACGCGGTTCCCGGAGATTTGGGCCGACTCCGAGCTCTTCCGGCAACTCCGCCGGGTGGACGACTACCGTGGCAAATGCCACGTCTGCCAGTACCGCCAGGTCTGCGGGGGCTGCCGGGCCCGGGCCTATGCCCTGACCGGCGATGTCATGGGGGAGGACCCTATCTGTCCGTACAAACCCGAATAGAAAAGCTCACGCAAAGACGCAAAGGGCGCAAAGAGAAGAAATATGAACGTTAAGACGCCAAGGCGATCAAATTCCTTATGACGATGCCGAAAACCCAAAACCCAAAACCCAAAACCCAGTCCTTAGACGACCTGGACCGGGCCATCTTGAACGAAATCCAGTCCCATTTTCCCATTGTATCCCGGCCGTATGCCGAAATGGGCGCAAGGGTGGGGGCCTCGGAGGCGGAGGTCCTGGCCCGGGTGCAAGCCATGGCCGACGCCGGCATCATCCGGCGCATCGGCGCCAACTTTACCTCCCGCAAGCTGGGCTATACCAGCACCCTGTGCGCCGCCCACGTGCCGGAAGCCAAGCTGGAGCAGTTTATCGAGGTGGTCAACCGCTACCCCGGGGTCACCCACAACTACCTGCGGCGGCACCGCTACAACGTCTGGTTCACCCTCATCGCCGAGTCCGAAGCGCGTCTTAATCAAATCCTGGAGGACATCTCCCGGGCTTCGGAAGTGCCGGAAATTCTCAGCCTCCCCGCGCAGGAAATCTTCAAGATCAAAGTGGACTTTCCGGTGTAGTTTCCCCAGATGGTCCGGTAACTTCACATATATAAACCTTCTCAGGTTCGTTCAATTATCAATATTTCTTATAACGATTGCCAAAAGTTTTTTCCGTTATGGGGAATGCCTTAAAAACCAAAATCCCCCCTAACCCCCCCCTTTAAAAAAGGGGAGAACTATAAGGAATTGCTTCTAAAGTCCCCCTTTGTAAAAGGGGGACTTTAGGCGGATTTGAAGATTGCAATCGGCATAAATTTATAGCAAACGCTATAAGTTTTTCGGCGACTGCTCACTGCTCACTGCCACTGCTCACTGTTGCCATCGGCACGCATAACACCGGGCAGGGCAGCAGGCGCACCACCTTCTCGGCGGTGGAGCCGAAAAAGACTTCCTCAATGGGGCCCCGGCCACTCCGGCCATAGCCCCCCATGACGATCAAATCCGCCGCCAGGTCGCGGGCGATGACCGCGATTTCCTGAAAGGGGATGCCTACGCTCACCATGCTGCTCACTTCCAGGTCATCGGCGCCGTACTGCTTCAGGAAGGCATCGAGATGCCGCTGGGCCTCCTCCCGCAACCGCGGCAGGAGGCTGTCCGGCTCCACTTTCAGATGTTCCGCCACCCGGGTCAGGACGGTCCACTGGATGACGTGGAGGAGAATAAGTTTGGCCCCGAACCGCCGGGCCAGAGTTTTGGCTACCTTGTAGGCCGCGCCCGCGCAGGCGGAAAAGTCGGTGGGCACCAGTATGGCTTTGAAATTCATGGCGGCAGTCCTCCCTGAAGCGGCGGAATTCCGGGGGTGTAGGTCGCGAGAGGCCCGTCGCCCACCGCTATTTTAACCTCATCTTGAGCCGGTGAAATACCCGGGCGGCGTTGTCAAAGGTGCCGTCTTCTGCCAGCAACACCCGGCCGGATTTATCCAGGACCACGGTGGTGGGGGTCCCCTGGATGTTGAAGAGCGTGCCGATGTCCCAATCGGGATCGGGCACCAGGGGGAAAGGCACCTGAAAGGCGGCTTTAAATTTCTGCAAAGCCGGCGCCCGGTCGCTTTCGCCCACGCCGATGAACCTCACCTTGCCCCTGAGATCGGAGTTCGCCACCAGACGGTAAAGCCGGTTCATGGCCGGCGCCTGCTCCATGCAATAGGGGCAGGTGGTGCGCATGATTTCGATCAGAACATAAGGGGCCTGGATATCCTGCAAGGAAAAATCGCCGCCTTGGGCCAGGCCCAGATATTGCTGATCAGCCGCCGAGACGGGGCCGGAAAAGGTGAGATTGCCAACCCTGGTCTTCAGACTGAGCGGGTCGGCCGACGACCGGGAACCGAGGGCCACCATGATCACCAGACAGCCCACCAGGGCCAGGAGCGTGGTCTTACGAGGCATGATCTCCCCTGCCGGGATTGGTCTTCCCCATGGCTGAGCTTCCCGGCATCAAGATAGTGTCGCGTCAGGGCGGCGTCAATCTGGCGGGACAGGGTCAGGGCCGCGGCGCCGGCCCGACCCTGTTATGGAGAGGCTACTTCACGATAGCTTTGAGTTTCGCCAAAACTTCGTCGGCGTTTTCGAAGGTCCCGATATTCACGAACAAGATCTTGCCGGTCTTATCCAGGAGCACGGTGACCGGGTAAGGCGTGAAGTTCAGGGCCTTGCCGAAGCTGCTGTCCGGATCGGGCACCAGGGGAAAAGGCACCTTGTGAAAGGCCTTCCACATCTTCACCTGCACGTCGGCGTTGCCCTGCCCCGCGCCGAGGAACTTAATCTTGCTTTTCAGGGCGGGATCCTTTTCCACCTTCTCGAACAGGGCGTCCATCACGGGCGCCTGGGCCATGCAGTGCGGGCAGCTGGTATTGAACTGCTCCACCAGCAGGTAGGGCGCTTTGACGTCTTTTAACGTAAAAGGCTCGGCCTTGGGTAGGCCCAAATATTTTGCCCCTTCTTCAGTTATGGGCGCCTGGAATTTCACCATGGGCACCACTTGCCCGACTTTGGGCTCCGCCTCGGCCGCATAAGAGACCGCGGCCAGGGAAAAGACCAGGGCCAGACAACAACTCAAGACCAGTAAGGTTCTCTTACTCATTGTGCCCCCCTTCGCGAGTTTTAGGTGAATGATAAATCAAGCCCTGCTAAAGGGCAAAGAAAAAGCGCTCCTGGCATTGTTTTTCGGTATGGGTGCGAAAAAGATTAAAGAAAATCTGAGACGCGTTGTTGCCGGTGCTTCAGCTAAAAAACCGTTCTTCCTGCCAATCCACCGGCATCCGGACCAGGGCGCCCTGGCGGTGCTGGTAAATCAAATAGCCGTGGCGCACCCCGAACTCAAAGAGGCGGTGGGTCAGGAGCACATCCTGGCGGCAGTAAGACTCCAGCTCCTCCCACTTGCCGGCGGCATAGAGTTCCAGGGCCATCAGGCCGTCGCCGCTCTTTTTCTCCCCCAATGTCTTTTCCGCCAGGTGATTGAGGGACAGACGGTGGCCCAGGATGACGTGGACCTCCTCCAGGATGTCCAGGGTGGGCAGTTCCGCCAAAGGAATGTTAGTGTAGGGCTGCAAGACCTGGTAGTCGAAGCGCTTGATATTGAAGCCCACTATCAGGTCCAATTTCTTTAAGCGCTGCCCGAGGCGCTTCAAATCGTGCTCCCGATAGGTCGTGGCGACCCCCGTATGGCTCTCGTGAAGCACCACCAGGGAAACCCCCATGCGGTGGCACTGGCCCCAGCCGCCGACGTCCGCGGCGGAACAACAGGTCTCCAGGTCCAGAAAACCTATCTTCCGGTTCCGGAACCAGGAAATTTCCGTATCCGACTCAGGCACGGGCACCGCGACAGGTTCCGGCGCCTCCACAATCTGAACCTCCGCCGGCGGCTCCGCTTCTTCCTCGCCCAGCAGCAGCGCGGCGATCTTCAGGGTCGCCTCCTTGTCCAGGGGCTTGTTCCCCGAGCCGCACTTGGGGGAATGGATGCACGACGGGCAGCCGTCCTCGCAGGGGCAGGCCGCGGTAAGGGACAGGGCGCGCCGCACCAGGTCCTCCAGGATCTCGTAAGCCCGGGCCGACAGGCCCACCCCGCCGGGATAGCCGTCATAGATGAAGATGGCGGCGCGGCCCACCTGCGGATGCGCCGGATGCGAGATGCCGCCGATGTCGTAGCGGTCGGCCAGGGCGAACAGGGGGAACATGCTGATCAGCACGTGCTCCAGGGCGTGGATGCCCCCCATGAAATGGCGCCCGGCGGCGTACACCGCGTTTTTCACCGCGTCCGGGATTTCCAGCCACATGCCCACGGTTTCGAAGATCTGGGGCGGCAGTTCCAGGGACACCGTGCCCAGGAGCTCCTGGCCCGGCAGCCGCCGCTTCTCATAGCTCAACAGGTGCTCAGTGACCTTGAGACGCCCGATATGGGCCGTAAACCGGGCCACCTGACGGGTCTCCAGGATTTCCAGGATCTCCGTCTCCTTGTCCGTCTGGATGCGGGTGAAGTAGTTGGGCTCGATGGGGTTGACCCAGACGTTGCGCCGGGCCAGGTCCAGGCTCTCCACCACCCAGGTCTGGGCCTTGTGGAGATACACCGCGCCGGGATGGCACTCCCGCAGGGCCCGATGCCCGTCAATGGAACCGAGGGGCCGCTTTTTGCCGGTCTGAAAAATTGCGAAGCTCTCCCCGATCCCCCGGATATTCACTTCCTTCTGGGGGAAGCGGGCCCGGGCGAACCAGGCGTCTCCCGCGGCGGAGTGCAGCAAGTGGCGCTCCCGGCAGAGTTCTTCCACGACCGGCTCATGCGCCTGGAGGTCGAAAAACTTCTCCCCTTTGGTGGTGAGCGGCAGTTCCTGGGCCGCACAGGGCAGATGCGCCTTGACCACAAAGGGATTGTCCGGGTCCACCACCGCGGTCTCCATGGGCCGGCCGAAGAACTCGGCGGGATACTTAATGAAGTATTGGTCCAGGGCGTCGGCCTGGGCCACCAGGACAATGAGGGAGTCCCGGCCCTGGCGTCCCACCCGGCCGGCCCGCTGCCAGGTCGTCACCATGGTGCCGGGATAGCCCACCAGGATGCAGACGTCCAGGCCGCCGATGTCGATGCCCATCTCCAGGGCGCTGGTGGAAATTACCCCCCGCATCTTGCCGCTGGCCAGGGCGCGCTCGATCTCCCGGCGCTCCTCCGGCAGAAACCCGGCCCGGTAGGAGCTGATGAAGCGGCGCAACTCCGGCACCAGGCGTTGGGACCAGAGGTGGATCAGTTCCGTGAGCTTCCGGGCCTGGGTGAAACAGATGGTGTTGAGACCTTCCCGGATGGCCTGGGCAAAGATCCGGGCCGCGGTGGCCGGCGCGCCGCCCGGCGGGTTGAGGAACACGAAGTGCCGCCCGGACTGGGGCGCGCCGCTCGTGGTGATGATTTCCACCTCCAGGCCGGTGAGCATCTTGATGAAAATCTCGGGCTTGGCGATGGTGGCGGACGACAGCAGGAATTGCGGATGCGAGCCGTAATGGGCGCAAATCCGCCGAAGGCGCCGCAGCACCTGGGCCATGTGGCTCCCCATAATACCCCGGTAGGTGTGGACTTCGTCGATGACCACGAACTTGAGCCGGGCGAAGAAGCCGGACCATGAGGCGTGGTACGGCATCAGCCCCATGTGGAGCATGTCCGGGTTGCTGATGAGCACGTGCGGCGGCTTGGCCTTGATGGCCTGGCGCCGGGCCGGCGGCGTATCGCCGTCATAGATGGCCGCGGTGAGAAAAGGGTAGGGGAGGGCCGCGTCCAATTCCTGGAGGGCCTTAAGCTGGTCCTGCTCCAGGGCCTTCAGGGGAAAGAGATACAGCGCATGCCCCTGGGGTTCGGCCAGGAGCGACTCCAATACCGGCAGATTATAGATCAGGGTCTTGCCGCTGGCCGTGGGCGTGGCCACCAGCAGGTGCTGGCCCGCCCGGATATGAGCCAAGGCTTCCCCCTGATGCGAATAGAGCCGGGGAATCCCCAGGCGCTCCAGGGCCCCGACCACCCCCGGCGACAACCCCGCATCCCCGGCCACATACTCCACCGGCTTGGGCGGGAGGTAATGATAATGACCGAGAATATCGCGATATTCCGCGGTTTCTTTGAGAGAATTGATGAAATCCTGGAGCATGTTAAATGACGGTTTTCTGTTTTCTGTTTTCTGTTTTCTGTTTTCGGTAAGGAAGAAATCCCCGCCGGCCTTGAACAACCCCGTTTTGTTCTCGTTCCCAAGTTGTACTTGGGAACGAACCTGTCGCCCAGGCTCAGCTTGGGAACGAGATAATAGAATGGCGGGCGAGACGCCCGCCCTACCATTAGACTCGAAACTACAAACTACAAACTCGAAACTCAAAACTCACTTCGTTCCTACGTCGATATGTTCCCAGTCGGTGTTATAGCCGAAGTAAGTCCAGGACTGGGGAACCCGGCAGCCCATCCAGCTGGCGGCCCGGTAGACCCAACTCGGCAGTTGCCGGGCGTCGAGTTTATGCATGGCGTCCCGGTTGTATTGGCGAATCGCCCGGCTGATGGGGTTCGGGGTGCCGTCCACCACCCCGGGATAGTTGAAATCGTTCAGGTCCATGGCCAGGCCCAGGCGGTGATTGGAGCCGGGCGCGTGGCGGCCGTGGTAGATCTCCGCCAGGTTAGGGTAGGAACACTGAGCCACAGTGGCCGCCAGGGAGCTGCCCTCGCTATCGGGAAAGGTCAGGCATTCCGCGGTTACGGGGCTGGAGGCGGCGCTCACCGCGTAGGTGTCTTCCCCCATGCGCACCGTCAACAGTGGCACCCGCCGGGCCGCGTCGTACCAGCCTTCCCGGAAGATGTATTCCAGGAGCAGCCCCGCCAGGGAAACGAACTTGCTGTTGACCTCCACCTGAATCTTTGCCGGGCGATAATCGGCCTTGTCATTGATCTCGGCCAGGGTGCGCACAAACCAGACATAGCCCGACGGGCGGGGGGTGGCCAGGGCCACGGTCTGCCACTTTTTGGCAAACCCGCAATAGGTCCGGAGGCGCTGGGCCCGGGCCGGAACCCACACCGGCGCCTCGAGGGTCACCCCCACCTGGTCGCCCCCGGGCCACCGTAGGCAGCGCACCATTTCCCAGGAGACTTCCTGGCCCGGCAGGAGCAGGTTCAGGGTTTGATGGCGCAGGTCCACCAGCCGTCTCACCCCCAGGAGTTGCTTGACCAGGGCGACTTTTTGCAGGAAATCCCGGTCCCGCTCGCTCGCGGACATACGGGGCATATAGGTCAGGGCCGCCCGGCGCAAAATTGCCGCGGCATGGGGGGCTTGGGAGACCTCTAAAATGCGGGGAGGAGGAGGAGCATTGCCGCCGGCCTTGGCTACAGGGACCGCTGCCCCCAGGCATAAACCCAGGAGCAGAGCCGGGATCAGGCTCCAGGCGGAATGCTTTAAGACCATGCCATATTCTATGTGAAGTGGCCGGTCCAGTCAATGCGGCGTCAAGCGGCAGGGCAGGGTGGTAAGGCAGAATACCAGGCATTTCATAACCCTGCCTGCCAAAGAATTGTCATTCTGACTGAAGCGAAGACTGTAGCCGTTGGAAAAAATTTCTCATAGGTCAGCAAATCTGCGGACCCATGACTTCCAGCAAAGCAAGGTGGGGAAAATTTGCGCGAGTTCATCAAAGATGCCTTAACAAACAGGTCAGAATTAAACCTGTTTATTAATTCATCAAGGTTAATCGGGCTTGAAAGAGATGATCAGGGCGCTAATCCCAGTTTTATAGCAACCCCATTGAGCCTCTTATCGAGTGTCCAGAAGGGCATCCCGGTCAACCTGGCTGAAGCCAGTAAATGCATGTCAATGTATCCTAGACCTTTGCCCATAAGGCCATAATTTTCGATAAATTCCATTACTTCTTCATGTTCAGCCAGGATGGCGCCGGGAAGGCTCCGCAAAAGAGAGATAATGTTAGACCGGTTCTGGAGATTGCCACACGCAAGTTCCCCGACGATGAAGGGATGGCACACCACCCGACCTTCATAAAGCAACCCCTCCAGTCCAATGGCTCCATGCCGCAGATGTGCCACCCAAACCGAAGTGTCAACCAGAACCACGTTATGACTCTGCTATTCTTCTGCGGGGGATCATCTCCAGTTGCTTTTCGGTTCCCCCCAAGGCGGCGAGTCTCTTGGCGCTTTCCCTGCCTATCAAGGCTTCCAGACCGAGTTTGACCAGGGAGGTCTTTTCCTTGATGCCGGTCAACTCCGCCGCCCTGGCCAGTAATGCGTCTTCGATGTTCAGGGTTGTTCTCATGCCTTTACCCTCGATTAGATGCATTAATTATATGTAATAATATGCATCTTAGATATGCTCTGTCAAGGGTTATGCGAGTAAAAAAACCAGGGAGGGCTTACCGCGGTGCTATCACCTTTGCGGGGATAGCCAGCCTACCATTAACTTCAAATTCACTCTGCGATCAGGATAAAACACTTCAAATACAGGCTCTCCGGCAGGGACAGCAAGGCGGGATGGTCTTTGGCGGCGCCCCGGCGCTCCACCAGGCGGGCCTGGCGATGGGCGTCGGCCGCCGCGGCCCGCACGATCTCCAGGAACTCCGGCTCGCTCAGGTTATACGAGCAGGAGCAGGTGATCAGCACGCCGCCCGGGTTCAAGAGTTGAAAGGCCCGGCGGTTGATTTCCTTATAGCCCTTGACGGCCGCAGGCCGGTCCCGGCGGCTCTTGGCAAAGGCCGGCGGGTCCAGGGAGATGCAATCGAAGCGCCTCTCGCCCGCCACCGCCTCCTTCAGGAAGGTAAAGACGTTGGCCTTGACCAGATCCAGGTGATCGTAGCCGTTGAGAAGGGCGTTTTCCTTGGCTACCGCCAGGGCCGCGCCGGAGCTCTCCACCAGGGTAACCCGCCGGGCCCCGGGGGCCAGGTGCATGGCAAACGCCCCCTGGTAGGCGAAGGCGTCCAGCACTTCCCCCCGGGAAAAGGCCGCGGCGGCCAGCCGGTTTTCCCGCTGATCCAGGAACAGCCCGGTTTTCTGGCCGCCCTGGACATCCGCCCACAGCCTCACCGGCCCTTCCCGGACTTCCACCCGGGGCGGCAGCTCGCCGAACACCGTCTTCACTTCCAGGGGCAGCCCTTCCTGGTGGCGCACCTCGGCGTCATGGCGCAGGGTCACCGACGCGGGCGCCAGCCGGCCTACCAGGAGATCGATAATCTCCGGCAGCCGGCGCTCCATAGCCGGATGGAGGGTCTGGAGGGCCAGGTGCCCGGCGTAGGAGTCCACCACCAGGCCCGGAAACCCGTCCGTCTCCCCAAAGATCAGGCGGTAGGCGTCGGTTGCCGCCACCACCCGCCGGCGGTATTCCAGGGCCCGCTCCAGGCGAGCCTCCCAAAAAGCCCCGTTTAAAGGCTCATCCCCTGAGGTCACCCACCGCAGGGCGATGCGGGACGCGGCGCTGTAAAAGGCCTGCCCCAGGAAACGGCCTTGCGGGTCGGTGACGGCCACCAGTTCTCCCGCCGGAAGCTCCGGCTGGTCTGCCAGGTCATTGCGGTAGACCCAGGGATGTCCGGTACGCTGCCACCTGAGCCCCTTGGGCGTCAGCCGCACCTGCGGCAAAGAGCTCACGTTTTCTCTCCGGCTGGCCATGCCGCGGTTGCCTTGTTTTGATTAACCGATTGAAATAGCAAAGAATTATACCGAAAGCAGGGGAGGGCGGGGAGAGATTTGGTCATGGGGTCAGGCCTTGGACCACAAGCTGCCGGTAAAGCAGGATTTCATCATGCATCGGTGCCGTACCCCCCCATTTCTCCCTTGAGATAAACCGCGTAAAACGTGTTATAGTATATCCATCGCCACGCCAAAGCACAACTAAACCCCGGAGTCCCATGCGTCGAAAAACCCTGATCATTGCAGCAACTGTGGTAGTCGTCAGCGCGGCAGTG
This sequence comes from Desulfobaccales bacterium, assembly GCA_049696835.1. GTDB lineage: Bacteria > Desulfobacterota > Desulfobaccia > Desulfobaccales > 0-14-0-80-60-11 > 0-14-0-80-60-11. Next base: position 34,040 of record JBAVUP010000232.1, read on the forward strand.
GCCGCCGGCCTGTACTGGCACTGGGTCAATGCGCCCCGCTACGCCTTGCAGCAGATGGCCCTGGCCCTCGAGGCCCGGGACATGGACAAATTCTTCAAGTATGTGGATTTAAAGGAAATATGTAATAATTATGTCGAGGCCTCCAGCCAGGATACGAAAAACCGGCAGGACCGGCAGGACGAGAAGGCCGATGACTGGACCCGGCTGACCCGCCGCCTGGGCCGCAATTTCGCGCAGCTGTGCCTTCCCAAACTGTTTGAGAGCTTCGCACCCCAGATCCGGGGACTCATGGGGCAATACCTCCTCAACCTGAACCACTCCCAAATCCTGGGGATCGCCGCGGCCGCCACCCTGGCTCACATTGACACCCAGGGGGACGAGGCCTTGGTGACCTTAACTGATCCCAAAACCAAAGAGCTGTTCCGTTTTCAGATGCGCCGGCAACCCAATCACGGCCTCTGGCAGATCGTGTCGGTCAACTATGACGATCTCAAGAAATTCTATAAGCGAGAATTCCACCGCTAAATAAAACGTCTGATAATATATATTATGTCAACTAAGAGATGTTGACCCAAGAGAAGTGCCCCCGGTGCGGCGCGGAGATTTCCCGGCACCGCAATCCCGTGCCCACGGTGGATATCATCATCGAATACCGGGACCAGGGCCTGGTGCTCATTGAACGGGCCAATCCGCCGTACGGCTGGGCCTTGCCCGGGGGATTCGTGGATTATGGGGAATCCCTGGAGGCCGCGGCGGTGCGGGAGGCCAGGGAGGAAACGGGCCTGACGGTCACCCTGCTGGGACAGTTCCACACCTATTCGGACCCGCACCGGGACCCCCGGCAGCACACCATCACCACCGTGTACGTGGCCCAGGGCGAAGGTAATCCCCGGGCCGCCGACGATGCCCGCCGCCTGGCGATCTTTGCCCCGGCGGCGTTGCCCCCGGCCCTGGCCTTTGACCACGCCCTGATCCTGGCGGACTACCTCAAGGTGCGTCCCCGGTGGCTGGCAAAACTTAAGAAGAATTATTAAAATTGTCTAATAACCATATATTATTCCTTTATAAAATGGCTAGTACCATGGCAGGGGTCCTGGGCTGGCCTTATTTTTACTGGCACCTGAAATCCCGGGGTAGAGGGGAAAGCTTTCTGCCCCGCCTGGGTCTGAAACTGCCGGAGACCCCGGTGCCGTCGGGCTCCCCCCGCCTGTGGCTGCACGGCGTGTCCGTGGGGGAGATCCAGGCCGCCGTGCCCCTGGTTCGGGAACTCCGAACCCTCCTGCCCCAGGCGGCCTTCATTGTCTCCACCGGCACCGAAACCGGGCAGACCGTGGCCCGGAAACACTTTGCCCCCCTGGGCGCCCTGGTCTGCTACTTTCCCCTGGACATCCCCTGGGCGGTGCAGCGCTACCTGGATCATCTCCAGCCCCAGGTGTTCATCGGCCTGGAATCGGAAATCTGGCCCAATTTCTTGACCCAGGCCCACCATGGCGGCGTGCGCCTGGCCCTGGTCAATGCCCGCCTCTCCGATCAATCCTTAAGAAGATTTCTTAAATATCGTCGATATTTTGTTGATATATTTAATCTAATTGACCTTGTGGCCGCAGGCTCGCCCCCCGATTTACAGCGCTTGCAACAACTGGGGCTGGCCCCCTCCCGGCTGCATCTCACGGGCAACCTCAAGTACGACCGTCTGCTCCAGGGCAAAGATGAGTCCCGCCTCCGGGAATTCCGCACCCTTCTGGCGAAAGACCCGTCAGGGCCGGTATTGCTGGCCGCGTCCACCCATCCGGGAGAAGAAGAAATGGTCCTGGACGCGTATCAGGAACTTTTGGCCCCCTACCCTGCTCTGGAGCTGATCATCGCGCCCCGGCACCCAGAGCGCGCCCCGGACCTGGAGCGCTGGCTTTCCCGGCGCGGCCTGGCTTATCAGCTCTGGACCCGCCTCAGATCCGGTCAGGAGACCCGGCGCCACCCGGTGGTCATCATCGACACCATCGGCGATCTCTTCACCCTCTATGGCGCCGCCGACGTCGCCTTTATCGGCGGCAGCCTGGTGCCCCACGGCGGCCAAAATCTCCTGGAACCCGCGGCCTGGGGCCGGGTGCCCCTCTACGGGCCACACCTCAACAACTTCCTCTGGGCCCAGTCGATCCTGGAAGAAGTCGGGGCCGGCATCATGGTCACTGACGCCGCCTCCCTGGCCCTGGCCGTGCGGCAGCTCCTGGACCACCCTGAAATCCGGGATGATTTGGGCCGGCGGGCCCAGGCGGCCCTGATTCCTCACCAGGGCGCCTCCCGCCGCCAGGCGGAGTTGATCGCCGCGCTGGTTAAGTAATTGAATTAATTAAATTATAATAAAGGTGCCCAAGCAAAGCTTGGGCCTAAAATACCCGTTCCCAAGCAGGAGCTTGGGAACGAGGACTAACTTACTTTAATGCCTTGGCTCTTTCCCTCCCCCTTGATGGGGGAGGGTTAGGGTGGGGGTGAAATAAGTCATCGATTACATTGCCTTATTCCCCATCCTCCTGCCCCCCATTCCCAATAAGCCGATCCTACTTCTGAAATTTTCGATCTTCAACCAGCGTGGCGATCAACTCCGCCTGGCGGCGGGAAGCGCCCTGGTGGG
>JBAVUP010000233.1:0-2312 GCA_049696835.1 Desulfobaccales bacterium
GGTCTGGGGCAGGCCCTAGGGCCTGCCCCAGACCTGGACCCATGATTGCGGGCGTGGCAGGCCGTCCCAACCCTTGGTCCTTTGAGACCGCTGAGAGCGTGGCCGCCACGTCCCCTTGACATCAACCCGAACAGTCGCATGGGCCCCAGAGCCCGAATTTGCAAGGAAGGGAGTTCAAGGAACATGGAATCTCCGCAAACCTTTGTCGGCATCGATGTCTCTGCCAACCGGTTGGACGTTGCCGTGCTGCCCGCCGGCACTCACTTCACGGTGGCGCACACGGACGAGGGCATCGTTTCTTTGGTGGGCCGTCTCCAGGAGCTTGGCCCCCAAAGCGTGGTTATGGAAGCCACCGGGGGCTACGAGATTCCCGTGGCTTACGCCATGTCTGAGGCAAACCTGCCCGTGGTGATCATGAACCCCAAGGTTATACGCCATTTTGCCAAGTCCACCGGCAAGTTGGCCAAGACCGATAAACTGGATGCCCAGGTGCTGGCCCACTATGCCCAGGCCATCCAGCCGCCGGTACGCCCCCTGAAGGACTCGGAACAGATGGAACTGGCCACACTCATGAGCCGGCGGCGTCAGCTCCGGGACATGATCGTCATGGAGGAGAACCGCCGCCGCACCAGCACCCCGAAGGTGCGAGGTAACATCGACCAACACCTGGCGTACTTGCGCCAACTCCTGAAAGACCTGGATCGGGATATCCATGACGCCATCCGGCGCACGCCGCTGTGGCACGAAAAATCAGAAATCCTCCAGAGCTTCAACGGGGTCGGCCCCAAAGTGAGCGCCTCCTTGATAGCCGACCTGTCGGAATTGGGCACCGCACCGCGCACCCAGATAAGCGCTCTAGCAGGTCTAGCGCCCATGAATCGTGATAGTGGCCAGTGGCGGGGCAAACGCACTATCCAGGGCGGTCGCCCGGCGGTGCGCCAGGCCCTATACATGGCCGCTCTGGTGGCTTCGCGCCGCAACCCGGTGATCAGGGAGTTTTACCAACGTCTCCGCCAGGCGGGCAAGCCGGCTAAGGTGGCACTCACCGCCTGTATGCGCAAAATCCTCGTGATCCTTAATGCCATGCTCAAAAATCGCACCTACTGGAACCCACAGCTGCCTCTTGCAGCTTGACAACGTAGACAGTCGCTCTCCCCTCACAGGGGAGAGGGGGTTTTATTACTGTTGTAAGTTTGCGGCTTGTCGTTTTCATATAGTCAAGGCTGCAAAATATCAGCTGAAAATGCCTGCAATTTTGGGGAATCTGCCGACTAATAGGTCAGCTTTTGGGTGCGGATAAACTGCTCCACCAGGGAAAAAATTTCGGGGTTGCCGCAGAAGTTCTGCTGGCCGAGGTTCCGGTCAAAATCCGCCAGCTTGGCCTCAAAGGCCGGGATGATCTCCGGGTGGGGATTAAATCCGGTATAATACCGGCCGTAACCCAGGCGCTCCAGGTAGAAGGCGTTGAGAAACTGCTCGAAGGCGCCCTGGATGGGAAAGGAGAGCACCGGCTTACCGTAGTAAAGGGCCTCGGAGATGAGGGTGTGGCTGCCGCCGCAGACCACGTAGCGGCAGGAGGACAGGTCGTCCAGAAAGCCGGGTTCGGAGTTTTTCTTGAAGTGCAGGTTGCCGTCGAGACCGGCGCGGTCGAAGCCGTAAACCGCCACCGGTGAGGGGATGGCCCGCAGCAAGGGCAAAAAGCGCTGGAAGGTGGTATACCCCTGATAGGCCACCACGTGTCCTCCGTCCCGAGGCCGGCGCTCCAGCACGGTTTCCCGCAGCAGGGGCGGCATGATTCGGGCCCGGACCCCAGGCGTCACCTGCGGCTGGAAAAAGGAGATCACCAGGAAATCGCGGGCGCGGCTGAAGAAGGTCTTAATCGCCCAGGCGGTGGAAAGGTAGCCGAAGTACTGGCTCCAGGGGACCGGATGGCGGCAGGCGGTGATGACGTGCTGATGGTCCACCGACAGGCAGGGCACCCCGGCCCGGCGGGCGGCCAGGGGCACGAAATACTCGTAGTCGCTCAGGGCCACATCCGGTTGGAAGCGTTCCATGAGCTGCAATAACCGATTGACATAGGTGCGGGAGCGGCTCCGGACTGCCAGACTGGAGTAAATGGCCGCGGCCAGGTCCACCTTGTGCCCCCGGATGGGAGTTTCGGGGTTGGGGCAGTCTGCCACCGGGAATTCCCGGCGCAGGATGTCGGCCCCGGTGCCGTGGCTGACGAAAAGGAACTCGTGGCCCAGTCCGGCAAAGTGGCGGGCGATGGTCAGGGCCCGAATGGCATGGCCGTGGCCGGTGCCATGCACCCC
>JBAVUP010000234.1:0-7706 GCA_049696835.1 Desulfobaccales bacterium
CAGGAAACTCTCAGCCATATTCCTGACCATCTTGGTAAACTTTTTCATGGGCACAGCAAAAGTGAGCATGGTTTTCGGGACAAAAGGGCGAGCTGAGACATCGAACATGCCCAGGAAAGCGTGTGGACGGGCCTCCAGTTGGAGAGTAAATAAGAGCATAGCTGCTATTTATCGATTAGTTGTTCTCCGAAGATTTATTGAGATAATCATAAAATATAGTAAATTTAAGGCGGGCCACGGGCTGCCCTATGTCGATATGCAGCCGAGACGCCTGTGCCACCAAGGCTTTGATTCTTAAATCTCTGCGCCTTTTTCCCTTTTCGCCTCTTCCCCCTCGTTTTCCTGACACCGCTTCTTGGCCTCCTTGCGGCAGAGTTCCCAAATGACGCAGCCGGGGCGGTATTTGCAGTAGAGGCAGGGGTCGGTGCAGGCCTTACAGAGATCCAGGCACTCCTGGCAGTAGCCGAATTCATGCTTTTGGCAATAGACGCAAGATTTCCGCTCCGGGTGAAAACGGCATGTATCCATACGGTTATTATAACAATTTCACTTTCAAATGTTACCCATGATATCTGTAACTTATTGAAATTAAGCGTTCTTTTAATGAAAAACGAAAAACCAAAAACCAAAAACGGCATGAGACTTTCGCGCCAACGGTGCATCCTGTGCTGGAAAACCCTCCTTCCCGGTGTTTTACTGTAACTTTATGCCTCGCTGCGCCCCGATCCGCCTCCCCCGGGGGGCCGGCCGGAACTATACTGTCATCTGCCCGGCACCCGGGCGCCGATCAGCGGCGCCAACCTGCACCCAGGCGGGACGGGAGTGGTACGGCAGCGGTACAAAATCGCCTGAAATCGCCCCAGGCGAGATTGATCAAATCCATAACTTAACGAAAATAAAGAAAAAAATTTATTGGCGATTCAACGCCAACTTATTATGATAAAGTTCCGGTAAGGCTTTGAGCCCTCGGTGCCGCGAAAATTTTATTGACCATCTCGGTATTTACCTCTAGAAGATAATCCATGACCGAGGATAATTATACCGCCGAGCGCGCCCGGATGGTGGACCGGCAGATCGCGCCCCGGGGGGTGTCCGATCCGAGGGTGCTGGCGGCCATGAAGAAAGTCCCCCGGCACCGCTTCATCCCCTCCCACCTGTGGGACCAGGCCTACGGCGACTATCCCCTGCCCATCGGCGAAGACCAGACCATTTCCCAGCCCTATATCGTGGCCCTGATGACCGAGCTGTTGGAGCTCAAGGCCACGGACAGGGTGCTGGAGGTCGGCACCGGCTCGGGCTACCAGGCGGCCATCCTGGCGGAGTTGGCGGCCCAGGTTTACAGCATCGACCGGGTGGCGTCGCTCCTGGCCCGGGCGGAGCAGATCCTGGCATCCCTGGGGTACACCAACATCAAGACCCGGGTGGGGGACGGCACCCTGGGCTGGCCCGAAGAAATGCCCTTCGACGCCATCATCGTCACCGCCGGCGCGCCCCAGGTGCCCCGGCCCCTGACGGAGCAACTGGCCCTGGGGGGGCGCCTGGTGATCCCCGTGGGGGACACGTGGTCCCAAACCCTCACCTGCATCCGCCAGACCGCGGACGGGCTGAAGTTCGAATACCACGGCGGCTGCCGCTTTGTGCGCCTCATCGGCGAGTACGGCTGGGAGGAGGGGAGCTGGATCTGACGGTAGCAGGTCTGGCGGCGCTGGCTGGGGATTTTTTTAAGGGAGGTGGCCGGGATCGAAGGTCCCAAGCGCAGCTTGGGTTCCCTTGGGGTTCCCAAGTTCAACTTGGGAACCAGAATAAAAAAGTTAAGGGGCGACCTGGTAGGTCGCCCCTTAACTTTCATATAAGGGATTGGGGGAGTTTTTTTAAGTGTAAGGGCGGGTGCCCTTAGCCCCCTCCCCCAAAACCTATTTCTTCCGGGCCACCCGGGGTTCGGACATGCCCGCGGCGATGACCCGGCTGGCCAGGGGACCGGCGGCCGAGCCGCCATGGCCGCCGTGCTCCACCAACACCGCCACGGCCACCTGGGGATCGTCGGCCGGGGCGTAGGCCACGAACCAGGCGTGATCTTCCGTCCGCGGGTCTTTCTTCCGTTTGGACCGATCCGGGTCCAGGGCCACCACCTGGGCGGTGCCGGTCTTGCCGGCTACCTGGATATTGGGCAGGCGGGCGCTCTTGGCCGTACCTTCGTTGACCACTCCCACCAGGGCGCGGCGCACCAGCTCGAGGGTGGCCGGGCTGGCCTCCAGGCGAGATTGCACTTCAGGCTTGCCCTGGTAGAGAATCTCGCCGGTGGGGCTTTCCACTTTATCCACGATGAAGGGCTTATAAATGATGCCGCCGTTGGCGATGGCCGCCACCACCCGGGCCATCTGGATGGGGGTGACGAGGTTGTAGCCCTGGCCGATGGACACCGACAGGGTCTCGCCTTCGTGCCAGGGCTGATGAAACCGGGCCCGTTTCCAGTCCGTGGAAGCCACCAGGCCCGGCATCTCCTTGTCCAACTCGAGCCCAGTGGACGCGCCCAGGCCAAAGCGTTTGCTCCATTTGGCGATGCGGTTAATCCCCAGGCGGCGCCCCACGTTGTAGAAGTAAATATCGCAGGAGTCCACCAGCGCTTTGTAAAGGTCGACGGCGCCGTGGCCGCCCTTGCGCCAGCAGTGAAACACATGGTTGCCGAACGGCATGGCGCCGGTGCAGTAGATAATGGTGCTGGGGGTGATGACCTTTTCCTCCAGACCGGCCACGGCCATGATGATCTTAAAGGTCGAGCCCGGCGGGTACTGCCCCTTCAAGGCGCGGTTTTCCAGGGGATGGCTCTTATCACGGTTGAGCTTTTGCCACTCCTGGGGGGTGAGCCCCCGTTCGAAGGCTTCCGGGGAAAAAGTGGGAGAAGACGCCATGGCCAGGATTTTGCCGGTCTTGGGGTCCAGGGCGACGATGGCCCCGGCCTTGCCTTCCAGGCAGGCCTCGGCGGCCTCTTGCATCCGGTTATCCAAGGTGAGATAGACATTGGCCCCGGGAGTGGGGAAGACGCTGTCCAGCTGGCCCAGTTCCCGGCCGTAGGCATCCACTTCGATGCGGCGGTAACCCCGGCGGCCCCGGAGGTATTTTTCCCAGGCCAGTTCCACCCCGTATTTGCCGATGTAGTCGCCCATCTTATACTTGGCAAATTGGGGATTTTTCAATTGGACGTCGCTGATTTCCCCCAGGTAGCCGAGGGCGTGGCAGGCCTGCCCCTGGTGGCGGTACTCCCGCTTCGGCTGGATCTGGATGAACACCCCGGGGAGCTCCGGTTGAAAGGTCTCCACCCGGGTCATCTCTTCCCAGGACAGATCCGTGCGGAGGCGCACCTGGTGGAGGCCGGCTTTTTTACCGTTTTGCAGTTGGGCGGTGAGTTGCTGCGGGTCCAGATGCAGCAGGTAGCCCAGGCGGTCGGTCAACAGGGGGATATCCCCCACGTCCTCCAGGACCACCATCAGTTCATAGCTGGGCCGGTTGGCCACCAGCACCTGGTCATGGCGGTCCAGAATCATGCCCCGCCAGGGGGGGAGTTCCTGGAGGCGCAGGCGGTTGTGCTCCGAACGCTTCTGCATCTCATCACCCTGCACCAGTTGCAGGAACCAGAGACGCAGGAAGAGGATGCCAAAGAGGCACAGGACGACCAGGGCCGTGCGGGCTAAGTTCCGGCGGACGCGCTCCTGTTCCTCCGGGGACATCCCCCCCCCAAAGCTGGTCTCCGGGAGCTTGAAGCCGGAAAATTTTCTGTTATCCAACCGCAGCATAGCCGCGCTTACGCCTCCGAGTCAGCCCACCGGAGCTCCAGGCTCTGAGCCGCCGGCAGCTCATTTCTCAAGGCCGTCAGGCCTAAATCCCGGCCGGCAGGAGGTGGTGACTGCCTTATTCGGCAAAAGGCTGGTAGGGTAAATGTTCACTGCGGGGTCGCCACCCCAGGCGGAGCAAGAAGCTCTCTACGCCTTGCACCAACAGGTGCATCAGGGGCCCCAGGGCCACGGTGCCCAGGATTTCCATGCCATGCACCTTGAGCACCTCCAAGAATAAGAAGGGCCCGTAACCCAGTATGAAGGTCTCGGCCTGCAAGCAGACCTCCTGCAGAATCAGGGCGGCCAGGCCGGCGATCATCTGGAAGCCCAACTGTTGCAACAGCAGGCGGCGCCGGGAAAACCGGGCCACGGCCACCAGTACCAGCGAGGCCCCCAAATGGAGCCCCAGGGGAGTGGTGGCATAGCAATCCTGGAGGCCGCCCAATACCAGGCTCAGGGCCAGGGCCAGAGACAGAGACGGCCTCAAGCCCACGTAGAAAATCAGCAGGGCCAGCAGACGCAGGTGCACATGAGGAAAGAACACCAGGTTCTGCAGGTAAAAGAGGACCAGACCCACCAGGCTGAAGGCCACCAGAGGAGTAATCATGGCTCGGGCAGGGCCAGATTGGCCACCTTTACGACCAGGACCTCTTCCAGGGTGGAGAGATCGGCGCTGGGGGTCACTTCGATCTCCTGGAAGACCCCCGGATTTTTGTTGTTGGCCGCGGTGACCTTGCCGAAAACCAGGCCTTTGGGATAGAGGCCCACCAGGCCGGAGGCCAGGACCAGATCGCCCACCTTGACGTCGGCGCTCTTAGGGACAAAATCCAGGGAGCAGCGGTTGCCGCCCTTGCCCTTGAGCATGCCCCGGACCCGAGTCCGCTGTATCATGGCATCGGCGCCGCTCTTGCGGTCCACGATGAGCATCACCTTGGCGTACTGGGGATAGACCGTGACGACGCGGCCGACGATGCCCTGAGGGGCCAGGACCGGCATGCCGTCCTTGACTCCCTGGGCTTTACCCTGATCCACGATGACCGAGCGGGACCACAGGGAGGGATCATAGGCAATGACCCGGGCGCCGATGACCGGCAGGGCTACCTGCCGTTTCAGGTCCAACAAGGTCTCGAGGCGGGTCAGGGCCTGCTGGGCCTCCTGAAAGCGGACCTCCCGCTGCTTAAACTCCTCCAGTTGCCGCTGCAGTTCGGCGTTTCCCCGTCGCACACCCACCAGATAGAAATAGCCGCGCCAGAGCTGGGTGGCGGTGCGCCCCACGTACTCCAGACCTTCCAACCCGGGAGCGGTCATGGAGATTACCAGCCCCTGCACCTTTTGGAGAGCCGGAGAGCGCTTGAGGCTCAGGGAGAGTATGGAAAAGACCAGCAGCAGGACGACAATGATGAGGAGCAGGGTACGGTAACGACCTGGGGAGTGCACATCCAACCGCCTCAATCCACCATCACTTCCTTCAGGATATTGAGATTATCCAGGGCCCGGCCAGACCCCATGACCACGGTGGATAGGGGGTCGTCGGCAATCTTGATGGGCAGGCCGGTTTCCTGGTGGAGCAAAACGTCCAGGTTTTTCAGCAGGGCGCCGCCGCCGGTAAGATAAATGCCCCGGTCCACGATGTCCGCGGCCAACTCCGGCGGGGTCTGCTCCAGCGCGGTTTTGACCGCGGCCACGATGGCATCGATCTGTTCCTGGATGGCCAGGCGGACCTCATCGGAATTGATGTTGATGATTTTGGGAATGCCGGTGACCAGGTCCCGGCCTTTCACGTCCATGGCCTCCACCTCACTGCCGGGATAGGCGTTGCCGATGGTCGTTTTAATGATCTCGGAAGTGCGTTCCCCGATGAGGAGGTTGTAGGTCCGCTTGACGTACTGCAAGATAGCTTCGTCCATCTTGTCGCCCCCCACCCGGACGGATTTGGAATAGACGATGCCCGCCAGGGAAATGACCGCTACTTCCGAGGTGCCGCCGCCGATGTCCACCACCATGTTACAGATGGGCTCGGTAATGGGCAGCCCGGCGCCGATGGCCGCCGCCATGGGTTCTTCGATGAGATAGACTTCCCGGGCGCCGGCCGACTCCGCCGACTCCCGCACCGCCCTTTTTTCCACCGGGGTAATGCCCGACGGCACGCAAATAATAATGCGCGGCCGGATCAGCGAGCGCCGATTATGGACCTTGCGAATAAAGTGGCGGAGCATGGCCTCGGTGATTTCAAAGTCGGCGATGACCCCGTCCTTCATGGGACGGATGGCGACGATATTTCCCGGGGTGCGGCCCAGCATCATCTTGGCGTCCCGGCCGACGGCCAGCACCCGGCTGCGGTCGCGGTCATTCTTGCGGACCGCCACCACCGAGGGTTCGCTCAAGACGATGCCCTTACCTTTGACATAGACCAGGGTGTTGGCGGTGCCCAGGTCAATGGCCAGATCATTGGAGAACCAGCCTAAGATAGGATCAAGAAACATGGGTGTCACTCCTTAACATCCTGGAAACGCCGCCGGGGTTCCGATGGAATACATGTCTGCCAGAGGGTAAAAAAGCGCCCGGTTCCCGAGCGCCAACGCGACCAGAGAAGCCCCTTGTTAATCTATTGTGCCTACTTAGGGAAAAAATTCAACTGAAAAATCCTCACGCGCCCCGGGCAGGGGTGAGGATACCGACTCAAACCGGTGCCATGATGCCCCCTACTCCCGGCCGGTTAGCCCCTGCAAGCCGCGGCCACCGCCGGCGGCCGGAATTTCTGGGAGAATTCGGGGACCGTCAGGCCGCCCTGGACCCCGGGTGGAAACCAAACCGGATAAGCCCCGGTCCTGTCGGAGCCTCAGTCGCGCCGAGTCCGGCATTAATCACCATCAAAACCTTGACAAAAGCGCCCATAAATGGTTTATAAAATGGTTGGTACAAGTTCCGGATTAAGGATGACGAAATGTCAAAACGCACCTATCAACCCCATAATGTGCGCCGGGCCCGCACCCACGGGTTTTTGGAACGGATGAGCACCAGAGGCGGGCGCCGGGTTTTAAAGCGCCGCCGGGCCAAAGGCCGGAAACGCCTCTCGGTCTGAGGTGGGGAACACCAACCCCCATCTCTGCTGTCCGCCGCCGGTGCTCCGCCCCTGTCCTGACCCCAACCCCAAAGGGTCCGCCCGTTTTACCAAGACAGCGCGGCTCCGCCATCGTCAAGATTTCCTTCGGGCCCAGGCCCAGGGCAAGCGGCTCCACACGCCCCATTTCGGCGTGGTCCTGGCCCCCATGGCCACAGGCCATCCCCGTCTGGGGCTGGTGGTCACCCGGCGCCTCGGGAAAGCGGTGCAGCGGAATCGAGTGAAACGCGTCCTGCGGGAATTCTTTCGCCGGCACCGCGCCGGATTGCCCGCCGCCGACTTGGTGATCATGGCCAAGAAAGGGGCGGCCGATCTGGCGTATCAACAGGTGCAAGAGGAGTTGGGCCGACTGCTGCTCCCCCGGGCCAAGAAGATAAATCATGATTAAGGTGGCCCTCTTGATAATTCGGGCATATCAGGTGCTGATTTCGCCCCTGTTTCCCAGTTGCTGCCGGTTTGCCCCCACCTGTTCTCATTATGCCGTCGAGGCCCTGAGCCGCCATGGCTGGTGGCGCGGCCTCGGCTTGACCCTCCGGCGCCTGGGCCGGTGCCACCCCTTCCATCCCGGTGGCTGGGACCCGGTGCCTTAGGAGTTTTTTTATGGAAAATCGGGCCTTGATTGCCCTCGCTTTAAGTTTTGTGGTGTTTTTGGTGTTCATCTTATACGGGGAAAAGATGCATCACCCGGTGGCGCCCCCACCGGCGACCCAAACTACCGCCCCCCAACCCGCGGCCCCGGCCCCGGCGCCCAAGCC
>JBAVUP010000235.1:0-4494 GCA_049696835.1 Desulfobaccales bacterium
TACAACCACGACTATCGCCTCCCCGAGGCGGGCGAGCCGATCCCCTTTGTCGTGAACGAGTATGAGCCCGTCTTCGACGCCGCCGACTTTGTCCGCTGCGGCCGGGACCTGTTCGGCATCCGCAGCAACGTGACGAACGAGTCCGGTATTCACTGGCTCCGGACTCACCTCGGCGACAGATTCCGCCTCACCCTGCTTGAGACCCGCTGCCGCCAGCCCATGCACATCGACTCGAGCCTGATGCCGCTCGCACCGGGGAAGCTGCTCGTCAATCCGGACTACATTGATCCGAGTCGGCTCCCGCCGATGTTCGCCTCGTGGGACATCCTCATCGCCCCCGAACCGAAGCCCGTCCCGTGGCGCATCCCCTCGATGTGCAGCCGCTGGCTCAGCATCAATGTGTTGATGCTCGACGAGAAGCGAGTCATCGTGGAGCGGCTGCAGGAGTCTCTCATCAAGAAGCTCAAGGACTGGGGCTTTACGCCAATCCCCTGTTCGTTTGCCAACTATGCCCCCTTCGGCGGCTCCTTCCACTGCGCGACCCTCGACGTGCGGCGGAGAGGCGAGCTCCAGTCGTACTTCTGAGCGCCGACTTTTCAGGTGAGCCGCTTCAGACGAGCAAATTGGGGCGCATTCTCGGGTACAACCCTCAAGCCTTCTGGCAAAACCGCGCTAGGTATTAAAATTCAGGGCCATGAACTCTTTTTCCGTGAGGCCCCATTTCGATTTCGCTTCTTCGGCGCTGATGGCGATGGCCGTCAGTCCGATCACCTTATCCTGGCGCAGGATTGGGGCGCAGATGATATAGAGTTCGGGACCATCCTGGAGAAAGAACCTCTGCTGCTGGATCTGTTTGCTGTTGATGGTCTTGATCACCAGGTCATAACTGGAAAAATTATTACTTCTCCCCGTGGGAGGGTGGACTGCCAGAATCTCGCCGTGCTGGTTCAGAACACCGACCTGAAACGGACACCTGCGGCAAAGTTTAATGGCTTGGGGCTCGATTTCACTCAGGACGGTTTCGATGCCAGGCACGTCGCCTTTGAAGACCGGTTCAACCAGAGTGGTGCAGAGCTTATTCAGGATGCCTTTCACTTCTTTCTTAAAGCTGGCGGCGGGCTCTTTGGCCTGGCAGGCGAACAGCAGCAGGACCGTACATACCAGCAACAGCCAGCGGGGACTGGCCAGGGAATCCACGTGTAAAGAGTTAGGTCCCATAGTCTTCGTAGCAACTTACTTTATATCTTCCGAGATTATGCCGTAGCCTTGGCCACCGCAAGCCAACAAAGGTTTTTGGGACCTCTTGCCAGGGAAAAATCCCCCGAAGTTTCTGTTCTTGAAGCCGAATCCTCCCGTCCACGCTAGGATAGCATAAATTTCCTTGAAAAAGTAATTATATCAAATAGTTGAGCTTACCAAACCCCCAGAACCAAGATACCTCACTGCGGTGGAGCTTAAGGATCCCAGGCCAGCACCGCCCGATAATGGCGGACCGGAAAAAATTCCAGATATAATGCGAATATCAGACCCGGGCTGGGGAACGGCCTATGGACCATCAGCCGCCACCGGCTCAAAGTAGCGCATGTAGGACCAGCCAACGATATTGCGCCGTACATCCCGCACTCTCCACCAGCCGCCGGAGGTTTCCAGGACCTCCACCTCGTCGTGGAAGTTGAGGGTGGCGATTCGGGGTGCAGACATGGTGGGGCCATCTCGGAGGGACAGGCGGTGAACGTTGACAAAGTACATGGGCGGCGATGGCGTTGGCGTCGTCACTTTCGGGGGAGAAGGGGTTGTTGGTTCTGATAGGACGGCGGGTTCCTGGGCCGCAGGAGCCGATGGGGCTGTTTCTGCCGGGGGATTAGGGGAGGCAGCAGGAGTTTGTTCTAAATCTGAAAGAGCCTGAGGGGGCGGCGTTACCATCAGCTGAGGAGGTCCAGGACTTTTTGTGAAGAGGAATACCAAGAGCAGGGCCATGATGACCAAACCAGTGCAGATGAAAATGCCATGGCCCCTAAGAATGCGCCTCCAGCCTTTAGCCGATGCAGTAGAAGGAGTCCCAGCAATCCCCGACAAGGCGGCCTTGCACTTGTGGCAGATTTCCTGTTGGGGGGCCACCCGGATGCTGCATTGGGGGCAAAAATGATCCCCCTCCTCCGGATGGGGAAGGTAGTTGCCACAGGTTGCGCAATGGCGCTCGCCCACCCATATGGCCGCGTTGCAGATAGGGCATTGAGGCATAAAGTACCTCCGGATTAAGCCGCAACTTGCTGGTAGAACCGCATTGCAACCGCGGCATTCCCATAATTATGACCTCGGTTTCAGCCGAAATAATGCGTCAACCAGCCTATTCCTGCCGATATCACCACCATCATAGGCGAACTCGAAGCAGCAACCTGCCTGGCGATGCGGTCGGCCCTGGCAGCAATCTACTGCTCCTTCTGGCTGATTTAGAGCTTCAAGCGGTTGAGGGTGCCATTGCAGGCATTGCCGTGGACGCCATACAAATACCTTGGTGCTCATCCCCTTACCCCATGTTAGACAAGATAGCACAAACTATCATGTTTAGAAATCACAACGGAGCAAAAGAATGCTTTCAAAAAAGTGAACCCATGACTATCTTGCTAAGAATAAGAAGATTTAAGGGAGGATGACCAGGCGCTGCAGGTGAGATAGCTAAACTTTCTAATAATTGACATTTCACTAAAATTTGCACTATAATTTTGCCTGCGAGAAGAATTGGCTTCGAGATGAGTATTGTTTTGTAGCCTTCCCTTGGGCATTTCCACCCATTAACAACAGGAGGCCTAAACATGGCACGATGGTATCGTTTGAGCATGATGGCTTTGCTTTTGTTGATGGTGTGGGGTTTCGGCCAGAGCAGTCCCCTGGAGGGCCAGATGGTGGAGGGCATGGGCCAACCCATTAGATTTACCAAAGCCAATAATGGCGTTATCACCGACAGCGTCACTGGCCTTAATTGGTATGTTGGCCCCAACCATGACAACAACTGGCACCAGGCCAAGGCCTGGACGGAGAATCTCACCGTGGCCGGGGGCGGCTGGCGTATGCCCACCGTTCCGGAATTGAAAGCCATCTATCAAAAAGGGGCCTCCCCTTACAATATGGACCCGCTATTTCAAACCACCGGGGTCTGGGTATGGTCTGGGCAGTTGCACGACGCCGTGTCGGCCTGGGGCTTCGCCTTCTACAACGGCCTGGAGGGCTGGCACGGCATCGACTACGCCAACGGCAGACAGGCTTTTGCGGTGCGTTCCCGAAGATGATGGTGGGCCATTAGATCATTTGACTTTTTGCTTATTGGGTCCAGGGCGAAGCCTTGGTCGTGTTTAGGGCCATCCAAATTTGTGTTGGTTCCCTCAGCAGAACCAACACTCTCATACTTACTTTCAACCGACGCCAGCATCACCCCCAGCTTGACTTCGGCGTCAGGGAGATCCCTACAATCAAGAAGAAAGGCCCGTTTTCGCACCTGGGCAAAACACCATCATATCTGCGAAAAGTAATTCAGATCACGTGGTTAAGGCAGCCATCGCCTGGTTGCCGCCGACTATCGGTTCATAAGGAGTTTTACAGCTATGCGGGCTTTGTTGGTATGTCCCGAATTCCCCCTTTCCTTTTGGAGTTTCCAGAAATCTTGCCGGCTCCGGGGTAACAAAACGGTTAATCCACCGTTGGGTTTGCTGACGGTGGCCGCCTTGCTGCCCACGGAATGGGAACTGCGTCTGGCCGATCTCAACACCAGAAGCCTGACGGAGGAAGATTGGCAGTGGGCCGATCTGGTTTTGATATCGGCCATGTACATTCAAAGGGCGGGCTTGTTGGCCCTGGTGAGAGAAGCCAAGCTCCGTGGGAAAACCGTCGTAGCCGGGGGGCCCCACCCCACTTCACTCCCTGAGGCCGTCCTGGAGGCCGGTTGTGATTTTGTGGTGCGGGGCGAGGGTGAAAATACGATGCCTTTGCTTCTGGAGGCGATGAGACTCGGAAAGACCGGAATAATAGAAAACAACGAGAAACCGGACCTGACGACCTCGCCGATCCCGCGGTTTGATCTGCTGCGGCTGGATGATTATGTAGCCTTCTCGATTCAGACTTCCCGGGGATGCCCGTTTGACTGCGAATTTTGCGATGTGGTGAACCTTTTCGGACGCATACCCCGGTACAAGACCCCGAGGCAGGTCATCGCCGAACTGGAGACCCTCCACCGGCTCGGGGCCAGGGGAACCGTGTTTATCTGCGATGACAACTTCATCGGCAGTAAGAAGCACGCCCGGGCCTTCCTGCAAGAACTCACCCCCTGGCTGAGGAGTCGAGGTGAACCCTACAGGTTCTTGACCCAGGCCTCGGTGAACCTGGGGCAGGATCCGGAAATGATCGACCTCATGACCGCGGCCAACCTGAGGGAAGTTTTTATCGGGATCGAGTCTCCGGATGAGAATGTGCTGCAAACCAGCCACAAATATCACAACATCA
>JBAVUP010000236.1:0-1627 GCA_049696835.1 Desulfobaccales bacterium
CGGCCGAACTCGTCCTTGCAGGACCAGGGATATTTGCGGATCTTTTCGATATCCTTGATGGTGATGAGGCCGTGCAGCTCGCCGCTGTCATCCACCACCAGCAGTTTTTCGATGCGGTATTTATGGAGCAGGGCCTTGGACTCGTCCAGGGTGATGCCCACCTTGGCGGTGACCAGGCGCTCCTTGGTCATCACCTCTTTGACCTTATTATTCAGGTTGGTTTCGAAGCGCAGGTCCCGGTTGGTGACGATGCCCACCAGTTTGCGCCCCTCCACCACCGGGATCCCGGAGATGCGGTAGCGCTGCATCAGTTGCAGGACGTCGGCGATGCGGGCCTCGTGGCCGATGGTTACCGGGTCGATAATCATCCCGGACTCCGACTTTTTCACCTTTTCGACTTCCAGGGCCTGGGCCGCCGGGGTCATATTACGGTGCAGGATGCCGATGCCTCCCTGGCGAGCCATGGAGATGGCGGTGTCCGCCTCGGTGACGGTGTCCATGGCGGAACTGAGCAGCGGCACATTCAGGCTGATGCGCCGGGTGAGCCGGGTGCTGAGGTCCACCTCGCTGGGCAGGACTGACGAGGCCCCGGGCAGCAGCAGGAGATCATCGAAGGTAAAGGCGTAAGAAATGGCGTCTGACGGCATGAGTGAGTCCTTAAGTTTTGAGTTCGTTTTGCCTGATTGCATCAGGTTAAAGAGAATCTAACCCCTGTAAATCTTAAATCAAGATATTCGTTTATTTTAACGCAAAACTCGAAATTCGAAACTCGAAACTTTACTCAAAACTCAAAACTTTCTAAAACCCCTTCCAGCAGGCCGGCGTCGATGACCACCAGGGAATCCTGCTCGAAGACTTCCAAGATGGCCTGGATAATCAGGCCCCCGGCCACCATGACCCCGGCCTTGGCGGGCTCGATCCCCGGCAATTTGGCCCGCTCGGAGTCGGACAGCCGGGAGATGAGCCCGGTCAGATTTGCCAATTGGGGCCGGCTCAAGACCAAATTATTTACCTTATTCGGGTCGTAATGGCTGAGCTTTAAGTGCATGGCCGCCAGGGTGGTCACGGCGCCGGCGGTGCCCACCAGGCGCACCGCCCCGGTGAGGTCCGGAGGGCAGACCTGGTCCCGAAGAACGCCCAATTTTGCGGCAATTTCCTCATGCAGCGCCGCCACTTTCTCCGGAGCCGGCGGGTCGCCCAGGGGGCGGGCCTGGCTCAGGGTCAGGACCCCCAGGGGCAGGCTGGCGAACCTGGGCTCCCGTCCCGGCTGCACCAGGGCAAACTCGGAGCTGCCGCCGCCCACGTCAAAGACCAGCACCGGGCCTGGCAGGTATTTGGGGTCCAGGGCGGAGAGCACCCCCTGAAGGGACAGGCGGGCTTCCTCTTCCGGGGCCAGGACCTGGACGGCGAGGCCCAGGGAATCCCGCAGCCGGTCCAGGAAGACCTGGCGGTTTTTGGCCTGGCGCAGGGCCTGGGTGCCCACGGCCCGGTAAGCCGCCACGCCATAGTCCTCCATGACCTGCTTGAAGCCTTGCAAGGCCTCGAAGGTCCTGGCCATGCCCTCTGCGGCCAGGTCCCCGGTTTGGGCCAGGCCCCGGCCTAGACCGGTGATCTCCCGGCGGTGCAG
>JBAVUP010000237.1:0-57370 GCA_049696835.1 Desulfobaccales bacterium
GTTTCGGGGTGGGTCGAAAAGCATGAATAACAGATAACTAAATGCGCCAGGCAAGGCAGGGCAAAACGTGAGGTGGCCGGTACAGGTGGGTTTGGCTGTCAAAAGTTCAGCCGGGGGCATAAGGCCTACGGACAACTGTTCCAGGCGTGCTGGAGCCCAAGGGGATTTTGGCGTATATCCAGGCAACCATGACGGAGAGCAAAAAAAGAACGAAGAAAGGGAAACGCGACCTGTATTGGGAGGAGGCCCAATCGCTTTTCCTGGCGGGCAAGGACCTGGAAGAGATTCAGGACTACCTCCCGGTGCCCCTGCAGACTTTAAAACGGTGGCGCCAGGAAGGGCAATGGGATGAGAAGCGGCGCCAGGTGCCGGCGTCTCCCCGCTGGTTGGGGGAGGCCCTGAAAGGGATTTTGCGGGAAAAGACCGGCCGGCTCATCATCCAGGGAGACTTGAAACCGCAAGAACTGGATGAACTCACCAAGATCGTGACCCTGCTCGACCGCCTGTGCAGCCAGGGATGGGACATTCGGGCGGCCGCCCTGGAAGTGATGGACCGATTCAGCGATTTCCTGCGGGGCTGGGTCACGGATAAAGAAGAACTCAAACGGATCTCCTGGCGGGTGCAAGAGTTTTTCCGGCAGTTGGAAGAAGAACTCTGAGCCGGGGCGCCGCCGCCGTCGGGGGCGTCAACAGGCCAGCAAAGGGTAAGGCCGCACGTGGTCCTCGAGGCATCGGGGAGACCGAGACGGGGCGGCCAGGCGGCAGACAGGCACAAGGAAGTGCGATGACCTTAAAGAAGAAGTTGACCAAAACCGAATTTCGCCAGCGGGCCGATAAAATTTTGACGCGGCTCTCGCTGGAAGTGACGCCCTTTTGGGAAGACGGCGAAGACCAGCAGAAGCAGCGGCTGGAGAAAGCTGCGACTGACCCTCTGTATTTCTGCCGCACGTATTTACCCCATTACTTTTCCCATGCCCCGGCACTCTTCCACCACGAGCTGGTGGGGATGTTGGAGAAGCGGGACGGCCAGGTGGTGGCGCCCATCGTGGTGGCCGCGCCCCGGGAGTTTGCCAAAACCACGGTGTGCACCTTTGGGTACGTGCTCCAGCAAATCTGTTTCGGCCGGCGGCGTTTCATCCTGATCGGCAGCGACACTGAGGATTTGGCCTCGGACATCACCGGCTACCTCTACCTGGAACTGCTCTACAACGAAAGACTGCACCAGGATTTCGGCGAGTTGGTCAAAGGCAACAAGCCGGTGGATGATTTCGTGACCTTGAATGACATCCGGGTGAAGGCCCGGGGGCGGGGCCAGCGCCTCCGGGGGTTGAAGCACAAGCAGTGTCGCCCGGACCTGGTCATCCTGGATGATCTGGAAAATGACACCAACGTGCGCAACCCGGAAATCGTCGAGTCCATCCTGGACTGGGTGAAGTCCGCAGTTTATCCCAGCCTGGACGCCGGGGGCACCCTGATGATCATCGGCACTATTCTCCGGTGGCGCAGCGCCCTGCACCTGATGCTGACCAGCCCGGACGAACCCTATTGTCATTTTCAGCGGCGCATCTATCGGGCCCTGTCGGAGGACGGCACGTCCTTGTGGGAAGCCCGGCATCCGGTGGCCCGGCTGAAGCTGCAAAAACAGTTGATGGGCACGGCGGCCTTCAACCGGGAGAAGATGAACGAACCGGCGCCGGACGGCGGCTTTTTCCAGGAGGAATGGATTCACTATTACCATCCGGACAGCTTGAAAGACCGGGAGCTGGTGGTGGTGGGATTCTTCGATCCGTCGCTGGAGACGGGTGCCGGCTCGGATTACAAGGCCTTCGTCACCCTGGGGTGGGACCGGCAAGAGATGGTGTTCTACGTGATGGATGCGGTCATTCAGAAAACTACCCTGGAGCAGGTGATGCGCACCATCTGCAACCGGTATCAGCAGTTCGGCCATCAATTGGTGGGGGTGGAAGACAACCTGTTCCAGCGTCTCCTGCTCAAGGAGTTCGACCGCCTGGGGGCAGAGCGGGGGCAGGTGCTGCCCCTGAAAGGGGTGACGCACCGTATCGCCAAGGAAACCCGGGTGGCCAGCCTGTCACCGCTCCTGGAGCGGGGCAAGATCCGCTTTATCCGGGGCCACTCGGACCAGGAGCTGTTGGTGGAGCAGTTGCTCTACTTTCCGTCCCGGACGCTCCACGACGACGGACCGGATGCCCTGGAGGGAGCAGTGGACCTGGCCCGGAACCTGGGGGGGTTGGCGGCGCCGAACTACATTCCCCTGAAGCCGCGGCGATTCCAAAGCCGGGGGGCTTTTTAAGGGTGAGGACAATATGGGTGTAAAGGATTTTTTCGGGAGGCTGTTCAAAGAAACGCTCAAGCCGGAAACCCGGGAGCTTTCGGCGGTCAGCCTGGCGGAGCGCTGGAGCAGCTATCCCAGTTCGGGCCTGACCCCCCACCGCCTGGCGGACATTTTCCGGGAGGCGGACCAGGGCAACATCTATCGCCAGATGGAGTTGTTCGAGGAGATGGAGGAAAAGGACGCCCATCTGACGGCGATTCTCCAGACGCGGAAAATGGCGGTCCTGGGCAAGGATTACGAGGTGCTGCCCTACGGCCGGACCCCGGAGGATGAGCGGTTGGCGGAAGTGGTGGGGGAGATGGTCTACCGTATTCCCAACCTGGAGGAAGCCTGCCTGGACCTGCTGGACGCTATCGGCAGGGGGTTTGCCCTGAGCGAAATCATCTGGGAGGTAACGGCGGGCCAGGCCCGGGTGGCGGAGCTGAGGTGGATCCCGCAGAAACTGGCGGCCTTCAGCGAAGACCAAAAGCCGCGTCTTTTGACTGCCGAAGCCCGCTGGCAAGGGGTGGAGCCGCCGCCCTGGAAGGTCATCTATCACCGCTACAAGGCCAGGAGCGGCTATGCCACCCGGGCGGGAGTGTTGAGAGTGGTGGGCTGGATGTACCTGCTGAAGAATTTTGCCTTGAAGGATTGGGCGGCGTTCAATGAGGTGTTCGGCATGCCCCTGCGGCTGGGCAAGTATGATCCGACCGCGTCCCCGACGGACCGGGATGCCCTGGTGCAGGCCATCCGCAACCTGGGCTCCGACGCCGCGGGGGTGATCAGCAAGGCCACGGAAATCGAATTTGTGGAGGCCACCTCCCGGTCCGGGAGTGCCAATCCCTATCAGCTCATGGTGGAATTTTGCAACCGGGAAATGTCCAAGGCGGTCCTGGGGCAAACCCTGACCACGGATACGGCGGGGTCCACGGGGACTTACAGCGCGGCCCAGGTGCACGCCCAGGTGCGCCGGGACCTGGTGCAAGCCGACGCCCAGGCCCTGGCCACCACGCTCAGGGAACAACTGCTGCGGCCCCTGGTGGGCTTCAACTTCGGCTGGGATAAGCCCATCCCCTGGTTCCGCTTCAGGTTTGAAGAAGAAGAAGACCTGAAGACCTTATCGGAGGTGTACCTCAATCTGGCGGCGATGGGGGTGCCCCTGAGCATGGAGCACATTGCGGAACGGTTCGGCATCCCGTTGCCGGCATCCAGCGGGCAGGACGGTTAGATTTTTTCCCCGAGCCTCTGAGACGGCGAAGGAGAGGCAGCACATCACCGGAGGAGAGTACTCATGCGGAATTTGAGAAGTCTGATGATCATAGGCGTCATCCTGGGGTTACTGACCGGTGCCATCTTAGGGTGCCAAACCTTGAAGAACGCATTCTGTTCCCCGACCGCGCAGGAGGTGGCGGACGCGGCGAACTATGTGGCCAATGCCGAGTCTATTTTGGCCTTCCTGAGTACCCTGGCGCCCAGCGCCGAGGTCAGCGCGGTGATGGCGGCCATCAAGATTGCCAAAGCGGTGTTTGATCAGGTCAAGGCGGGTATCTGCGTGTCGGCGGCCCAGGAGCAGGCGGCCCAGACGGCGCTGCAAGCCGGCCAGACGATGGCGATGAAGTACGGGTACAGGCCGTGAAGGGTTTGGGGTGGCGCAAGGAACATGCCGATCCCCGGGATTTCGCTCATGGGGATATTCCCGGGATAGCCGAGCGGGTTAATGCCACGGAGGAATTACCGGAGGTGGATTTCTGCAAGTGGATGCCGCCCATCAAGGACCAGGCCGATCTCAATGCCTGCGTCGCCCATGGTATTGCCGGGGCCTATGAATTTGACGGCATCAAGACCACCGGCCGGTACACGCCCATCTCCCGGCTCTACCTCTACAAGGCGGCCAGGAGGTTGGGTGGGTTCACCGGGGATTCCGGGGCCTATATCCGGGATGGCATGCGGGCTCTGGTGAGGTTGGGGGCTCCTCCGGAAGACCTGTGGCCCTATAAGGTGGAAACCTTCGATGCTCCACCGGATTTCGTGGCCGCCGGGTATGCCCAGAACTTTGCGGCCTTGCGCTACGTCAGGCTCAAAGACTTGACGGAAATCAAGGCGTATATCCGGGCCGGTTTTCCGGTGGTCTTCGGGTTCACGGTGTTCCCAACTATCGACCAAGTCAAAGAAGATGGCTGGGTACCGCTGCCGCAATCTACGGATCGGCCGGTGGGAGGGCATGCCGTGTATACCTGCGCTTATTCCAACCGCAAGCGGTCCTCTTATTGGCCTGATCCGCCCGGCGCCATCGGGTTTGTGAACAGCTGGGGCCATTGGGGTGGTCAGGGGAAAGGCTGGATTCCCTATGGCTATTTTGACCAAGGCTTCTGTGATGACTTTTGGGCCCTGATTTCGGCGAAACATCCGGATGAGAATTATTTTACCTGATAACCCCGGTAATCAGGGCGAGGGCAGGACCCCGGGGGGCGGCAGCGACCTGATCCCTAAGGCGGAGTGCAGCCGGGAGCCATGGCTGACGTTATGGGACGAGATCAGGCCCGCAGTCCGACCTCAGGGCAGGTCGGCTGACCCCGTAGCCTGGCAAACCGGGAAGTGAGGAAGATGACGATGACGTCGAACGCGGCAAGCCAGAACCAGACTTCCACCCTGCCGGAGTGGATCAGATTGCTGCCTCTCGGCACCGTGGAGTTGTCGGACCACCGGGAGCCCTTCATGGTGGACGAAGCGTCCCTGAGGTCCATGGCGGCAGAATTTCGCTCCCGGGGAGTGGATCTGGTCATTGATTACGAGCATCAATCCCTGCAAGGGGAGCGGGCGCCGGCGGCGGGCTGGATCAAGGGGCTGGAGGCCCGGGGGGACGGTCTCTGGGCCCGGGTGGATTGGACCCAGCAAGCGCAAGAGTATCTGAAACGGCGGGAATATCGCTACTTCTCCCCTGTATTGCGGCTGGACCCCGAAACCCGGAAGCCCATCGCCCTGATGCACGTGGGTTTGACCAACGTGCCGGCGATCAAACATCTGCCTCCCCTGGTGGCCAGGTGGGGGGGCGAGGCCGCCGCCCCGGGGGGGCCGCGGCTGGAAGAACCGGCAGACAAAACGCCGGTGGTGAAACTGGACACAGGAAAGGAGAAGGCAACCATGGTGGAAAAGCTGAAGCGCCTGATGGGGTTGCAGCCCGAGGTGGAAGAAGGCGCGGTATGCGGCAAGGCGCTGGAGGCGTTCCGGGACCTGGCCGCGATCTTGAATCTGTCGGGCGAAGCCTCTTTGGCCCAACTGAAGGGGGCGGTGGAGGCTTTGAAAGCCGGAGCGGCGCGCCTGGTCAAGACCGAGGAGGAATTCCAGGCCCTGAAAGCCCGCCTGGTGGAAGAGACGGCCGATCGGGTGGTAGCCGAAGCCCTGAAGGCCGGCAAGGTCAGCCCGGCCCAACGCGGTTGGGCGGTGGAATATTTTCGCCGGGACCCGGAAGGCTTCCGAACCTATGTGGACCGGGCCCCGAAACTGGTGCCCCTCGGAGAAGACTTGCAGCTCCTGAAGGAGGACTATAAAGGCGAGACCGGTTTGCTCCCGGAGGAACTGGCCATTTGCCGCTCCCTGAAGGTGTCGCCGGAAGCTTATCTGAAAGCCAGGGCCCAAACCGGGTAGTTTCCCCGGGGAGACCTGAGGGGATAATGGAGCAAGAAACCAATACAAGCGGAGGTAAAAGGATATGCCAGCTTTAACCCGTGACCGGGCTACGCCTTATCGGGAAGGTATCGAGGTGGAATACCCGGTGGCAGCAAACACCAAAATTTACGCCGGCTCCCTGGTATGCGTCAATGCCGCGGGATATGCCGTGCCGGCGGCGGATACCAGCGGTTATCGGTTCATCGGGGTGGCCATGGAACAGATGGACAACACCGGCGAGGCCGGCGCCAAGAGCATGAGGGTGCGCCGGGCCGGGGTCTTCGAGTTCGATGCCGCCTCCATCGACGCCACCATGGTGGGAGGGGCCATGTATGCCGTGGATGACCACACCTTTGATGATGCCGCCGGCCCCACCAACGACATCAAAGTCGGCCAGTTGGTCAAGTATGTTTCGGCCACCAAAGGCTGGATCGACATCGCCAGGTAAAGGGAGGAGGCGCGCATGATTATCAACATGGAAAGTTTAGCCCGACTGTACACGGGAGTTACCGCGGTATTCAACGCCGCCTTCCAGGACACGCAGACCTGGTATGAGCGGGTGGCCATGACGGTGCCGGCCAACACCCGGATTATGGATTACAAATTCCTGCTGGATTTTCCCATGGTCCGGGAATGGATCGGCGACCGGCAAATCAGCTCCCTGGAACCCAAGGCCTTCCAAGTGGAGACCAAGGACTGGGAAGCCACCATCGAAGTGGACCGAAACGATATCGAAGACGACCAGTTGGGATTCTACAATCCCATCGTGGCGGCGCTGGCTCAGGAAGCCCGGACCCACCCGGAGAAGTTGATTGCGGACCTGCTGGTGGGGGCCTTTTCGACGCCGTGCTATGACGGCCAGAACTTCTTCGCGGTCGCGCACCCGGTGGGCGCCGGTACCGTCTCCAACTTCGGAGGGGGCACCGGCACGGCCTGGTATCTCATGGACGCCAGCCGGGCCATAAAACCGTTCATCTTTCAGCTGCGCCGGGAAGTGCAACTGGTGCGGATGGACCGACAGGATGACGAGCACGCCTTTATGCGGAAGAAGCTGCGCTACGGCGTGGATTATCGCGGCGCGGCCGCCTATGGCCTGTGGCAACTGGCTTACGCCTGCAAGGAAACCCTGAACGACACCAATTACGCGGCGGCCCGGGCCGCCATGATGTCGGTGGCCAATGTGGACGGGCGGCCCCTGGGGATTAAGCCCAACCTGCTGTTGGTGCCCCCATCGCTGGAGGCGCAGGCCCGGGAGATTCTGCAGGCGCAATTCATCATCGGCGATCCTGCCAGCGGCGGCAGCAAGACCAATATCTGGCAAGGCACGGCCGATCTTTTGGTGGTCCCGGAGCTGGGTTAAAGGTCCGCAGGCGGGGACGCCTGCGCCACTGGGAGGGCGGCTTAACCGCCGCTTTCCCAACATATAGAGGCAAGGAGAGCGACCATGGCCTGGTTTGGCGGCTTCACGTTAGAAACCTACAACCGGATACCGGGTGATTACGAGGAAGTGACGGTGGGAGACAGCGCGGTGGCCTTGTCGAGTGAAAAAATCATGCCCACCACAGGCCCCTATGCGCGCATGGCCGCCCGGGCGGCCCTGCTGTCCTCGGAAAATGGGGATATCCGGTTTCGCATTGACGGGGGGCTGCCCAGTGCCGGTAGCGGGCACTATCTGACCAGCGGCGACACCCTGGTGCTCACCGGCACCCAGGCCATCCAGCAATTGCGCGCCATCCGGAGCGGCGATCCGGACGGGCTGTTGCGGGTGACGTATTTCTATTAGGTAGGGTCGGGCCGACCGGAGGACCCGGGGCGGCCAACTGGTCTAGAGGGGACGCCGGAAGCGGCGCCCGATTATGTGCTGATGACGCCGCAGGCTCATGACGGGAATCAACGCTCATTGCCAGGGAGAACGTAAATGCCGGGGACTTTTGCATACGACGCCGGGACCAACACCGTCACCGTGATCGGGGGCACCTCCGGGAGCCCGGCGGACTTCGCCTCGATGTATGCGGCGGATGTGGCAAACGGCTGGGGGAAAGTCACTAATCCGGGCGCAAGTACTTATATGCTGATTTGCAATTTAATGATCGGAGATGGGAGTACATCCACTTATTTTAAGTCTCTCTCTGAGTTCATTATATTTAATGGAGATTATAACTGTTTTACTCTTGCAAATGCAACCTTACAATCCGGGAATTTGGTAAACAGCTATGGCAAAAAAGGGTCATGCTGGTTGTTACGATCTAACTGCACCTATATGACTTTTGCTGGTGGCGGCACTGTGCTCCTTTATGGCACCTATATTTACTTTAATTTTGGCCCTGGAGTATTACAATTCAATGGTAGTTTAACTTGTGTAAATACTATGATGTATATAAACGCTGCATGGATAACGTTTGGCGACCTACAATATTTGTCTATCACTGAAACCTACATTGCAATGGAATTAAAACAAATATATTTTTGGGTAAGTCCTAATCTTTTCATACTTAATCACTTCCATGATTGTTATCCAAGATTCACTACTCCTACGGGTATAACTTTATCAGAATTGAATAGTACTGGCACTTCGCCATACCAGATTAGTTCAGTAGCCAACACAATTGATGTTATCAACCCACTTTTTATTCCTATCCTTAGCAAGATTCAGCATTCGGATGGTAGTTGTATAACCAACATTCAGTACACTCTAAGCTGTAAGGTTAATGATATAAGTGGCATAGGAGTAGCAAATGCTCTTGTGGAGATAAAGGACAACACTAATACCGTAATATTCTCAGTTTACACCGATGCAGACGGGGAAATTGCCCAGCAGATCGTCACCGCAATTAAATTTGCCGGAAGCCCAGCGGCAGAGACCGATTACAGCCCTTTTATCCTGACCATCACCGCTGATGGCTACCAGGACTATCAGGACGTGATCGTTATTGACCGGAAGATGGATCTGGAGGTGGCGATGCTGGGAGAGGCGGCAGGCGGCGGCGTGTCCCCGACCAGCCTGGGGCTGGTGCCCCTGGGGATCAAGCAGGTGGCGGTTTAAAAGCAGGTTCTGGGTTCTGGGTGTCAGGTGCTGGGAAAAAGCCCTCACACCCAGAACCGAAAACCTAAAACCCGCATTTAAGGTGGCGATATGATCTACGCGGTGTATTTTTCCGATGCCGGGGCTCCCAAGACCGGGCTCTCTCCCTCCATCACTATTTATAAAAAGGTCTCGGATGGGAGCGATGTGGCCAGCCCCCCGGCGGTCTCGGAAATCGGCGGGGGCTTCTATAAATTTACGGCCACTCCGGCTGAAGCCCTGGTGGTGCGGGTGGACGGCGGCGCGAGCCTGGCTCCCGCCGACCGCTACAAGGTGATGCAGATCACGCCGCATGACGCTGACCTGGACGCCCAGGTGAGCACCCGGGGGAGCCAGGCTGACCTGACGGCCGTAAAGCTGAAGACCGACAATCTGCCGCCGGACCCGGTCGCGGACACGGGGA
Source organism: Desulfobaccales bacterium (assembly GCA_049696835.1). GTDB lineage: Bacteria > Desulfobacterota > Desulfobaccia > Desulfobaccales > 0-14-0-80-60-11 > 0-14-0-80-60-11. The sequence goes on from JBAVUP010000237.1 coordinate 9,484, forward strand.
TTGAGGCCCACGTTCTGGCCGTCCTCAACGCCTATGACCCGCCCACCCGGGCGGAGTCCGAGGCGGATAAGGAGGCGGTGCTGGGGGCCATTGCCGCCCTGAATGATATCACCGTGGGGGAAATCTTACGCGGGGATATAACGGACGGCCTGGCTTTCCCGGTCAACTCCGTGGCGGACTTGGTACGCAAGCTCTTTTGGATGTTGTGCAATCGCCTGGTCATTGACGGGGAGACCGGGGCCTTCACCGCCTACCAGGGAGACGGCGCCACGCCGGGGGCCACCGGCACCTTCACCGACAGTGGGAGGAGCGCCCCGACATGGCCATAAACCCCAAAGCCCTGGCGTCCTGGGGGCTGCTGGCGGAAGCCGGCGGCGGTTCCACCCAGGTCATCGGTGAGATGGACATCACGGTGTCGGCCGCGGAGCCCCTGGCGGTGGACCTGGAGGCGGCGGAGATCGACGTGGAGTTGAGCGATGAGCAATAAGATGGTGATCAAGCAGGGAGAGGCCAAGACCATCACCTTTACCGTGAAGGATGCCCAGGGGATGGGGGTGGATCTCACCGGGGCGACCTTGCTCCTGGGCGTCAAGAAAGACAAGTCCGAGGCGGATTACACCCTGGCAAAGGCAGACACGGAGTTCGACAAGAGCGGGGCGGCGAGCGGTATCGTCTCGGTTAATCTGAGCGCGACGGACACCGCTCAGCCGGAAGCGACCTATATCGGGGAGTTGCGGTGCGCCTGGGCCGGCCCGGTGATCAAGAAGAGCGAGGATTTTTACCTGCAGATCAAGGGCGCCGTGACCGCGTAAATGGATGCGGCCAGACCTTGATTGCGTGAAGCGAGGGGATTATGGCTTATTGTTCCGAAGACGACCTCCTCAAGATGGTGCCTCAGGCAGAACTGGCGGAGTTGACGGCAGAGTCGGGTGAGGCGCCCGACAGCCGCGTCATCAATGAGGCCATCAGCCAGGCCGATGCCGAGATCGACTCCTATCTGGGGGTCAGGTATGTTGTGCCCCTGTCCTCCCCGCCGGCCCGGGTCAAGGCCCTGTCCATCGACCTGGCTATTTATCACCTGTATGCCCGCCGCAGCGTCATTCCGCCGGTGCGGCAGCAGAAATACGAGGCCGCGGTAGCCTTTTTGCAGCAGGTGGGGGCGGGCCAGGCGGTGTTGGTGGACTCCGGGGGTGAGGCGCCCACCAAGGCCAAGGAGGTCACTGAGGCCGGCAGCGCCGACCGGGTATTCTCCCGGGGTTGCCTGAGGGATTGGTAAGGGGTTGACAGCATGGTCAACGATTTCTGGACCACGGTGGAAGACGCGGTGGTGGCGGCCCTGCAAGCGGAGCTGGACGACCGGGTCAAGACCCTGGCGACTTATCAGGGGGACTGGCTCGCCGACCTCAAGCGGGAGGACTGGCGGTTCCCGGCAGTGTTGGTACGGCTGCGCCAGGGCCGGGGGGAACAGGTCACCCTGGGGTCGTATGACCTGAAACTGGAATTGACGGTGCTGGTGGTGGTGCGGCAACTGCGGGGGGAAGCGGCCGGCAGGCGGGAGGCCGGCGGGGTTTATGAAATCCTGGCCGGGGTGCGCCAGACCCTGTGGCATCAGGATCTGGGTCTGGAATTGCAACCCCTCAATCTCATCAGGGAAGAGCCGTTGTTGAGCAACCAGGAATTTTCGGTGTACGCATCCCACTATGGCACCGCCGTGGTGCAGGATGTCGGAATCTGACGAGGGGAGAGGATCATGACCCGGTCCATCCGGAATTTTTTGGCTACCCATAATGTGCTGGCGGTCTCGGCCGGGCAGCAGGAGGTGGCCATGAACACCGAGCAGGAGTTGGACACCACCTTGCTGGTGGACCTGAACACGGTGCTCAATTACCAGGCAGTGAAGAACCCCAACCGGGAAGAGCTCACCGGCAAAGAGGAGGCCGACCGCGTCCATGATTTTGGCGGCAAGGTGGCGGGCACCCTGTCCTTTTCCCGGGCCCAGCCGCAGCATTTCGCCTTTCTGCTGGGGTACGGCCTGGGCGAGGTGGAGACGACCCCGCTCGGGGCCGGCGGCTTTCGGCATACCATCCGGCCCCGATCCGGGGAGGTGGATGCGGCCCGGTCCAACCCGTCCTTTACCGCGGTTATGCGTTTCGGCCGCCAGGTGATGAAGCGGCGTTTTGCTTCCTGTTTCATCGATCAGATCCGGGTGGATTTTGCCCGGGACGGGTGGGCCAAGATCACCGGGACCGTGAAGGGCAGCGGCAGGGTGACGGACAACACCCAGGTGGAGGAGGTGGCGGCGGCGTTCAATGCCGGCAGCCTGTCCCTGGCGGCCAACGGCGTGGCGGGGGAGACCCCGGCGGAGCGCTTGAGCAACGTTCAGGCCGTGCGGGTGCTGAACCCGGCCACCCAGGCCTGGGGGGAGACGGCGTATGCGGCCGTGTCCGAGGCGGTCCCCGGGGTGATTGAGATCACCCCGCCGGGGGCAAGCGGGGAGCTGACCACCTACCGGGTCTATTACGTGCCCCGGGAGAGCGATTGGATGGACTTGCCGCCCCGGGTGGAGGAGTCCCCTCTGAAGGTGAGTCAGTTGGCAGTGACCCTGGGGGGCCGCTGGGACGGCACGAATTTTTACGGCGGCTACCCGCTGACCACGGAACTGCGGGGCGTCACCTGGACCATGAAAAATAACCTGAAGACGGAATCGACGCCGGGGGCCGGCGGCAATTACGCCAATCGGGCCTTCAGGACCGGCCGGGAACAGAGCCTGAAGTTCGACCGGGATTGCCGGGACTTTCTCCTGACGCAGAACCTGAAAGACAACGACACCCTAGGGATTTATATGAAGGCGGCGGGGCCGGAATTTGCCCCCGGCCTCAGGTACCAGGTGGAGCTGGTCTTTCCCAAGGTGGCGGTGCTGGGCACCACGGTGAAGGTGTACCAGCGGCGGTTGGGGGAAGAGGTGGAATTTGCGGTTTTGGAAGACGACACCTATGGCTCGGTGGTGGCGTATGTCCAGAATCAGGTAAGTAGCTACGTGGCATAAAGCCGGGACTCCCGGCGGCGGGAGAGATCAAGCAGGAGATCAGATGGCGAGAATCTTGGGCGAATCAGGCCATAGCCTGGCGATCCAGGACCCGGTCTCCGGGTCGGTGATCACCTTTACTTACCGGCGGCCGACTTCGGAAGAGCGGGTGGCCTACCAGCTCTCGGCCTTTCGGTTGGAAGGCGGCGAACGCCGGTTTTGCCTGGGGGAGACCCGGCTGAAATTCGGGTTAGAGATTCTGACGGGGTTCGGACCGGGGGATTTTCTCATCACCGCGGACGGGGAGACGACGCCCCTGGACCCCGCCCGGCATCCCGACTGGAAGGCGCGTCTGGCCGAGGAGGCCCCGGACCTAGTGGCGTATCTGGCCCAGCAGGTATTCGAAGGCATGCGGGTGGCAGCCCGGGGGGAGCCGGAATGGGACTGAGGGTAGCCCCCGAAGGTGGCCCCCAGGGCTGGCCGCTGGTGAGGGAATTGCAGATGTTGGCCAGCGGCCGGTTGTGCAGCCCGGAGGAGCGGCGGCGGTGCCGCACGGGAAACGGGGGGTTTGCCGACTGGGCCTGTGGGGCGTGTACGGAGCGCCTGCGCCCGGAGGCCGTCTCCCCCTGGACCTGGCATCTGGTCTGCCTGTACCGGTTGCGCCGGGCCGGCTACCCCTTCAAGGCCAACGATCTCAGTCTGGAGACCTGGCTCCTCATGGAAACGGTGGGCCGGGTCTTGGAAGGAGCCCAAAGAGGACAGCATGGCCACAGATAGCGTGCAAAGCGGAACGAGCCGGAGAGACCTGGAGGAGTATCGGGCCCTCCAGGAGGAGATGCTTAACCTCAGCAAGGAGTATAGTCAGAACCGCCTAGCCGTATGGGCCGACGAGGCCCAGTCCCTCCACGAAGCCTGGAACGGCCTGTCCCAGGAGTGGCAGGCCGACCTGGAGCAGATGGCGGCGCAATCCGGCAGCACGTTTGCCGAGATGGCCGCCCAGGGCGAGGCCTCGGCCAATCTCCTGGCCCAGAGCTGGCAGAAAGGTCTGACGGACGTGTCCGGGTCCGTAGAGGAGTGGGGGGAGAATTTTCTCCAGACCTTGGCCAAGGTGGCGGGGGCCTGGGCGGGCACCCTGGGGAGCCAGGGGAGTTCGGTAAGCGGCTGGTCCTCGCTCCTGGGCGGGGTCCTCGATTTCGGCGGCTGGTTTCACCAGGGGGGGGTCGTTGAGGCCCACCAAGGGATGGTGATTGCCCCGGGGACCTTGATGGCCGACGAACAGCTCATCATGGCCCAGGCGGGAGAAGGGATCCTGCCCCGGGAGAGCATGGCCCGCCTGGGAGAGAAAAACTTCGAGGCTTTGCGAACCGGCAAGTTTGGGGTAACCCCGGGTAAAGACGTGCCCCGGTTTGACGTCACCATTCAGGTACAGAGCCTGGATGCCGCTGGGGTGGCGGGGCTGGATTGGGACCGGGTGGTGCAGCGCCACCTCCTGCCGGCCCTCAAGCAAGAAGCGGACCGGCGCTGGTAGGGAGGGGAGATGGCCAACGCCCGATTGGAATGGACCCCCGTGGGGGGCAGCCGCCAGAGCTACCCGTTGCCGGTGAACTTCACCTGGGATTATCAGGAGCTGGCCCAGGATGAGACCGACCGGGAGCGGGCCCTGGACGGCACCTTGCGGAGTTATCTCCGGGGCTTGAAGCAGCGCTGGGTCTTGCAGTTCCAGTATATCTCCACGGCTCAGAAGGAGATGCTGGCGGCCATCAAACAGGCCCAGGGAGATATTGACTTTTTTCGGGATGGCACCGGGTCCAAGACCTTCACCGGGGTCTGGACCAATGACCTGGATTTCCGGGAGGTGGCCCCGGGATTGTGGTCCGGGAGTATCATTTTGGAAGAGGTCTAGGCGGGGAGTATGCGGCAAGCTGGGGCGGCATATCTGCAGGAAGAAGCCCGGGGCCGGGGCGCCCGACCCCGGGTGCGGGCGGTGCTCTCTTCCTTTGATTTGGACCATGGGCTGGCTCCGGGCTCCGGGGAGTTCGTGCAAACCGCCTATGGCGGGGAGCCGGGGGCCCTGGTGATGGGCGACGGCTATTATATCTCCGGCTCCTGGACCTCGCCGGTCATGCAAACCTTTTCGCCGTACGTGGACCAGGCGGTCCCGTCCTGGGAAGAGCCGGGCGGACACATGGAGGTGGAAGTCCGGCTCCGCACCGGGGAGACGTCGGATTCCCTGGCGCTGGCTGCTTTTAACCTGTTGGCGCCGGCAACGGAGACTTCCCTGGCGCCGTATTTTCAAATCAAGGTGGATTTTCAGGAAACCATCCGGGCCTGGTCGGTGGACGACCTCGGGGACGCGGACGACTTCACGGCGTATGCCGTGGACCAGGCCCCGGATGGCGGCTATGAGAGCCGCGCCGCGGATGTCCCGGAGTGCCTGGCCGGGTTCGGCCTGACCGGGCAGCTCACGGTGCCGGAGCGGGAAATCATCGATGCGGGTGGGGTGCGGGTGGAGCTGGCCCGGGATTTCAGCGAGCTTCGGGCCGCAGATCATGTCCTGGTCCTGGACAACCGGCTGGGGCAATGGCTGAACCGGGCCGGCCACGCCGCTCTCCAGGGGCAGGACTGGAGCCAGAAACAGCTGGCCTTGTATCATGGCTGGGAGTTGGACGACGGTACGGTGACCTGGCAATTACTCTACCGGGGCGCGGTGCAGCGCCTCACGGGGATGGCCCACGGCTGGCGCCAAGCGCACCGGGCCCGCCTGGAAAGCCAGGATGGGGTGGCCGCGGGGCTCAAACAGTTGATCGGTGCGCCAAGCCGCAGCGGCGAGCGGCGGCCCTTCATGCGGGGCACCTACCTGGCCCGGGGGGAGTTGCAGCAGGTCATTCCGGCTTCGGTCGGTGAGATATCCCGGACCGGCAGCGGCAGCGCCGCGCTGAAACTGCTGGGGACCTACCGGGGTGATTATCTCCAGGACTATCTCCTGGAAGCGGAAAGCAGCGGGGAGGTGGGGAGCGCCACCTTCCGGTGGTCCCTGGATCAGGGGCGGAGCTGGCAGAAGGCCGGGCTGGTCGCGGCGGGGGCCGATAAGCCGGTGGGTTTGGATGAAGGCCTGGCGGTGTATTGGGAGTCGGGGGCGGGGTCGGACCTGGTGGCGGGGGACCGCTGGACTTTTACGGCGTGGCCCCCGGTGTACCGCTACCTGGTGTTTGGCGCCCCTTTTACGGCCGTCACCGCGGTTTATCTCAACGGCGAAGCCACCTACGACCGGGTGACGGCGGACGCCGGCACCGGTGCAATCGAGGTGAGCGGCCGCAGCGCCCAGGTGGAGGCCCGGGTAGTCAAGGATTACACCACCCATCCCGTGGACATTGTGGCCGACATCCTGGAGGCGGTGGGCCTGGGCCAGGCCATCCACCAGGACTCCTTTGCCCTGGCCAAGAGTCTTACCCCGGAATACGCCGTCGGGGTGCGCTTTGAGAATCTCGCCGCGGCTCAGGCCATCCGGGAGGTTATCCGGCGGTGCCCTTATGATCTCTGGATCGATTTCGGGGAGATCAGGATCAGGCCGTATCTGGGGGAGGATTAGGGGCCATTCCTAAAGCTGTTAAACAGAGTGAATAGCCGAAAATAGATTACATTCCCCCCTCACCCTGACCCTCTCCCCCAGAGCGGGAGAGGGGAAAATGACGGAATCTATTTGATGCCCGATTAATCACCGCTCTCAAAGGGTCTACCTCATTTGGCGGCACAGGTATCTTGCCTGTACAGGATCGAAGGTGCACAGGGCATCCTAATTATTCACCCCCACCCCAACCCTCCCCCATCAAGGGGGAGGGGGCAAGGGATGGACAGCTTCACGGCATTGATGGAAAACTACTGAAGACCAATCAATTTCCAGCAAAGGATCAACATGGGACGCATACAATGGGCCCGGGCCGCACAGTTTAACTGGGTCTTCGACAATATGGGGAGGACCCCGCTCCAGGAGGCGGTGGCCGGCAACTGGCAGCAGGCGGTGGCCACGGTCGAGGAGGAGGGCCGGGTCGTCATCCGCGCCCCTCATCCGGGGGGCGGCCGGGTTTATTGGGTGCGGGGCGTATGGCAGGCTGATACCGTGTTTCCCTGGGAGGGTTTCTGGGCCGAGCCCATGGACGGGGATCTCATCAACTATTTTTCGGGCGGGTCTTTTATCAATGACGGGGACCTGACCACCATCACCCTGGGAACGCCGCTGCCGGCCGGCACCCCGGTCCAGCTCTACTATATTTATGAGACCGGGGAGCAGGCCGGCAAATATGAGCCGCTGAACAATTATCCATGCATCCGCCGGGCCTACCGTTCCCGGGAGGATTACACCTATGATTTTGCGGTGGACCGGATGCTGGACCTGATGGTCCTGCTCTACCTGGCGGGGCGGGAGCGGGGCCGGGACGCAAGACCGGCGATCCGGTTCCTCTGGGAGGCCGTGGCGCCGCGGGAGGAGTCCCGGACCTCGCCCTTGATGCACGATGACTTTGAGCGGCAGCAGTGGGACCGGGGGGCGCACCTGCTGTATCGCGGCGCCACCATCGGGGCGGCGGCCTTCCAGGTCTTTCAAAACGAATTGGCGGTAGGCCGCAGTGGCCGCGCGCTGCACGTTCGGGCGGAGCTGCCCGCGACCCGGGACGCGGCCTGGTTCGGCTACGGTCTGGATTGGTCGCTGTCAACCGAGCCTTTTACGTCCATGGACCGTGTCATCTTTACCCTGCAAGGGACCGGCGGCACCAGCCGGGTGCACAACCTCACCAAGATCGGCAGCGGCAGCGCCACCCTGGTGCTCCTGGGGGATTACGCCGGCCAGGAGAAGCGGCGGTTTGTGGTGCAGGCGCAGACCACGGGGGAGGTGGGCGCGGCCACCTTTAAGTGGTCCCGGGACGGCGGGCTCACCTGGGTGGCTGGCGGACTCGTGAGCGGGGACCGGCAACACCCGGTGGTCCTGGAGGACGGGCTGTCGGTATATTGGGAGAATGGCGACGGCCCTGACCTGGTGGCGGGGGATTACTGGATGTTCTGGGGGGGCGAGCCCGCGGTGCATCCCCGGCGCCTGGCGGTATCGTTGAACGATTCCGGCCAGGGGGAGCTGGACCCCTGGAGCAGCGAACATACGTATGTGCACGCCATTCCGGACCGCTTTACCGAGGCCACGGCCTTCGAGCTGCCCTTCAGCCAGTTCTGGCGTCGGGACAACCTTATTGAAGACGGCGACCGGGTGCAGGCCATGTGGGGGGCCTGGTACTCCGCCAGCCAGCCGGACGTGAGCAACATCACCATCGGCACCCGGGAAACAACCGAAGTCCTCATGGGGGAGACCTTTTATACCCAGCGCCAGGTAACCTGGGATTTTTCCCCTTACGTTACGGGGTTCGGGGTGTGGGCCGGCATTGATACGTCCCGCTGCAACTCCGCCGGGCATACCAACGTCAATATTCTCATCAAACCGGTGGTGAGCGGGGTGAGTTCGGTGACCATCCGGGTCAAGGTCAAGGACGCCCAGGACAGTTATTTCACCCGGGACGAGACGGTCCGGGTCAACGTCTGGCAGCGGGTCACCATAAATTTAGGGGACATGGGGCTGGAATCGGGGGCCTTCCCCCTCACTCACCCCATTCAGGCGGTGGATATCGGCATCCCGGCTTCGCCCCCCAGTAACGGGGCCTTTTACCTCACGGATCTGAAATTCGATGAGCACGTGACCTTTGCCGCGGCGGCCCGCCTCAGGGTGTTGGAATTCAAGATGGAGCAGCAGGGGCTGGCGGACCATGAATGGTGGCTGGATGAGGTGGCCCTCAACCTGGAGGCGGCGGACCCCTATCCGTTTGCCCCCCGGATGGCCATTTCCCTGACGCCCTACGGCCAGAACCCCTGGCGGGGGCCCACCCTGGTGCATTACGCTCAACCCCTGGCGCCTTACCTGGTGGGGGCTCCGGAATTGACTCAGACCTACCTGGCGTTGCACCGGGACGCCCAGGAGGAGTTTACCCGGCGTTACGGTGGGCTGCCGGGGCCCATCATGCCGGTCCATACCCGCAATGACGTGGAAAACATCGCCCTGTGCGGCGAAGAGGATTTTCTGCGGTTCTCCTGGTGGCGGCGCTACCGGGATTACGGCAAGGTGGCGGGATTCTGGCACTTCAACGGTGCGCTCACCGACGCCTCCGGGAACAGCCATACCCTTACCTCACAGGGGGGCGGGGCCCCGACGTATGACGACGGCATCTGCCAGCCGGGAGCCACGGCGCTGGACCTGGACGGGGCCCATTACCTGACGCTGGATACCCCTGATTTGAACCTGGGGCCGGAGGATTTCACCATTGAGATGGTCCTCAAGCCCGGGGCCTTGACGGACGGCACTCGCATCATCAGCAAGATGGCCCCGGGGGGCGCCGGCTACGAGGTGTGCCTGGGGCCCGGCGGGGCAGTCCAGTTCGTGGTGGCGGATAGCAGCGGCTCTTCCAGCCTTGTTCCCAGCCCCGGTCTCAGCCTGGATACCGCCAGTTACCATTACCTGGCCGTGTCCGGGGACCGGGATGGCCAATTCACCTTCTGCGTGGACGGCTCTTTAGGGACCTGCCCGGCGGCCCGGCCCGGCAGCCTGGATAACAGTCAGGCTTTCACCGTAGGGCGGAGAAGCGGCGCCGCAACGGATTTTTTCCAGGGCCGGATCGACCTGGTCCGGGTGCACCGGGGCCGGGCCCTGGGCGGCGTCGAACTGCAGGACAACTGGCGGATCATTCAGGGGGAGCTGAACGGCTCGGCCTATCCGGAGGTCGGCAACGGCCTGGGCCAGTATTGGGCATTCCTGCGGCTGGCGGAGTATTTCTTTGTGACCGCGGATGCCGCGGCCTGGGAGATCCTGGCAAACTGGCTCGCCTGGCTCGACGCCTCCGGCAGGGCGGACGGCAGTGGCTGGCAGGTCCCCGGCCAATTCTCGGAGTTCGGCTTCACCTATGGCGCCTACGATCCGGGGCAGGCGGCGTCCGTGGCCCTGGGATGTCTCTGGATTTATGGGCGGAACGGCGATGACCGGGCTGGGACCTGGGCTAGGCGGCTGTTGGATGACCTCCGGGAAAACCGCCAGGACCCGGAGTTCGGCGGCTATAAAAGCGACTACCATTACGCCTGGATAAACGGCGTGATGCTTCGGGCCTTTGGGCTGGCGGCCCGGGGGGCCGCGGGGCAGGGTTACGTCTTCCCGGCCCGACCCGAAGACGCCGAACATTTCGACCGCCTGATGGCCTGGGTCTGGGCGCACGCCGGGGATACGAAGCCCAACGTCCTTAACGCCGACTTGATCCCCTTTGCTTACAGCGAGGCCGTGGACATTTGGGATTACGCCCCGAATTATCTGGCCATGAGCCGGATGGGGACCCTGGAGGCGGTGGTGGCCATGCTGGGCGCGGCCCTGGAGTACGCCAAGGTCCAGGGGGACTGGAACTGGTGGCAGCGCTTATTGGACGTTATCCTGCAAGACCATCTGGCAACCCTTGCCCCCTCGCAGATCCGCACGCTGACCCTGGGCTCTGAGCAGACCGGGACCAAGAACCTGGTGCGGGTGCTCTTTGCCGACTACGACCAGGATAACGACAAATACGCGGAGGCCCGGGAAGAGGCGGCCATCGACGCCTGGGGAGAGCAGGCCCTGGAGTTGGATTGCCGCTACGGCTCTCCGGTGGTGCTGGAGGAGCCGGAGGTGGCCCAACTCCTGGCGGACCGCCTGCTGGCCCGTCTGGCGGCGCCCCGGGAACTGGCGGAGGTGGAGACCTGGCTGGAAGGGGTGCGCCTGGAGCTGGGAGACACGGTGGCGGTGTCGTCGGATTTTCACGGGTTGGACCAGGAGGAATTTATCGTGCGCGGCAAGGACCTGGACCTGGGCAAGCGGTCAGTGCGCCTGAGCCTGGACCGGCCTCTGAACGCGTCCTGGTCATGGGCCGTGGATGCCCCAGGCAGCGATTGCGACGCCTGGGCCATCGACTCGGCCAGCGCCTATGATGCCAATTGGGCCTTGCGGGCTGAGGCCGGATAATTGGGAGGAGGGCCGACAGCCGGCTCTCCGGCATATTCCATGCAGGTTAAGCGAGGTTAATCCATGTCTCTGATTTACCTTCCCCAGGCCAAATGGGGCAGCGGCACCGGCCGCCAGGTGATTTTGAAAGGCGATTTCGCCAAGCTCGAACAGGCGGTGCTGGAGGTTTTCGGACTCTCCCGGCCGCCCGGGCTGGAATACGTGGACAACGCCACCATTCAGGTCAAGGCCACGGCCGACTGCCACGCCCGGGTGATGATGTGCGGTTTTCCTTCCCCCCTGGCTTCGGGACACTGGGTGGATGGGGGCCTGAGCGATGGCCGCTACCGGGAGAACGCCGCGGCGGTGAGCCTTAATCTGGCCACTGCCGGACATCTCTGGGGCACCGAGAAGCCCGACCAGTGGTATGCCGTCTATGCCCTGGCGGGAGCCACCGATACCATCTTTGCCCTGAAAGCCATGCCGGTGATGCGGGTGGCGTCCCAGGCCGGCCAGGTGATCACCCTGAGAAACAACGCCAATGGGGCCAACATCGGCTACGGGTTTACCGCCGATGAGCTGGCGGGGGCCGGTCTCCTGGTCCTCAGCGGCGCCTCCCGGGGGCTGATACGGGCCATCACCGCCAACAACAACGACAACGGCACCGGCGGCACCGCCACCTATGACGGCACGGCCCTGAGCCTGGCCCAGGGAGACTGGTGCATCGTGTTGCCCAACACCAACTTTCGCTATCTGGGCATGATGGTAAACGACGCCGACAGCAACCTGGCGCCTTTTTACCAGGAGGCGGGGCGCACCAGTTACCGCAGCCCCCGGCAGTTGGCCGCCGGGCCCATCAACGGCTATACCCTGATAGACCTGGGTCTGGTGACGCCGCCCACCGCGTCCCGGCTGGAAGGCTATGCCGCGGCCGCGGCCGGGTATGACCTCAAGCTGGCCGTGTCCTATGACGGCAGCACCCCGGCCCTGGTGGTGCACGGCAGCCCGCCGGCCACCGCGTTCCAGGGAGAGCGGGGGGCCATGCCCTTCGCCTGCCGTGTCCTGGATGGCGGGCAGGTATATCTCAATAATGAAAATACCGCCAATCAGACGGTCAAAGTTACGGGCTGGAGGGAATGATGAACCTGGAAGGCAAGAAAACCTATATCACCGCGGCGGTGCTGGCCCTGGCCAGTTTTGCCCTGGCCATGGGCTGGCTGAGCAAGGATCAGTACCAGGTGATCCTCGGGCTGCTGGGCTCCCTGGGATTGGCGGCGCTGCGCTCCGGAGTGGCCAAAGGCGGCCCGGCCGGGCCGGTGCCTCCAGAGCCGGAGGTAACGTCGGGGGAGCCCACCGAAAGATAAATCGGGGAGGGGGGCCGCGCAAACCCGCCCCGGGAGCGCCTGGGGGCCCATGAATAACTTTATGAATTACCAAGACTTAAGTGAGCACGTGGGGGCTTTGGTCTCGCTGTTGGGCATCTTTGCCGGGGTGAGCGCCCTTTTGGTGTGGCGCATGTTGGTGCGTATGGAAAAGAAGCTGGATGAATTGGCCTCCCATTTTTGCACCTGCCGCGAGGAACTGGCCGAGCGCTTTGTGCTCCGCTTTGAGCATGAAGTGGAGCACCACGGCCTGTGGGAGGCCATCAACTACCACAGCCACGATCTGCGGGGGCGGGTGGTACGCTGATTGGGGACTTTAAGGCAGAGTCCTCCGCCAGCCACCCGTCCTGACCACTGGCTGACCAGGACCATGGCAAAGGCGGACCTTCGGGTCCGCTTTTTTTCTGCCGGCCGTCCGCTAAACCATCGGGTAAGGCTTTTCCCCCGAAGGTCGAGGCCGCGATAACCTCCTAACCGGGAGAAGGGGTCAGCGCCGCAGGGTGAACTGCGGCGGGGTTGACGGGTAGGGGTTTTTCTGATAGGCCTGTCCGTAAGGAACGGCGGGGCATGAACCTCTTAGATCTGGGAATCATCGTGCTTCTGGGCTTGATTGCCCTGAGAGGCTATTATCGGGGCCTGTTTCAGGAGGTGGCGGTCCTGGTGGGGGTGGTGGGCGGCGTGGTGGTGGCGGCCCATGTGTACCTCCGTCTGGCGGTGCTGCTCCACCCCTGGATCACCGACCCCCTCCATGCCCGGTGGATCGCGTTCGGGGTGGTGTTTGTGGCCGTCTATTGGCTCACCCGCTTGCTGGCCCATTTTCTCCAGCGTATCCTCTACCACCTTTACCTGGATTTTTTCGACCGCCTCCTGGGCGGGACCTTTGCTCTGGCCAAGGGCGCGCTCCTGCTGGGATTCGGCCTGATGCTGTTGGGGGTGGTGATGCCCAAGGACTCCCACCTGTTCAAAGGCTCCGTTACCGCCCCCCACCTGGTGTATTTTTCCCGGCAATCCCTGAAGTTGCTGCCCCCGGATTTCAAGCAACGCCTGAACGACTATCTGAAGGAATGGCGGCGGCCCAGAGAAAAACAGCAGGCCGTGAGGGTCCGGCCGCGGCCGGATCAGGAGCCCCAGAGTCCGACCAGATTCCGGCGTCCACCGAAGGATTGGCTCCGAGCCTGAATGATGGGGGTGCCTACCCCTGGTCCACCCTATTCCGGAGTTTTCACCATGAACGGCAAAAACGGCGATCCCGGCGCGGCGCTGAATGAATTTGTGGCCATTGTCCGGCGGTTGCGGGGGCCGGGGGGCTGCCCCTGGGACGCCCAACAGACCCCGGAGACCTTGAAGACCTATGTCTTGGAAGAGGCGTATGAATTGATCGAGGCCCTGGACAGCGGCGACCCCGGCAAGATTAAAGAAGAATTAGGGGACCTGCTGCTCCACCTGGTGTTCCTGAGCGACCTCTACCAGGAGCGGGGCCATTTTACCCTGGCGGAAGTGACCGCGGGCATTGCGGCCAAGATGATCCACCGGCACCCGCACGTGTTCGGAGACGCCAAGGTCGAAACCCAGGACGAACTGCGCCGCATCTGGCAGCAGGCCAAACTTCGGGAGGGGAAAAAGCCGGCAACGGCTTCCCTGGGGAAGGTCTCGCCGGCGCTGCCGGCTCTGGTCCAGGCCCAGCGTCTGGGGGAGGCCGCGGCCCGTATGGGGTTTGATTGGCCTAATATTGAGGGCGCCGTCCAGAAGGTGGAAGAAGAATGGCAGGAGTTACGCGAGGCCCTGACCCAGCCCGTTAATCCGGCCTGGGAGGAAGAGCTGGGGGATGTGCTCTTTTCCCTGGTCAACGTCGCCCGCTTCCTCAACATTGATTCCGAAGGGGCCCTGAGGCGCACCATTTATAAATTCATCAAGCGGTTTCACGTGGTGGAGCGCACCCTGGCCAAGGCCGGCAAGAGCCCGGAGACCGCCACCCTGGAGGAAATGGACGCCATCTGGGAAGCCTGCAAAAAGGAGAAAGCCGAATTCACGTAAGCGATGAGCCCCGATCGCCTTTATGCTCAGCCCCGTTTGTCCAGCCGGGCGCTTGTCAGGCAGGGCAAAAAGTGATAAATATTTTATGTTTAAGGGGTAAATGAGACATGCCGTCCAGCCGGTCCCGGGGCATCACCTTCCTGCCCGCCATCATCGCAGCCATCCTGGCCGGCGCCATCCTGTTATCCGCGCTCTTTTATGCCTTCTGGCAGCGGCTGAACCACCAGGTCGAAGTCATCCTCCAGCAGCAGTTCAATCAGCAGCAGTTGTTTTTGGCCCGGAAGATCGCGGACAACGTCGAGTCCTATTTTGATTTTCTGGAGAACGCCCTCATGGGCTATGCCGGGCTGTTCCAGACGACCCCGCCCGATGAGCGACAGATGGATGCGGCCTTGATCGAACGGTTTGCCCGGCATCAACGGTTCGGCATCCTGGAAATCAACCGCTACAATGCCGCGGGCGAGGGAGTCCAGGTCTTCAGCACTTCCCCGACCCCCACCAAGCCCGGCAGTCTTATCCTCCCGCCCGTCTTTCTTAACTGGGCCAAAGACCCGGCGCACCGGGGCCGGCTGTTCTTGAGCGAGACTTTTGTCTACCCTGAGGCTCCCTGGAAGGGCCGGAGAGTCATGCGCTTTTTGACCCCGCTCTACTGGCCGGGCTCTGATTCTGAATCGGCCGGGGTGCTGGAGTTTCTGATCAACCCTTTTTTCGTCTGCGAAAAAGTCACGGCCAATGTCAAGTCTGGACAGACTGGTTATGCCTGGATTATCGATCAAGACGGCATCTTTCTGGCTCACTATGATAAAGACTTTGTGGGTCAGGACGCCCTCAAAGTCCGGATAGCCCGCAACCCCAATATCGTTTTTACCGGTCTGTCGGAAATTCAGGCCGCCATACTGGAAGGCAAGGAAGGCGTAGGCGAATATACCTCCGGCTGGCACCGCCAGCAGTTGGGGGTGACCCCCAAGCTGGTGGCTTATACCCCCATCAAGTTCAACAAGGGCCTGATCACCGGGGTCACGGAGGTCCAGGACCCGGCCCACAATCTCTGGGGGGTGGCGGTGGTGGCCCCGGTGGCGGAAGTGTCCGGCAACGTGGCCCAGGTGCTCCATCAAGAATTGTTCCTGGTAGGCCTGTTCTTCATCGTGGTGTTGGGGGCCGGTGGGACGTTCATCGGCATCGCTCTGTTCTTTAATAAGAGCCTGACCCGGCAGGTGGAGTTGAAAACCGAGGAGTTGCTGGAGTCCCAGGAACGCCTGCTGCGGTCCGAGCGTTTCGCGGCGGTGGGGGAAGCGGCCGCCTACGTCAGCCATGAAATCAAGAATCCCCTGATGGTCATCGGCGGGCTGGCCAGTCAGGTGGAGCGGCGCCACCCCGAGGACCCGGCCTCGCAAGAGAAACTCCGAATCATCCAGACCGAAGTGAAGCGCCTGGAATCCTTTCTGGGGGAATTGCGGGATTTTCTGCATCCGGCCCAGCCATGTAAACAGGAAGTCGACGTCAACCGGGTGATCAGGGAGGTGGAGGCCTTAATGGGAGACGCCATCCAGGAGAAGGGGATCAATCTGGAAGAGCGACTGGACCCGGACCTGCCTGCCGTGGAGGCCGATCCCAACCGGATCAAACAGGTGCTGCTGAACCTGTTGAAGAATGCTGCGGAGGCCACGGAGGACCAGGGCAAAATCCTGGTCAGCTCCGGATCCCAGGACGCTCAGGTGTGGTTTGCGGTCAAGGATACGGGCAAGGGGATGTCCGAGGACGTGTTGGAAAAGATCTTTTATCCCTTTTTCACTACCAAGGACAAAGGCACCGGCCTGGGATTGGCGGTGATCAACAAGATTATCGCTGATCACCACGGCACCATTACGGTGAACACCGTCGCCGGCCAAGGCAGTACCTTTACGATAAGGTTACCGCAAAAAGGTAGTAATGCAGCCTAACCACTCGCCTCACAGCCAATCCTCGGCGCAGGAATCTCAAAAGCGCCGCCGGGAACGCGTTCTCATCGCCATCTTGCTGGTCCTGGTGGTGGCCATTACCTCCCTGGAAATTCACCTGGTACACCGGGGCGGCCAGCCGGTGACCGGCAGTCTCCTGGCGTTCGGCCTCCTTAATTTAAATACTTTTCTCCTGTTGCTCTTCACCTTCCTGATTTTTCGGCACCTGTCCAAGCTCTTTTTGGAGAGACGCCGCCGTGTCTTCGGCTCCCGGTTGCGCACCAGACTGGTCCTGGCCTTCATCACGTTGACCCTGCTGCCGACCCTCTTTCTCTTCTTCATGGCCTGGCAGCTGATCTCCAGCCGGGTGGATTACTCCTGGGACCGCCAGGTGGAGCAGTCCCTGGATCAGGCCCTGGGGGTAAGTCGCGACGTGACCCAGGGGCTGAGGGGCAAGCTCCTGGCCTGCGGCCGGCTGGTAAGCCTGGAATTGGCCGCCAAAGCCGACTGGCACGGGGAAGCCCCGGCCTTTCTCAAGGTTTTCCTGGAAAAGAGCCGGGAGGTCTTGCACCTTTCCGGCCTGGAGATCCTTGATCCCCGGGGGGCAGTGGTGGCCGCCAGTTATGGTCAGGATTTGGAGCACCTGCCGCCTGTCATCCCGCCGGCCAGTGTCCCGGCCGCCCCGGTGCCGGAGAAGATCGTCCGGCAGCGCCTCGCTCAAGGGGAACTCCTGACCCTGTCCGAACCCCTCAAGGATGCGGCCGGATCTCTCAAAGGTTATGTGGTGGTGCGGCAACTCATTCCCCAGGCGCAACTTCTCCAGATCGCCGCCGCGGCCAAGAGCCTCAAGGACCTGCGCCAGCGGCACCTGCTTTTCAGCCCCGTCAAGGTCAGCCATTACCTGACCCTGATCATCGTCACCCTGATTGCCATCATGGCCGCCATCTGGCTAGCGTTTTACATGGCCCGGGAGATAACCACGCCTATCCGCCAACTGGCCGAAGGCACCGTGAAGGTGGCGGGCGGGGATTATGACATCCACATCGATCAGGAAGGCCAGGATGAAATCGGTTTCCTGGTGCAGTCCTTCAATAAGATGACCCAGGACCTGCAGCAGAGCCAGACCCAACTGGCCGCGGCGTACCGGCAGTTGAGCGACAGCCATGCCTTGATTTCCACCCAGAAGCGGGACATGGAGATCCTCCTGAAAAATGTGGCCGCAGGGGTGATCGGCATCGACGCCGCCGGGCAGGTGACCAGCATCAACGATTCCGCCGCGCAAATGCTGCATCTCAAGCGGGAAGAGGTCCTGGGGCAGGACTGCCGGCTGCTGCTGCCCCCCGGGGAATTTGACCGCATGGCCGACGTGGTGGCCGTAGCCCGCAAGTCTCCCCGGGGCACGGTGGAAAAGCCCCTGCGCCTGGTCCTGCCGGACCAGACCCTGTACCTCCTGGTAAAAATTACGGCCCTCAAAGATGAAGCGGGCCAGGACCTGGGAGTGGTCCTGGTCTTCGAGGACCTGACGGATTTAGAAAGGGCCCAGCGGCTGGCGGCCTGGCGGGAGGTGGCCCGGCGGATCGCCCATGAAGTCAAGAACCCCCTGACGCCCATCAAACTGGCGGCCCAACGCCTGCAGCGCCGTTTCGCCGGACATCTGGGCGAGAACGGCCAGCTCTTCGACGAATGCACCCAGGTGATCATCGATCAGGTGGATGAGCTCAAGAACCTGGTCAATGAATTCTCCCGATTTGCCCGGCTACCCCAATTGACCCTGGCCCCCCAGGATCTCAACGGCCTGATCCAGGACACCCTGCTCCTCTACCAGGAGGTCCAGCCCCGCATTACCCTGGAATTTCATGCCGATCCGGAACTCCCGCCCCTGCTCCTGGACCGGGAGCAGGTGAAAAGACTGCTCCTCAATCTCCTGGATAACGCCCTGGCATCCATCCAGGGGACCGGCACCATCACCGTGTCGGTGCGGGGCGACACCGAGCAGAAACGGGTAGAACTCATCGTGGCCGATACCGGGGTCGGGGTACCGGAGCGGGACAAGATCCGGATCTTCGAACCTTACTTCTCCACCAAGCGGGGCGGCACCGGCCTGGGCCTGGCCATCGTCAACTCCATCGTGGCGGAACATCAGGGGTTCGTCCGGGTGGAGGACAACGTGCCCCGGGGCACCCGGTTCATCATTGACCTTCCCATGAATAGGGCCAAGTATGCCGACGCTTCTGGTAGTTGACGACGAGCCCCAGATCCTCCAGGTGGTCTCGGGCATCCTTCAGGACGAGGGCTTCGAGGTGGTCACCGCCCCGGACGGGGAGACCGCGCTCAAGCTTATGGGGGAGGAGTCCCCGGACCTGGTGCTCCTGGACATCGCCCTGCCGGGTATGGACGGCCTGGAAGTCCTCCAGGAGCTGAAGCGCCGCCAGCCCTTCCTGCCGGTGGTGATGATTTCCGCCTACGGCTCAGTGGAGAACGCGGTCAAGGCTACCCGGCTGGGGGCCTATGACTTCATCGAGAAGCCGCCCCACGCCGACAAGATTCTGCTGACGGTGCGGAACGGTTTAGAGTTGGCCCGGCTGTCCGAAGAGAACCGGCGCCTGCGCCAGCAGGCGGCGCCGGATCGGGAAATCATCGGCAAGAGCGAGCCCATCCGCAAGCTGCGGGACACCTTGAACCTGGTGGCCCCCACCCACGCCTCGGTGCTCATCACCGGGGAGAACGGCACCGGCAAGGAGTTGGTAGCCCGGGCCCTCCATGCCTATAGCCGCCGGTCGCACCGGCCCTTTGTGGAAGTCAACTGCGCCGCCATTCCCGAAGACCTCATCGAAAGCGAGCTCTTCGGCCACGAAAAGGGGGCCTTTACCGGGGCTACGGACCGCCACCGGGGCAAATTCGACCTGGCCCACGAAGGCACTTTGTTCCTGGATGAGATCGGCGACATGAGCCTGAAGACCCAGGCCAAGATCCTGCGCATTTTAGAGGAGCAGCGCTTCGAGCGGGTGGGCGGCCACCGCCCCATCCAGGTGGACGTGCGCATCGTGGCGGCCACCAACAAGAACCTGGAAGAAGAGATTGCCAGGGGGACGTTCCGGGAAGACCTGTACCACCGTATCAACGTCATCCCCCTGACCGTGCCGCCCCTGCGGGAGCGCCGGGAGGACATCGTCCTGCTGGCGGCCCACTTCCTCCAGGAACTGGCCCATGAAAACAGTGCCCCGCCCAAGACCTTCAGTCCCGAAGCCCTGGAGGCCATGACCGCCCAGCCCTGGCCGGGCAACGTCCGGGAGTTGAAAAACTTCGTCTGGCGGGTGGCTATCTTAAGCCCGAAGGCGGTCATCGACCTGGCCGACCTGCCCTTCACCGCGCCGGGAAAGGGCCCGGAGGAAGGCGGCGACGACGAGTTTATCGACCCCTTCCTCCAGGTGCCGTCTTTTCGGGAGGCCCGGGCCCTCTTTGAAAAGCAGTTCCTGCGGCGCAAACTGGCGGAATGCCGGGGCAACGTCAGCCTGCTGGCCGAAAAGATCGGCCTGGAGCGCTCCCACCTCTACCGCAAGCTCAAAACCTACGGTCTGGAACCGGGCAAAGAGGGATAAGCCGGGGAAAAAACCAAGGCTGCCGAGGGCAGCCTTTATTTTTTTGCATCGGGGGTAACCCGGCAGGGAATGTAAAAGGGGGGCCGAACAGCTTCATTCATTACATTTGAGGCGATACCCGACTCCGGGTTCAGTGCGCAGATATTCGGGGCGGGCGGGGTCGGCTTCCACTTTATGGCGGAGCGAACGAATATAGTTTCGCAAATAATGGGCCTGCTCATCGCTGGCGTAGCCCCAGACCTCTTTCAGCAGTTGCCGGTGGGTCAGGACCTTGCCGCTATAGCGCACCAGGACGGCCAACAGTTTAAACTCGATGGGCGTCAGATGAATTTCTCTGTCCCCCACCCACACCATTCTTCCGGCCAGGTCTACCCGGAGATCGCCGGTTTGAAAGATCGCCTCATCCTTGCCCACCCGGGATTGGGTGAGGTGACGCACGGCCACCCGCATGCGGGCCGCCAGCTCTTCCAGGCTGAAGGGCTTGGTCAGATAATCGTCGGCGCCGGCGTCCAGGCCCGCAACTTTCTCGGTATCCTTGCCCCGGGCCGAGATCACGATGATGGGGGTATGGGACCACTCGCGCACGCGCTTGATAACCTCAAGACCGTCAATATCGGGGAGCCCTAAATCCAGGAGAATGATGTCGGGGTTATGCGAGGCGGACATCGCGATGGCCTGGGTGCCGGTTGTGGCTTCCAGCAATTTGAACCCATGGGCTTCCAGCGCGGACTTGAGGAACCGGCGAATCGGGGTCTCATCTTCGACCACCAGCACCACCCAATTGGTTTCGGCCACTGATTTACTTTCCGCTCCGAAAAGTTCGAAGTTCAAAGTTCAAGGTTCAAGGTTCAAAGGAAAGCAGTATGCCCATCAGGATATTTTCATAATTTTCGGGTGCCTCAACCTCTCATGAACAATCGGCTTGAAAAGTTCCTCAGCCCGGGAAAATGTGGCACAGCTTGTAGGGTGCGGCCCTGCGCACCATTACCCCGATGGTGGCGGGCGGGGGGGCCCGCCCTATTAACTGCATGGCCGCCGTCTGCCGTTCATGGGAACGGGCGGCCCTGGCCTGCTGCCGAATCAGGGTGGTCAGGTGGCTGATTACCAAGGCTACCAGAAACATGACCGCGAAGGTAACGAAATATTGCACATCAGCCACGGCGAAGGTAACTCGGGGGGGGAAGTACATCGAAGGCCAGGACGCTCAGGAAAGGAATCAGGATGGCCGGCCCCCGCCCGCAATAAATCGCGGTAACCATCACCCCCACCAGATACACCATGATGAGGTTACTCAGGTCGAAAAACGGGTACATCAAAAAGGCGAGGCCATTCGCCAAAATAAAATAGAGAAAACCCATCTCATAGTCGGACCACTGGATGCCGCGCGGTTGCGCCACCGAAGGTGACTCTTTTCCTTCACAAGGCTCCCCGGTAATGACTAGACGCCGATCTCCCCGCTCAGGCGCACCGGTTCATCCACGGGACTGCCAAACAGGAGTGTAAGGGAAAAAAGATAAGGAGGTCGTTAGAGTTCGCCGGACCTTCATAAAAATTCCGTAAAAATGGGAATCGGCAGGCCGTCCCACGGATCAGAAGTATCACCGCTCTACCATGGGTTAGTCCTCTTGACAGGGCACCCTAGAGTACCTACCAACTAACCATGCCCCCATGCCTGTTGCCTTCCATGACTTCGTCATACTCAACCCTCTCAGTGGCACGCGGCAACGAGAAGTGCCATTCGTCTGGCCAACGAGAAGCTCAAGCAGGCACTCTCCACTAAGGAGTCGTAGAGCTGGCTAACTACGAACGGAGGTCCGGCCTGAGCCATCACCTCGTTCCCCGCTCGCACGCCGGGACATCCGGTCGAGGGGCGGCTGACGGTCGGTGAACGTGGGCAGATTGCCGGTTTCCAGATCCCTCCCGGGCCTTGAACGGGCCGATACGACTAAACTGCTGGCCTTATGAGGCCAGGAGAACAACCGAACACAGGAGAAAAGATTATGCCGAAATGGGTGCTCGATACCGATCATAGCGTGGCGGCATTTGCGGTACGCCACCTGATGGTGACCTGGGTGCGCGGCCTGTTCACCAAGGTCACCGGCACGCTTTCCTTTGATCCTTCCAAGGTGGCGGCTGCGGCCGTGGAAGTCGAGATTGCGGCGGGGAGCCTATTCACCGGGGTGGACAAGCGGGACGGCCATCTGAAAAGCGCTGATTTTCTGGAGGTGGAAAAATATCCTGCCATCACCTTCACCAGCACCAGAGTGGAGCCGGTGGGCCTGGACCAGGCCCGGGTCCATGGCGACCTGACCATCCGCGGGGTGACGCAGCCGGTAGTGCTGGACGTATGGTGGGCAGGGCCGGCTCATTTCAACGACGAGGGCATCATCTACACCTCTTTGGGCTTTCGGGCGGAGACCGTGATCAACCGCGAGGACTTCGGTATGGTCTGGAACACCGAGATGGAGAACGGCGGGTTTATGGTGGGAAGACATCTCTATATCAGGTTGGACTCGGAAGCCGACCTGGCTGATGAGTAATGGCTGATCTCCATTAAGCCCCACCCAGTCCTGATCTGCGCCTTTTGGTCTGCTGGCATCTCCACCTCCGCCAAGTTCCCACCGGGAGGTCCGTTGTCGTTATGGAGATCCTATCTGCACTTTTCAAACTTCTGGGGATAACCATCGATCCTGACAAGGTATGAGAATCTTACCTCTGGCCGCTTCAATATATTTCCCTGATCTCACCATCCGGGCTGCTTTGCCGTTGCACAGGAGACGGGAAGTGATTATCTAAAAGACACTAGGCAAAGAAGGAAGAAAATGAGGTCCACTATGAGGAGTTCTGCCTTTCGGGGCTAGGGGAATTCATTATACTGTTTAGATATTTTTACATTTTTTTTCCGGTTGCAATGGATATGTTATAGAGGGGCATTCCCAATCGAGGCCGGATATTTCCGTATATTGTAGTAACGTTATATATAAACTCCCATTTCCAAGATGGAGGTATGCTCATGCAACGTAAAATGACTAACAATAATGTGATGACCCGTAACTTTTCCACCATAAAGGTAGATGCCCACCTTAAGGAAGCCTATGATGCCATCAAGAAGAACCTGGAAGGGCCTCCTCATGCGCCCGGATTAGTGGTTCTCGACAATGCAGGGAAATATGCCGGCGTGTTAACCGTCGATGATTTCATGAAAGAGTTGGCTCGTTTCTATCGCGCGGCTTGCGATAAGCTTGGGAAAAAGGAGGGGATCGCGGCGTTTTTCAACCAATGTGAGCTTATCGGCATAAAGAAGGTTTCAGAAATCATGAGTGGTAAACGCCTGTCGATCCGAGGAGGTGATGACTTTGAAAAATCGTGTGAGTTGATCCTCAAAAAAAAGCTCAACTTGCTAGCCGTGGTCAACGAAAACGCCGAGCCGGTTGGAATCATAACCAGGAGGAAAGTATTGGAGGAGATAGCCCCGCGGATATTTACTTAGATGTTCAAAGGCGGATTCACCAGCCAACTTTTTAGAAAGGATATCCTTCTATCGACACCTGAGGCCCATTGCCAGGGTTCAAAGGAAGAAAATTTCAATCAATGGCGATAGCGAGTATCTGATGTAACCACGGGACTGATCAAATATCTGAAAATTCAACATATTTTAGCCATATCATCGCGTATTGCCAGTAGTAGCTCAAGAGAAAAGGGACCAAACTTGGTCCCTTAACTGAAATAAAAACCGCGGACCTCGAGCCCTGTCCGCTAAAGCATCCGGGAAAATTCTGGATAACTTACCTGCGCGTCTTTATGCGGTCTTAGCCTTACGTTTCCCGCGCTGCGCCCCAAGTCCTTTTTCTACTGCCAACTTCCGCCGCTGTTCCGAATATTCTTTGCAGACCAGAGGAAATTTTTTAGGGTCCAGGCTATAGCGTTTGAAATATTCCTTCGGTTGGAGGTTGTGGGCCTTACGCAAATGGGCCTTTAAGGTGCGCATCTTCTTGCCGCACTCCAGGCAAACGACATACTTTTCCTTGACGATATCTTTTAAAGGAATCGAAGGTTGTTTGACCACTTCCGCCTTTACCACTCCAGTCTCAGGGGCTCCCATTCCCCCTTCCAAAGAGGTTAAGACGTTATAGACTTCTCTAATTTCCTCAACTAACTCTTGCGGAGTGAGTTCAGACATGGAGGCGTGCGATATCACAATTTGCGCTGTCAGTTTCAGTTCTTCGCTGGCCATGGTTATTTGCCTTCCTTTTGGGGGGGGATTTGTTCCATTGTAAGGAGTGATGATAGTTGGTCCCTGATGCATTGTCAAGGACTATGTTTTAATTTTCGTTTTTTCTGAGTCGCCATTTTTAGATTTTATGGATTTTTGGTTTTTAATCCAAAAGGCAAGGCAGACCAAGGCGCCGGAGAGCTCATAAGGGAAGTTGGAGCGAACAGGGGATGTTACACGCGGTTACGGCATGCTACCGGCGGGATGGTCGATTCAAATTTGAGATGGATTAATCTTATCGTGTTCCCATTTCCGGTACAGGGTCATCCGGAAAATGTACCATTTCCTGCGGCCTGGTTCTTATTCCAGGTGGTGGTAATCGGCAGGTGCTTCTTCCCTGCCTGGCCGGTCTCAGGGTAACGTCATCCCGCCTCTATCATAATGTTCCGGAGAGGTCGCCAGACCCCGCCTGTGCCCTTCACGGGGAAAGCAAAGCGTCATACCTTGTGTTTTCTGATGGCACCGTGCTCGATATAAATTATGGGCAAGGCGGATTTTGGCGTATCAATCGTTTAGTGGCAGGGACCGCTGACTACCGGAAATTTGAAGGAACAGACCCCGTAGAGGAATACACCGACAAGGTTTTCTTAGAAGGCGATATTTCTTGGGTAGTTTTTGGCTCGGAATTTAAGAGACAGAAGTTGGGGAGTTAAATATATAATTCCCAAAAATGAATCGTACCCAATCGTACCCGCTAATTCCTGAAATGGTGCCCCCGACTGGACTCGAACCAGCGACACAGGGATTAGGAATCCCTTGCTCTATCCATTACTGAGCTACGGGGGCGTGACTGCATAACCATCGCCTGGGTTCCAGCCTCCAGCGGCGGGGAGCGGGAAAGCCTTGCGGCCGGGCCGCCGTTTGCCCGGCTCATTTTGCCGACACCGAGCTGTGTTGCCGGCGTCGCGCCGAGCAGGCCATGGCACCCGGTACTCGCGGGGAACGAGGCCTTTATCTGGTTACCTATATTATGCCAACTCAGCCGGGGACGCAAGAGGGGAGGGAGGCGCGGGGATCCCGGGGGAAGCAAGACCGCGCCGGTCCGGCACCGAACCGCAGGGCCGGAAGCGGCGGGGAGGCGCCGGGAGGTGATGGCAGGGAGGATCGCGGCGGCGGCTTTCTTGAAAGCGACGATGGCCTATGGTATGATGCAGCGATTTTGGAGCAAACCTCCGGGAGTCGCAACGCGTGCGCAGTTGGATCCTCACCATAATGTGCTTGATTATCTTGCTCGGCGTGGAGACTGCCGGGGCGGTTATGGATGTGGATCTCTTCAAGGGCCAGCGCTTCGAAGGGGGGCCCTGGCGGATCAGCGCCGAAAGGGTCACGTATGATGCCACCAACCATATTTATACCGCCGAGGGTCAGGTGGTGATCCGCCAGGGAGAGCGCCGCATCACCGCGGACCAAGTGGAGGTCGATGAGACCACGAAAATTGCCAGGGTCAAAGGGAACGTGGTCCTGGTGTTGGGAGAGGATATTTTCACCGGCCAGGAGGGGCAATTCAACCTGGCGACCCGGTGCGGCGAGATGCAGAAGGCGCGGCTCTTCCTGAAAAAGAACCACTTTCACGTGGACAGTCCCCTGATCCGCAAGACCGGCGACGCCACCTATTATGCCGAACACGCCAAAGTCACCACGTGCGACGCGGATCAGCCGGTGTGGAGCTTTGCCGCCCGCCAGCTCTCGGTGGTCCTCGAGGGTTATGCCACGGGTCAGCACGGCGTCTTCCGGCTGGCGGGGATTCCGATACTCTACCTGCCCGTGGCCGTCTTGCCGGTGATGACCACCCGGCAGAGCGGCTTTTTGATCCCCTTCTACGGGCAGCACCGGGCGGGCGGGACAGTGGTGGAAACCCCCTTCTATTGGGCCATCAACAACTATTCCGACCTGACCCTATACCAGACCGTGCTTTCCAACCGGGGGTACATGCAAGGGGCGGAATACCGTCGCCGGGGACACGATGAGGCGGCGGCCGATTTTCGATTTTTTTATCTCAATGACAGTTATGCTCCTTATAACGAAGGCACTACCAATCGTCGCTACTGGGCCGTGGGGATGATCAACCAGCCCGTGGGCGATTGGGAAATCCGGGGCACTCTGGACCGGGTCAGCGACTCCGCCTATCTGCAAGACTTTAATTTCGGCTATATGGGCCTCAATCGCTATTCCCGGGACTTGCTCATGGAGTTTGGCCGGGACCTGGAGCAAGAAGACGTGAACACCCGGGTGTCCAGCTTGCTGGTGGCGCGCAATTTTTCGGTGGCCAATTTTACCGCCTATACCCGCTACTATGAAAAACTGATTCCCAATGATCCCAACCTGTTCAACCGGGTGCCGGGATTCTCCTTCTCTTCGGTGCCCCTGTCCCTGGGGCGGCTGCCGCTTTTCCTGGGAGTCAATTCTTCGTACAACTACTTTTATCAGAACCACGGCATGACCGGCGACCGGATGGAATTCCATCCCCAGGCCGCGTTGCAAGGTCCGGTGCTGCCGGGCATATCTTTCGTTTCCCAGGTGGGTTTCCGTGAGACCCTCTTCCGGGTGGACCATACCGTCCCGGAAGGACCGCCGGAGCGTTATCTCGGGCGCCAGTTGTACGATTCCAAGGTGGGGCTGGCCGGTGACTGGGCCCGGGACTACGGCCGCGGGGCCGACTCCACCTATTTTTTCCGGCACATTATGCGCCCCGAGGTGACCTACTGGAATATCCCCCGGTATGATCCCAACCGCTATCCCGACTTTGATCCCTTTGATAAGGGCTGGGTGGCTCGGGCCAACCGCAACCTGCCGGTGCGGGATGGGGATGATCCCATCGGTGGCGTCAACGCCGTCACCTATGGAATTTCCAACAACATTCTGTGGCGCAGCCAGACCCCTCAAGGGCAGGCCATGGTGCGAGATGCGCTGTGGGTCCGCCTGAGTCAGAGTTCCTTCTTCAATAGCACCAACATGGGTCTGGACGGCACGGCCCAACCGCACCACCGCTTTTCCGACTTTTGGGGGGAAATGCAGTTATACCCGCTCAAGCAGATCATCCTGGGCGCGAACCTGGGGGTGGCCCCATACAAGGAGGGGCTGGACCGGGCAGATTTTAAAGTCACTTTCGTGGACCAACCAAGTCAGAATTATGTGAACCTGAACTATATCTTTGTGAAGAATTTTGCCAAACAGATTAACGTCGAGACCTATCTGAATCTGATGCGGTCCATCAAGACCTGGGTCACCTATGGTCATACGTTTGCGACCAACAACCAGTTGGAACAAAGGTATGGTTTGGTGTTGCAGCGCCAGTGCTGGGGGGTGGTCCTGTCGTACACCGACCGGCCGGATGACAAGCGTATCGGCTTTACCGTGTTCATCCCGGGTTTTGGGGAGAAATTAAAACGCTCGCCGGTGCGTTTTCCGGATGAAGCCAAGAATAAAGAGGCTCCTGATCTCTTTTAAGCGGAGACAGGAAAAGATGCCGAGGAGGTCAATGAATACATGAAACTGGCAATAATCGGCGCGGGTTATGTGGGTCTGGTGACCGCCGCCTGCTTTGCCGAAATGGGCAACGAAGTTATCTGCGTAGATGCGGATGCGGCCAAGGTGGAAGGCCTGAAGCAGGGGCGCATTCCCATCTATGAACCGGGGCTGGAAGATTATGTGAAACGTAATTTCCGGGAAGATCGCCTCTTTTTCACCACCGAACTGGGGCCGGCGGTGCAGGAGAGCCTGGTCTGCTTCATTGCGGTGGGCACCCCCCAGGACCGGGACGGCTCGGCCGATTTGTCCATGGTGCTGCAAGTCGCCGGGGACATTGGCCGCCACATGAACGGTTATAAGGTGATCGTGGAAAAATCCACCGTGCCGGTAGGCACGGCCAGGCAGGTGCGCCAGGTCATCCAGGAGGAACTGCAGGCCCGGGGTGAGACCTTTGAATTCGACGTGGTCTCTAACCCGGAGTTCCTCAAGGAAGGCACGGCGATTGACGATTTCATGAAGCCGGACCGCATCGTGGTGGGCTGCGACGAGGTGCGGGTGACGGAATTGATGAAGGAGTTGTATGCGCCGTTTGTGCGCACCAACCATCCCATTATTATCATGGATGTGGTGTCTGGGGAACTGACCAAGTATGCCGCCAACGCCTTTCTGGCCACCAAGATTTCCTTCATCAACGAGATCGCCAATATCTGTAGCCGGACCGGGGCCAACATCGCCATGGTGCGCCAGGGGATCGGGTCTGATCCGCGGGTCGGCCCGCTCTTTCTGTTTCCGGGCTTAGGCTACGGCGGCTCCTGCTTCCCCAAGGACATGCAGGCCTTGATTCATACGGCCAGAGCTTGCCAGTACCCGCCCCGCCTGTTGGAGGCGGCGGAAGCGGTCAACCAGGACCAGCGGCGGATCTTTGTGGATCTCATCCGCACGTACTTTAAGGATGACCTCCAGGGGCGGGTCTTGGCGGTCTGGGGGCTGTCCTTCAAACCCCAAACGGATGACATCCGGGAGGCCCCGGCCCTGACCGTTATCTCCCAGTTGCTGGAAGCGGGGGCCCGGGTCCAGGCCTATGACCCGGAGGCCATGAACGCCACCCGGCAGTACTTGGGGGACCAAGAGGGCGTCACCTTCGCGGCTTCCAGCTACGCGGCCCTGGAGGGCGCCGACGCCCTGATTATCTGCACCGAATGGACCAAATTCCGGGAGCCCGATTTTAACCGGATGGGCTCCTTGCTGAAGACTCCGGTAATTTTTGACGGGCGCAATCTCTACAATCCCGTCAAGCTGGCCAATTTGGGATTCACTTATTTCCATATCGGCCAAAAGGTTGAGTGGTAATAAACCGTGGGGCGGGCCTCCGTGCCCGCCTCAAAGAGTCGTCGTATTTATAACGTTTGCCATAACTTTAATGCCGATTGCTGATCTTGAAATCCCCCTAAATCCCCCTTTTACAAAGGGGGACTTTAGGAGTAATTCCTTATAGTTCCCCCCTTTCCTAAAGGGGGGTTAGGGGGGATTTTGATTTTTGGAGCATTTTCCAATAATGGAAAAAACTATTGGCAATCGCTATAAGGTGGCGGCCGGGGACGGCCGCCCTACCAGAGCGGGGCAAAGGGTACCGAGCCATGTCTTCCGAGTCGCAGGATAGGGCCGAAATCCAGGCAGAGCGTCTCCGCCGGATTGACCTGGAGGGCTTCTCCGGCCTGAGGGTCCTGGTCGCCGGGGACTTCATGCTGGATGAGTATCTCTGGGGGAAGGTGGAGCGCATCTCCCCGGAGGCCCCGGTGGCGGTGGTGGAAGTGGAACGGGAGACCCACACCCTGGGAGGGGCCGGCAACGTGGTCAACAACCTGGTGGCCCTGGGGGCCCAGGTCGAGGTTCTGGGGCTGGTGGGCGAGGATAATGCCGGCCGCCGGCTGCAACAGGAGATGCTCCGGCTGGGGGTGGGGGTGGAGGGCCTCTTCACGGACGCCTTCCGCCGCACTTCGCGGAAGACCCGGGTCATCGGCGCCGCCCAGCAGGTGGTGCGCATCGACCGGGAAACCCGGACTCCGGCGCCGCCGGCTTTTGAGCAGGCCGCTCGAAAGTTTCTGGCCGCCCGCCTGCCCGGGGTCCACGCCCTGGTACTCTCGGATTACGCCAAAGGGGTGTTGACTCCGGCAGTATTGCGGGAACTCATCGCCCAGGGCCGGGCGCGGGGCTATCCCGTGGTGGTGGACCCCAAGGGGGAGGATTACTCCGGCTACGCCGGCGCCACGATGATTACCCCCAACCGCAAGGAAGCGGAACTGGCGGCGGGCGCTTCCCTGTCCCGCTGGGAAGACCTGGTGCGGGCCGGGGCCGGGATGCGGGAGGGCCTCGACCTGCAATACCTGCTCATCACCCTGGGGGCGGACGGCATGCTCCTGTTTGCCGAGGGCCGGCCGGAAGTGCATATCTCCACCCGGGCCAAAGAGGTCTTCGACGTCTCCGGCGCCGGCGACACCGTGGCGGCCGTGATGGCCCTGGGTCTGGCCCAATGGGGGGATGCGGTCCTGGCGGCTACCCTGGCCAACATCGCCGCGGGGGTGGTGGTGGGCAAGGTGGGCACCGCCCCCATCTTCCGGGCGGAACTGGAGCGGGAATTACACGGCGGCGGCACCCGGCTGGAGGAAAAGATCCGGTCCCTGGGGGAGCTGAAGCTCCTGGTGTCCCACCTCCAGGCCCAGGGGAAAAAGGTGGTGTTCACCAACGGCTGCTTCGACCTGCTCCACGCCGGCCATATCAAGTTTCTGGAGGAATCCCGGCGGCGGGGGGACGCGCTGGTGGTGGCGGTGGACTCCGACGCCTCGGTCAGGCAGGTGAAAGGGGAGGGCCGGCCGGTCATCGGGGAAGACGACCGGCTGCGCATCCTGGCGGCCCTGGAAGCGGTGGATTACGTCACGCTGTTCGCCAGCCGGCAGTTGCCGGAGCTTTTGGCGGCGGTGAAACCTGACATCCTCACCAAGGGGAGCAATTATCCGGAAGCGCAGGTGGCGGGCCGGGAGATCGTCCAGGCCTACGGCGGCCAGGTGGCGCTGGTGCCGGTTACCGAGCCGGTGTCGGTATCGGAGCTCATTAATCGGATTCGGGGCGGGGAGGGATAGAAAGGGAATTATCGTTCTCGTTCCCAAGTTGAACTTGGGAACGAGAAGTAGAAATCTCCAGGCCGGGCCGGTTATGGCGTTATAACTCCGGGGCGGTCCCTGGTATCAGGCAGACCATCACTAACAAGTCCTCGCCGGTGTTTCTTATTTGATGTTCTTCATTGGCGGGGATGAAGACCACGTTGCCGGATGTCGTCGGGTTCCAGCGGCCATTGCCGTAAACCTCGCCTTTCCCCGCATGCACGAACATTTCATGCTCCCAAGCGTGGGCATGCTTGGGCGTATGTCCTCCCGGGGCAATCTCAAAGACCCGCATACAAAAATTAGGGGCGCCGTCACTCTTGCCGATAACCACCCGGGCCGCCACCCCTTTGGCGGGCTCGCCGTCAAAATGAGTCGCCTGGGCCTGGGTGTAGGGGTTGACCTTCATCGTCTCCTCCTTGGGTATTTAAGAGCTTATTTCCTGAAAGGATTTCAGCAATTCCTCCAGAGACCACACCCGGGCATACCGCATCCCCAGGGCCGCCATGAAGGCCCCATGGACGTGGGCGGCCGGGATCGTTTGGCCTTTAAAGACCAGGTCCCGGCTGGCGCAGGCGTCGTGGATGACAGTGCAGGCCAAGCCGTAGTCGAACGCCGCCCGGGTGGTGGCGTCGACGCACATGTGGCTCATGGCCCCGCAGATGACCAGTTCTTCTATGCCGGCGCTTTGCAGAGCCGCCAACAAGCCGGTGTCCCGAAAGGCGTTGGGATAATGCTTCCGGATGAGAGGCTCGCCGGGGAGCGGCCGGACGCTCGCGTGGATTTCCACTCCCGCGGTATCCGGCCGGAAGAAGGCGGCGCCCGGCCCCAGGGCGATATGCTGCACGTGGAACCGGGGCTGCCCGGCTTGCCGAAAGGCGGCGAGAGCTTCCCCGGCGTGGGCCGCGGCCCGGGTCATGTCTACTAACTCCATAGCCCCGCCGGGAAAGTAATCATTCTGGATGTCGATGAGCAAGAGGGCTGACTTCATGAGGGTCCTTTATGGTTATGCTGCAAAGGGGCGCCCATTCGGATATGCTGACACGATTTTGGAGAACCGTAGGGGCGGGTTTAAAACCCGCCCCTACAACCATCGACGATAATGATTCATATATAATGCCCTGATCAATAATTCCCGGGAACGGCCTCAACCGGCCGGTTTCGCCAGGATTTCACCCTGGTCGGGGGGTTCCAGGCGGCCATAGCGCTCCACCCGGTGAATGATGAAGTCCTGCCACTCCTGCCAGCGGGCAATGGGGTTCATGCCGGTGTTGTCAATGGGGATCTCGGCCCGGGCGCTGGCGGCGTGCCCGCCGGCGGAGCCCAGCTTGCCGAAGGCCCGGAAGGCCAGGCGGCCGGCATTTTTGCGCAGGGCGTCGTTTCTAAAGATGACGACCAGCTTATCTTGGTAAATCCCCCCCACGATGGTCCAGGAGACCTCCCCGGCCCGGAGGAAGAAGTCCGCCAGGATCACCAGGATGTCCGGGGTGCTCAACGGGCCTAGAAAGGCGTAGAGGCGCTTGTGGCGGATGCGGAAGCGATTCAGGGCCTGCTGGAAGTATCCCAGCATGGGAATATTGAATTCGGCAGACTCCAGGCGCCGCACCAGGGGTTTCCGGGTGAAGCGGAACAGGTAGTGAAAGGCCCGCACATCGGCTTCAATGGCGGGCCGTTCAAAATTGGCGGTGTCGGTCTTGATACCGTAGTACAGGGCGGTGGCCAGCTTCAGGGAGGGTTTGATCCGGGCCTCCCGGAGGTATTCGGTCATAATGGTGGAGGTGGCGCCGTATTCCGGGCGGATATCCACCAGCCGCGCCCTGGTTTCGGGAACCCGCGGGTGATGATCGATGATCACATCGTAGTGATACGGCTCCAATAATTCATAGTGGGCCGGTTGGTTGTCCACCAGGGCCTTGCGGTTGTAGTCATCGGGCTTGAGTTCCTGGAGGGGAGTGAGGCCGATGCTCAGGAGCTGCACCATCCGTTGATTCTGGGGCCGGGTAATGGGGCGGATGGGAGCAATGACACAACCAGTCAGGCGGTGCCACAAGAGGCGTTTCAAGGCCAGGGCGCTGGCAATGGCATCCGGATCGGGATCAATCAGGATCAGCAGCCGATCCTCGTGGGAAAAAAGCTGATAGAGTCGTTGCATCACATTGCGCATAATCGGCTACACCAAAATTTATTTTACCGCAGAAGTGGTCCGGGAGCAAATTGGGAAGGAGTTTTTTCCCAGAAAAAACCGGAAATTGCCTTGCCGGCATGCTGCCACGTCGGCAAGCGGGGTGGCGGATTCCGCCGCAGCCGGCGATTTTCTTTTGCCAGGTCAGGGGCTTAAGTTGTACATTAAAAAGCATGTGCGGGGAGGAGGCGCCGGGTTTGACGGCCCGGCAACCCGTGCCTTCGAAGTAATTAAAAAAATAAGGACTTGGGCCAGGTTAGCCAAGTTTTCAGTCAAATTGAGGTTTTGGATTTTGCCATTGAACCGTAATGCTGAGTTCGTAAGAGTGTTCCTGAAACACGACAATAGTTCTTTAAGGTCATAAAATCCCGGGTGCAGTCGCGGGGTTTGCAGAATTCATGTGGAGGCATCATGAACCATACCAAGGAGGTGGTGGACCGCATCCTGGCGGGGGACGTGCGGACTGCCGCCCGGCTGATGCGGGACCTGGACGACGGCGTGGCCGAGGCCCGGGAGATCCTCAAGGAAATTTATCGCTCCAGCGGCCGGGCCCATATCATCGGCATCACCGGCTCTCCCGGGGTGGGGAAGAGCACCCTCACCGACCGCCTCATCCAGTATCTGCGCCAGGAGGGCAAGACGGTGGGGGTGGTGGCGGTGGATCCCACCAGCCCCTTTTCCGGCGGCGCCATCCTGGGGGACCGCATCCGCATGCAGCGCCACGCCCTGGATGACGGGGTCTTTATCCGCTCCCTGGCCACCCGGGGCCATTTCGGGGGGCTCACCGCGTCGGCCCGGGCGGTGATCACCGTGCTGGACGCCATGGGCAAAGACTATATCTTGGTGGAGACCGTGGGGGTGGGCCAGGACGAAGTGGAGATTGCCGCCACCGCCTACACCACCATGGTGGTGACGGTCCCCGGCATGGGTGACGACATCCAGGCCATCAAGGCCGGGATTCTAGAGGTGGCGGATATCCTGGTGGTCAACAAGGCGGACCGGGAAGGGGCCTCCCGCACCTATCATGACCTGGTGCAGATGCTGGAGTTGCAAACCTTTCGGAAGGACAAGGCCTGGAAACCGCCGGTGCTCATGACCCAGGCCAAGGATCAGGAAGGCATCGAGGCGTTGATGGCCGCGGTCAAAGAGCACCAGGAGTATCTGGCCCGGGATGGGGGCAGGGCCATGCAGAGGGCCCGTGCTTCCCGGGCCCGCCAGGAGTTTCTGGAGCTCCTCAAGGAAGGGATTTTTCGGCACCTGATGGCGCAATTGGCCGCGGACGACCGTCTGGACCGCATCATTGAAGATATCCTGGCCAAGCGCACCGACCCCTATTCGGCCAGCGAAAACCTGGTGGTTTCGACCCTGGGACCCTTGAAACCACTCACCTAATCATCTGGGCGGTTTAAGTTGATTGAGCGGCAATTGAGCCGAAGACGGACTGGAATTGACAGGTAAGTCGGAAACTCAAATTGCCAACAGAATCTGAAATATAGCTATGGCGAGCATATCGAAAACTTTTTATTTGGGCTTAAACTCTAGATAAATAGCAGTGAGTTTGCCGCGTGGGATTTTTGTTTATATAGATATTGTGTAAACTTACTCTTGCCGTAGGGCGGGAAAGTGAAACGCATCCCGCCTTCGGTAATTCGGTTAGACCTAAATCATGCCGCACTATGTTCGCGCCTTTGTTTCTGGCGGCACGTTCTTTTTCACAGTCACGCTGCTGGAACGCCGCGGGAAACTCATGATGCTAAAGGCGGGATGCGCTATGCTTTCCCGCCCCGCGCGCTGCCGCGTCATAATCACCCCTGCCATCTTTGCAGCCCCGCCGGCTTGGAGCACGGGTGGGGGCGGGCTGATCAAAAAAACCGGGGACCCCGGCTGAGCCGGGAGTCCCCGGTATGGCGTCCTGAAGAGACCAGTGGTTACATGGCCTTAGGGGTGGGTGGCGTTTTGGGGGTTTCCGGTTCCGGCGCGGCCTTCTTGGCGGGGCTGCGGCGCTTGGGTACCGGGCGCGGCGAGCTTACCCGGAAGGCTTCCAGATAGCGGCCGTAAACCCAGCCGATGATATTGGTCCGGGAATCCCGGACCTGCAGCCAGCCGCCGACGCCGGAGCCCATGACCTCCACCTGCTGGTTGAGGCTCAGGGTGGTCAGTACCCGGTTGCCGGTGCTGGGGCCGGACCGCAGGGCCAGGCTGTTGACGTTGACGTAGTAATACGGCGGTCCGGGCCGGATGGATAACGCCGCGGCGGGAACCCAGCCGGAATTGCCGCTCCGGAAAGACTTGACCCGCCACCAACCCCGGGAATCCTGATCGATTTTATCCACCCGGTCGCCGCGGTGCAGCAACTCCACGCCCCGGCAGTTGTAGTCGGCGCAATCGCGCAGGTACACGGTGCTCAGAGAGACATAGAAATTCGCCGGCACCGGGCTATAGCTCAGCAGTTCATTGGCAATCCAGCCGATGGCGCCGGTGCGGTCCAACTGCACCCGGGCCCAACCGAAATCGTTGCGATCCAGGACCACCACCCGGTCGCCGCTGTAGACTTCGCTGACGATGCCGCACTCATACCCCGCGCAATCCCGAAGATAGGTGGTGGTGGGAATCACGTAATTATACGTGGGCGTGACCGGAGTGCCCGAGTACGAACCACCGGGCGTCTCACAGGCGCTGACCAACGCCAGCATCAAGAGAATGAGAAAAAGCCCGGTCGCATAATGCCGCCGTTTCATGTCTGCCTCCTATTGTTCCACCTCTTCCAGGGAACGGATGCGCCATTTGTCCAACTCTTTGGCAAACCGCACCTGGTAGGTCTGGGTAGTGCTGGACAGCTCCTGGGTGCGCCGGTTTCTGGTGTCAATGTACCAGGTGACCCAAGCAATGGCGTTATCGGGGTTGATGGACTGGACCTTGTCGACGGTGAACACCAGGTTGGTGTAGTCATAGTTTTCCCAGGACTTCAAGGTATTGGCGCGCTTGTCATCCAGGTTCGGGTAGGTAAGGGAGTACACACTCATGAACTTGAGGATGTCTTTGTGCAACTGCGCTTCCCGTAAGGTGGCGAGCACGCTTTGCAACTGCTCCTTGAGGTCCGCGGTGGCGGCCGGAGCCGGCGCCGGGGGTGCGGGAGTACCGGGGGGGGGAGCCGGAGTTGGCGTCGGCGCCGGGGGTGCGGGCACTTCGGCCTTGGGGGCCGGAGGCGGCACCGTGGGAGACTTCATGCCGCGGCTGAACAGCAGTACCACCAGGATGATAATGACAATCCCCGAGCCCACCAAGAGAGCAATGAGCCAGGAGGGTGTCCCGGTGGAGGGGGCCGGAGCAGGGGAGGGCTCCGGGGTGATCTCCGGGGTTTCCGGTTCGGGCCCCAAAACATCCACGGCCGCCTTGGCCCCTTTCAAAGGGGCATCGCACTCGTGGCAAAATTCCTGGCGCGGGGAGACGCGCACGCCGCACTGGGGGCAGAAGGTGTCTCCCTGTTCCGGATGGAGCAGGAAGCTACCGCACATGCCGCAATAGCGCTGGCCATTTTCATACGGGGTTTGACAGTGAGGGCATTGAGGCATACTGAACCTCCGGCGGGGGGAAATCACATCAAGGAGCCATGCTCAAACTAAGGTCATGAAATCCCAAAACCGTGGATATGTCAATTGATTTTTTCTTCAACCCCGGCGTTTGCACCCTCCTTGGACATCGGACCAGGAGTTCCGGGTGCCTTGCCGAACTCTCCAGTAGCGCCTCGCCAGCCACGCGTCAAGGCTATCCCGGGCGGAGCCGCATTTGGCTGTTGAGGACCCCGGCGGTTTATTCTATAATTACAGTTGTAAATATTGTGTCTCTAAGGGAAAATCTGGTGACCGCGGCTTTAGGGAAGCTCAAGAAATGGTTCACGCGCAAGCGCTCGCCGCGTCCGTCCCCCGTGTCCCTGGGTCCCCCTCCCGCCCTCCTGGAACGCTACCTGCAGTATAAACGCCTCCTGGCCGCCAACAGTGCCATTCTCTCCACCGTGGCCGACCTGCAAGTCAAGATGGATGAAGGTTTTCTGTTTGATATGCATTATGTCCGCCAGGCCTGTGACCGGCTGCGGCAGGAAGTCGAAACCCTGGTGGTGGCCTTGAGCGGCATGTCCGGAGAGCGCTACGCCGCTCTGGACAGCGCCCGGCGCCGGGTGGGCCACCTGGTGGGGGAAGAGTTAAGCGGCACCAGGTTGACGCCGGTGCCCCTGACGCTACCCCTCCTCGAGGTGCGGGAAGGCCTCTTTTATGGGGGCAAGGCGGAAAAGGTGGGTGAACTTACCCGCCTGGGGCTGCCCGTGCCGGCGGGCTTCGGCGTCAGCGCCTATGCCCAGAAGCTCTTCTTTGAAACCGCGGGATTGGAAGAATTTATCCGGCGGGCCATTGCCCACTCGCATATCCGCGATCTGGAAAGCCTGCGGGAGGCCGGGGAGGCCATCCGGGAGAAAATTATGGCCCAGTCCCTGCCGCCGGAGCTTTCCCAGGCCATCGGCGAGCAGTTGGCGGGCCTGAGAGCCTCCCGGGTGGCAGTAAGGAGTTCCGGCCTTCAGGAGGATACCTTTTTCAGCTTTGCCGGCCTGTTCGAGTCCGTACTCAACGTGCCCCGGGAACAGGTGGAGCAGCGTTACAAGGAGGTCATCGCTTCCCAATTCACTCCCCGGTCACTGTACTACTGCCATACCAGCGGTTTTTCGTACCAGGAACTGGCCATGGGCGTCTTGGTCATGGAAATGGTGGAGGCCAGGACCGCGGGGGTGCTCTATACCGACGACCCCCGGGGCGGCGGGGGCACCATTATCAACGCCGTCTGCGGCCTGGGCTCCCTGGCGGTGGGTGGCGTGGTGGAGCCGGATATTTATCGGATCGAGGCCGACCGAATCGTCGCCCACCACGTGGGCGATAAAACCCACATGCACGTGGCCGCCCCGGAGGGCGGCATCCTGGACGTGACCATTCCGACCGAACTCCGGGGACCCTGCCTTAAGGAGGAGCAGGTCAAGGCCCTGGTCGAACTGGGCAACCGGGTCAAGGAGCACTTCGGGCTGCCCCAAGACATCGAGTGGGCTATGAGTGCCCAGGGCCGGATTTATCTGCTGCAGGCCCGGCCCTTGCGGGTGAGCGCTAAGCTCAAAGCCGACTACCTGCCCCCCCAGATCAAGGGGGCCGAACTCCTCCTGTCGAACGGCATCATCGCCTCCCGGGGGGCGGCCGCCGGCCCGGTCGCGGTCATCCGGAACGGAGGCCTGGATGACCTGCCCCGGGGTGCGGTGTTGGTGATCCCCCGGGCCCTGCCGGAGTACGGGGTGGCGGTCGGCCGGGCGGCGGCGGTGGTCAGCGAGGCGGGCAGCGCCGCCAGCCACCTGGCGACGGTGCTGCGGGAGGCCAGGGTCCCGGCGCTGTTCGGGGCCAAGGGGGCCATGAGCCGGCTAAATCCGGGGGAGGTGGTCACCGTGGACGCCTTCTATGGCAATATTTACGCCGGCCGCGTCGAGGAATTGCTCAAGGTCCCCCGGGGCGGTGACGACGCGGTGCGCCAGACCCGGGCCTACAAGGTGCTGCAACGGGCCTTGAAACACATCACTCCCCTCAATCTCCTGGACCCCCGGGCGGAAAACTTCCGTCCCGAAGGCTGCCAAACCTATCATGACATCACCCGCTTTGCCCATGAGAAGGCCATGGAAGAGCTCTTCCACGTGTCCGCGGGGCGGCTGTCGGAGGATGGGGCCCGGCGCCTGGTAAGCCCCATTCCCCTGGACCTGCACATCATCGACCTGGGCGGGGGGCTGAGCCCCGAGGCCGCGGACCTGGTCCAGGTGCGGCCCGAGCATTTGCGGTCCCGGCCCATGCTGGCCTACTGGCGGGGCGTGAGCGCGGTGGGCTGGCAGGGCCCCAAGCCCGTGGACCTGGCCGGTTTCATGTCCGTGGTCATGAGCACCGCCACCGACACCAACGTCAGGGAGCGGCTGCACGAAAAAAATTTTGCCATCATTACCAACGATTATATGAATCTGTCCAACCGCTTGGGCTTCCATTTCGCCACCATCGAGGCCTTTTTGGGAGCCCCGGGGGAAAGCTATGTGAGTTTCACCTTCTATGGCGGCGGCGCCGAGTTGCCGCGGCGCATGCGCCGGGTCCGCTTTCTCGCCAGGATCCTGGAAGATCTGGATTTCCGGGTGGAGCCTAAAGAAGACTCCATTACCGCCCGGATCGATGGTTACGATGCCGACGCCCTGGAAGATAAGTTGGAAGTCCTGGGCCGCCTGATGATGGTTTCCAAACAACTGGATATGGTCATGCTGTCGGATGAGGCGGTGGAGCAATATTACCGGGACTTTGCCGCAACCCATCTCCAGGGACCCTGAGGGGAGACCGGACCGTGCCCATGGCCATGGAGAAAACGGGGTTTCGGTGGCTGCTTACAGGCCTGGGCATTCTGGTGGTCGTGCTGCTGGCGGTGGCCTTCATTCTGGGGATTCTCTCCTTAAAGCGCACCCAGGAGATCGTCTCCGACGACTTCCAGCAGCAGCAGCTCATTCTGGCCAAGGCCACCGCCCGGCAGATCGAAGACGGCCTGGCGTTTCTGCGGCGGGAACTGCGCATCCTGGCTTATTCTCCGGCTATCCAGTACCTGGAGGACGTGGCCTGGGCCAACCGCATGCGGGTGAGTTTCGTGGAACTCTCCAAGCTGGGAGTGAGGGCCATCGAACGGATCGACTTCACCGGGCCGGTCGCGGACAAGGCTTATGTGCTGGACGCCAGCGGCCCCCGCATCATTCATCAGGACTTTCTTGCCTTTCCCGAAGTGGCCTGGGCTCGAGACCCAGCCAACCGGGGGCTCATTTATCAAGGGCCCATTGAAGTCAACAAGCAGGGCGACTTTCTGGTGCCCATCATGGACCTGGCCACGCCGGTGTACGAAGAGAGCGTGGACGAATCCCACCCCCGGGCCACGGGCAATCTGGACGGGGTGCTCATCTTCAAGATCGACGTTAGCGCCTTTGCCGCCAATTACTGCGCCGACATCCGCTCCGGCCGCACCGGTTATTGCTGGGTGATGGACAATAGGGGGGTCTTCCTCTACCACCCGGAAAAAGAGTTTATTGGGGAAGACGCCTTCACCGCCCGGGGCCGCCGCAACCCGGCCATCAGCTTCGCCGCCATCAACGAGATTCAAAAGACCAAGATGCTGGCGGGGGAGGAGGGGACTTCCAGGTATATTTCCGGCTGGCACCGCGGCGTCATCCGCCAGATGGAAAAATTCGTGGCCTATGCCCATGCCAACGTCGACCCGAAAGGGGACCGCATCTGGCCGGTGGCGGTGGTGGCGCCCACCGATGAAGTTTACGGCACCATCCACTCCCTGTACGTGCGGCAATTCCTCATCCAGGGCATCCTGATCTTTGCCCTGATCCTGGCCGCCGCGACGGTCATCTACTACGAATCCCGCTGGTCGGTGGAACTGCAGTCGGAGGTGGAGCGCACCACCGCCGACCTGAAGCGCAGCCAAATGCAGTACAAGTCCGTGGTGGAAAATGCCCGGGATCTGATCTTTCTGGTGGATGAGGGGGGCGCCTTCCGCAGCGCCAATATCGCGGCGGCCCGACTCTTTGGCATTCCCGCGGCGGCGATCGTCAAAAAGAAGGTTGCCGATATCTTATCGCCGGAAGATGCCCAGGCCATGCTGGGCTCGGTGCAGGACGCCTTCCAGACCCGCAAGAGCGTGGAGATCAAAGCTGCCACCCGCGTCAAGGACCGGGTCTACTGGTTTTCCACCCACTATGTACCCATATTGGGAGAAGACGGGCGCTCCGTGGAGCAGGTGCTGGTCATGGCCCGGGACATCACCGACCGCCAGCACATGGAAAATCAGATGGCCCAGACCGAGAAG
Source organism: Desulfobaccales bacterium (assembly GCA_049696835.1). Lineage (GTDB taxonomy): Bacteria > Desulfobacterota > Desulfobaccia > Desulfobaccales > 0-14-0-80-60-11 > 0-14-0-80-60-11. The sequence continues at coordinate 50,494 of JBAVUP010000237.1, forward strand.
CTGGCCTCCCTGGGGACCCTGGCGGCGGGGGTGGCGCACGAGATCAACAACCCGGTGGGAGTCATGCTGGGTTTTACCGAGATTTTGCTGGACCGGGTGGCGCCGGAGAGCAAAGAACATGAGTTGCTCAAAACCATCGAGCGCCAGGGGCTCAATGCCAAGCGCATCGTCGAAAACCTCATGAGCTTTGCCCGCCAGCCGATCGCACCAGTGGATTTTACCGATATCAACCAGGATATTGAAAGTGTGTTAGCCCTGGTGAAGAACAACCTGCTGACCAAGAAGGTGGACCTGGACAAGCGGCTGGCCAAAGGTCTGCCCCGGGTCCGGGGTGATGCCGGGGAACTCCAGCAGGTCTTTCTCAACCTGATCAACAATGCCGCGGCGGCCATGCCCGGCGGCGGCAAAATCACCGTGATCACCAAGATCAACCCCTATAACCACATGGTGGAGGCCATCTTTGCCGATACCGGTACCGGCATCCCTAAGAAGTATGCGGACCGGATCTTCGTGCCCTTTTTCACCACCAAGAAAGTGGGGGAGGGCACCGGTCTGGGCTTGGCCGTCAGCTATGCCATTGTTGAGAAATACGGCGGTACCATCCGCTTTGAGAGCCGGGCCGCCGAGGACGGCAAGGAGGGCCCGACGGGCACCACGTTTTTCGTGGCCCTGCAGCCCGAACCCGCAGTCACGACCGCGGCGGGAGAGCGCCGCGCCGCGCATTGAGGAGGTTAACTACGATGGGACGGATTCTGGCCGTCGATGACGAATTGGATATGTTGGCCCTGCTCAAGATGATCGTCGAGGGCTATTCCGATCACCAGGTCACGGTTACCAACAATCCCCTGGAGGCGTCCGAACTGCTGGAGAAGGAAACCTTCGACCTGATCCTGACGGACCTCAAGATGCCGGGTATGGACGGCATGGAGGTGCTGGCCCAGGCCAAAAAGCGGGACGAAGACGCCCTGGTGATGGTGATCACCGCGTACGGCTCCCTGGAGTCGGCCGAGGAGGCCATGGCCAAAGGGGCCTTTGACTTCATCACCAAGCCCTTCCGCAAGGAGCAGATTTTGCTGGCCATCGACAAGGCCATGCGCTGGCGGGAGATGGTCAGGCAGAACAAGGAACTGAAGCAGCGGCTGGAAAAGCAATAGGTTCCGGGCCGGAGACGGCCAGGGGCCCGGCTGGCAGAGGGGCCGGGACGCGGGTTGGTCGCCGCCTCTCCGGCCCTGAGGTTCACCCATATCGCGGTAAATCTTCCGAGCCTGGTATAGCCGCTCACGTCGTCTCAGCCAGGGGAAAGGACCACTGTATGGAATGGGCAATTATCTTGGCGGTAATAGTTATGTTGATGGTTTTCCGGGGCGGCTGTTGAGGCCGATGACTTCTCCGGCTTAGGTTAAGCCGCAGAAAGACGTGGGCTCTGGCCACAGGGGCGGTGGGCGAACCGCCCTTGCGAGTGCTGAGGCGCCGCCAACGTCAAAGAAAGGATAGGGAATCATGCGTCAACCGGAACCAAAGCTCACCGGCCGGCAGGTGTGGCATAAGTTGATGGAAGGGAACATGCGGTTTGTCCAGGGGTTGTTCCAGGGCAGGAACTTACTGGACTTGCGGCGTACGCTGTCGCAGGGCCAGCAGCCGGAAGCCGCGGTGCTCTGTTGTTCGGATTCCCGGGTACCGGCGGAGATCATTTTCGATCAAACCCTGGGGGATCTCTTTGTGGTGCGGACCGCCGGCCTGGTGCTGGAGCCCACCAGCATCGGCAGCCTGGAATACGCCGTGGCCCATCTCCATGTGCCCCTCCTGGTGATCAAAGGCCACGAGGGCTGCGGGGCGGTCACCGCCGCGGTGGAGCACCCCGAGGGGGCGGAGCACCATATCGGGGCCATTGTGGAGCAGATTATGCCGGCCGCGGCCCAGGCGCGCCAGACCGGCAAGAACGGCCGGGAGTTGATCGAAGCCACCACGGATATTCATCTCAAATCTCTGGAAGAGACGTTGCTCCGGGTGAGTCCCATCATCCGGGAAGCCGTGGAGGCCGGGCGGTTGGAAATTCTGGTGGCCAAATATTTTCTCGACGCCGGCCAGGTGCAACCCCTGGCCTCGACCTTCTGATATCAATGTTCTGCCATCAAACGGCGATTTTTTGCAGGGGCGTGATTATCACGCCCTGTAGGGCTAAAGAGATTTTGCGGGACCTGGCCTAGTCGCCTTTCACCACCAGAACCGGGCAAGGGGCATGGCCGATGACCCGCTCGGTGACGCCGCCCATGAGCAGCCGGGTCAGGCCCGTGTGGCCGTGGGACCCCATGATCCGCAAGTCCCCTTCATAAGAAGGGGCCACCGTAGCTACGGTGACCCAGTTCTTGGATATCTTGAAAGACTCCCGGAGGGCATGGAAGCTCGTCTCCGAGCCGTCCAGGCCCACCAGCAGGCGGCTATACTTTCCCATATTCGACGGCATATTCCAGCTTTTTGGCCGCCGACTCGGCCCGTTTGGCCCGCCACATGGCGCCCAGGATGATGAAGGCACCGCCGAGCAGGGCGAAGCACATGATGAGAAAGCTGGCTTTCATAAGGATATTGATCGTCGGCTCCGGCACGGACATCAGTCCCAGATTAGTCAGATACTTGGGGATAGCCAGGGCCCGGCTCACCGCCACGACCAGCATGATGCTGCCCATGACGACCTTGATCATGTGCTCTTTCACATAAGTAGTGCCGATGGCCCCCAACTGCACGCCCAGGAGAGACCCGGCCAGGATGATCAGGGTCAGGCGGATATCCACCATGCCGTGCATGGCCCATTTGATCGTCCCAAAAAATCCCATGATAAAGGCGATGACCAACTCGGTGGCCGAGGCTACCAGGCCCCCTGCCCCCAGGCCGTAGATCATACCGGGAACCCCGATAAAGCCGCCCACCGCGATGGTGGCCGCCATCATGCCGGTGGCAAAGCCGATGGGGATGGTGAACCACATGGAGATGCGTACGTTGGCGGTCTTAAAATGCATCATGGGCGGCAGATTGATGGACTGCAGCCATAGGGCTATACGCGACGGCTTATCCTCACCGCCGGTTTTGGAGGTCTTCCAGGCGTCGTAGAAGACATAGCCGCCCACCACCACCAGGATGACTACAAAGGCCACACTGACATAGAGATCCGACCCGGCCTCACCCCACTGGGCCAGAATCCACTCCTGAATCTTGATGCCGATCCACACTCCCACGCCTGCGGAAGCCGCCATGACCAGACCCAACTTGATGTCCACCTGGCCGTACTTCCACCGTTTGTACGCCCCCACCATGGCCTTGGGGAATTTATGACACATATTGCTGGCCACGGCAATGGTCCCGGGGACGCCCAGGCTCATCATGCCGGGGGTCAGCACAAAGGCGCCGCCGGAGCCGATAAAGCCGCTCACCAGGCCGCCGATGAAACCTACGACAAACAAGAACGAGATGTTCCATATGGTTAAGTCAATAAATTGAAGTCCGGTGGCGATGTCGTGCATGGTCTGTCCTCCTTTCAGGTCATCCGGTCAGGATATGCAGGCGCATCCGCTTAGGCATTTAACTGTATCTGCGGGCGGGGACGCTTTCTCGGCGCCGGCCGCTTTGGAGCCACCCGGGGCTGCACTTTCTTAGTGGCTTCGATGCCCAGGAGGGACCACAGGTTAGAGGCGAAAGAGGCATGCACAAAGGAAAAGGCGAACACCGTGATAATGGGCAGCGCCGCAAAGATACCGCCCTTGGTAAAGTATTTCATAACAGTGCCTGAGTTGGTAAACACGGCGGCATAGAGGGCCGCGGAAGCCAACCCCAAACCCACGGTCTTGCTGATCAACTTGCCCCTGTTTCTCGTTTCATGTTCTTGAGCCATAACCTGTTCTCCTTGATATCCTGAAATACTGAAAACTGGGAGAGGAATCTCTCCAGTGATTTCCTCGTCTCTGATGCCCGCGTCGGTGATGACGAAGTCGATGCGTTTGACTTCGTGGTTGAGGTCCTTGATGGCCCCGGCCAACCCTTCGAATTTCACCACGTGCTCGCTGTACACCCCCTGGCGGGCCAACTCGGGCGCTACCAAAGCCCAGGCCTCCCGGGACCGCTGGGTGAATTTCCCCCGGAGATGCTGGTTATAGGGGGAAAAGAACTTGCCCGACTGGCCCAGGGCGGGATTGACGTTCATGGCGATGACGTCATAGCCCAGACGTTGGGAGAGGCTGGCCGCATAATCGACCACGCCATGGGTAAAGACATAGTCTTTGCCCACCACCAGGATCTTCCGCCTGACCTCTGGCCGGTTGGTGGAGGCGCTGTCGGGAGCGGCGTCTCCCTTGGGCCCTGCTTCGGAAGATGGGTTGCTGGAGGTCCCATCCCCCGCCTTTTTGCCTTTGCCTTTTTTGTTCATAAAGTTCATCATGGTTTTGACCTTCCCTGCGCTTTCCGTTAGGAAATCCTTGTTTGCCCTATAGAGGTGCATAAACCTTGCCAAACCTGATGAAATTTTCAACTTATTGATTTTACATTATAAATAGGTATTACCCGCAAACTCTGCCAGTTTACCGGCATTGCACTATGCAACGATATGAAAATCAATAATTTATTTGCCAATATAATCAATATGTTAGTCATCATTGCAACATCCGGCACTAATGATTGCAAAAAGCAACGCCTGGCCTCGGAGATCCGAAGCGATGAGAAAATTTCCAAGAAAATCAGGAATTAATCAAACCGCGCCTCGCCCCCCGCCATTGCCGTTCCGGGGGTTTTTCTTTATAATAGGATAAAGATGCGTCTCTCCAGAAAGGTTGATAGTCATGGGTTTCTTTTGGAAGGCAACTGAAGAGGAAGGATCCAAGCCGACCCAGGAACTGGTGGACCTGCGCACCGCGGTGCACAAGGCCCAGTTGCCGGAAGCGGTGGCCGCGATTGCCATGAAGGAAATGGAACGGCTGGGAAAAACCGATCCTTCCGTGGCGGAGTACACCATCGGCCTCAACTACCTGGACTACCTGATCTCGCTGCCCTGGAACCGGTTCACGGAAGATAACTTGGACCTGAAGAGAGCCGAGCGCATCCTGGCATTACAACACTATGGCCTGCAGCACGTCAAAGAGCGCATCCTGGAATATTTGGCGGTTCGCACCCTGTGCAGCCTTCAGACCTCCCAGATCCTGGTGGTGGACGATGAGGAAATCGCCCGGACCAACCTGGAATACATCCTGCGCAAGGAGGGCCACCAGGTGGCCACCGCGGCCAACGGCATGGAGGCCCTGGAAAAGGTCAAGGCCCAGGAATTCGACGTGGTGCTCACCGACCTGAAGATGGAGAAGATGGACGGTATTCAGCTCCTGGAATCCGTCAAGCAGGTTTCGCCGCATACCGACATTATCATGGTCACCGGTTACGCCACGGTGAGTTCGGCGGTGGACGCTCTGAAAAAAGGCGCGGCCCATTATTTATCCAAGCCCATCAAACTGGATGAGCTGCGGGCCACGGTGCGGGAAATCATCGACAAGAAACGCCACATGCAGATGAACCGGGGTCCGGTCCTGTGCTTCGCCGGGCCTCCCGGCACCGGCAAGACCTCCATCGGCCAGGCCATCGCCGAGGCCCTGGAGCGCAAGTTCGTGCGCCTGTCCCTGGCCGGCCTGCGGGATGAGGCGGAGCTTCGGGGCCACCGCCGCACCTACGTGGGGGCCATGCCCGGGCGGCTCATCAACGAGCTCCGGCGCCTGGAGGTCAGAAACCCCGTGTTCATGCTGGACGAGATCGACAAGATCGGCCAGGACTTCCGGGGCGATCCCGCCTCGGTGCTCCTGGAAATCCTGGATCCCCAGCAAAACGCCAACTTTGTGGACCACTACGTGGACGCGCCCTTCGACCTGTCCGGCGTCATGTTCATCACCACCGCCAACGTGGTGGAGAACCTGCCGGCGCCTCTCCTGGACCGGCTGGAGGTCATCTATTTTCCCGGCTACACGGAGCATGAAAAAATCCAGATCGCCCGGAACTTCCTCATCCCCCGCCAACTCCGGGAGCACGCCCTGGCTCACCTGGGGATAGAATTTACCGAAGGCGCCATTGCCAAAATCATCCGGGGCTACACCCAGGAGGCGGGTCTGCGCAACCTGGAGCGGGAAATTGCCATGGCCTGCCGCAAGCTGGCCCGCATCTGCGTCCAGAGCAAGGGGACCTGCGCCCTGAGCGTGGATGAAGAACTGGTGGAAAAATTTCTGGGGCCCCGAAAATTCACCCACCAGGTGGCGGAGGTCGGCAATCAGGTCGGGGTGACCACGGGACTGGTCTGGACCGAATTCGGCGGGGAAATCATCTTCGTGGAAGCCACCCGCATGAAGGGGCATAAACAACTGCTTCTCACGGGCTCCCTGGGCGATGTCCTGAAGGAATCGGCCCAGACCGCGCTGAGCTATGTCCGCAGCCACGCCGAGGCCTTCGGCCTGGACCCGGACTTTTTCACCGAGAGCGATATCCATATCCACCTGCCTTCCGGGGCCATTCCCAAGGAGGGGCCTTCCGCCGGGGTCACCATCGCCCTGGCCCTAATCTCCTTGCTCACCGGCCGGCCCGCCCGCCGGGACGTGGCCTTAACCGGCGAGCTGACCCTTTCCGGCCGTATCCTGCCGGTGAGCGGCATCCGGGAAAAAGTCCTGGCGGCCCAGCGGGCCGGAGTCAAGGCGGTGGTCTTTCCGAAAGCCAACGACGCGGATATCACCAACCTGGAAGACGAAGTCAAAGAGGGCCTCGAAATCATCCTGGCCGATAAGATCGAACCCCTGACGGACCTGGTACTGTTGAAGAAAAGCTGAGAATTCTTGGGGAGGGGGCTAAGGGCCGACGGCCCTTACCC
>JBAVUP010000238.1:0-11940 GCA_049696835.1 Desulfobaccales bacterium
CGGGTCCGCGGTCAGCCAGATGAGGATGCCGTTTTCCCGGAGGGCCGCCACATTGTCCGGGTCCAGCACGACGCCGCCGCCGGTGGCCAGCACCTGCCCCCGAGTGTTCCGGAAGCGGGCCACCAAGGCCTTTTCCAGCCGCCGGAACTCCTCCCAGCCACCCCGAGCCACAATATCGGCGACGGGCCGGCCGGCCTCCCGGACCAGCACCTCGTCCAGGTCCGTAAAGGGGCGGTGCAACACCGCCGCCAGCCGGGTCCCCACAGAGGTCTTGCCGGTGGCCCGGTAGCCGATGAGGACCAGGTTGGGTGGGTTATCGCGATGATGGCCCTGCTCCATGCTCCTGTCGTTTTTCTGCCTTAAAAATATGAATAATGGTAACTGGTTGGCCTTAGTTTACTAAAACCGCTGGGCGAAAGAAAGGGGCTAGAGGCTTAAGGTCCTGCTGGAGAGGTTTTTTCGCCGGTATGTCCATCACGTTTGGCGCAGCGCCACCACTCCCTGGACCAGATAAAACAGGCCGAAAGCCAGGAAAATGGCGGCGGCCCCTATCTTAACGGCCCTTTCCGGTAACCGTTTTCCCAGGGCCTGACCCACCCAAATCGCCAGGGCATCGGACAGCACCATGCCCAGGGTCGAGCCGACCCAGACTTGCAGAGGCGGGTATTGGGTGGCCAGGGTCACGGTGCCCAACATGGTCTTGTCGCCCAACTCTGCAAGGAAAAAGGTGATGGCCACGATGAGAAACGGCGAGCTTAAGCTCCTGATCCTGCCGTTTTCATCCTCAACCTGATCGCCGCGCAGGGTCCAGGCGGCGAAGGCAATAAATGTCAGGCCCGAGAGGAGCACGATCCAGCCGTGGGGCAGAAGCCGGCCGGCGAGCCCTCCCAGGACCACGGAAAGCGCGTGCACTAACAGGGTCGCTACGCAGACGCCGGCCAGGACGACCCCCGCCTTATAACGCGTGGCCAACAGGAGCGCCACTAATTGAGTCTTATCACCCAGTTCTGCCACAAAAATCAGGGCCAGAGATAACCAGAAGCCATACATTGGCTGAACCTTTCAGAAGGAAACGGAGGGTTGAAACCGACCGGAACTGACGGCCTCCGGTCATTAAGGCAAGCGGAAGCAGGCCCCTTCCCGGGCGGCGTCGATATAGTGAGGATTACTGCGACCCGCGGCCATTTCCCGGGACAGGGCCACGATCTGTTCCACCCCGACATCGGTGCGGCCGGGATCGTGATGCGTGAGGAGCAGGTTGTGCACCTCCGCCTGTTGCGCCAGAGCCACGACCTCCTCATAGGTGGAATGTCCCCACCCCCGCCGTTCGGCGATTTCCGAGGGCAGATACTGGGCATCATGGATCAACAGGTCGCACCCCTGGGCAAATTCCACGAATTCCGGGATGCGCTGGCCTCTGACCGCGCCCAGTTCGTTATCGGTGATGAAGACCATGGTATGCCGGCCTTCCCGTATCCGGAAGGCCAACCCACCCTGGGGATGGTTGAGGCGGATAGCGTCGATGAGCACGCCGTCCAGCTCCAGGGGGCCGTGGGCCAGGTTATTGAGATAATCGATCCCGGCCCTGAGGTGGTCGAAGGCCACCGGAAAAAAGCCGTCTCCCATGTGGCTGTCAAAGACCCGGGTCATGGCCTGGAAGGCCGGGGGCCAGCCATCCACGAGGACCTTAGTGGATTCCCGGTAAATGGGCTCGAAAAACGGGATACCCAGCAGGTGATCCCAGTGACCGTGGGTGAGGAGCAGGTGAAAGTGGCAGGGGTCATGCTGTTCAAGCAGATGTTGCCCCAGGAGTCGCAGGCCGGTGCCGCCGTCGATCACCACCCTTTGCCCGTTGAGCAGCAGAACTTCAACACAGGTGGTATTGCCGCCGAACTCCAGAGTATGGGGTCCGGGAGCCGGGATGGAACCCCGGGTGCCCCAGAATCTAATCTCCATATGGTCCGTCTCCTAGTCCTGGCGGATCGGGTTTACTCCACGGGCTTTAACCTTCGCCCGATGGCTATCCCTTATCAAAAACTGCGCCAGATCCATGGGATATTGTTCCTGTTCCAAGAAAGCCGCCACCAGGCCGAAACAGCCGGACAGCATCATATCTCCAAACGGGGCCGCCATGACCCCGGGCCAGCCTTGGGCCAGGCGCCGCCGGGGCCCGGTGATGATGGTGAAAGCATATGCGCCTGCCGGAGAAAAATCCGGAACATACGCGCAGCCATGCCCCTGATCGGCAAAGATCTCCGTGTTGGTAAGCTTCCCTTGTTGAAACCGGTCTACATGAGAAAACAGCTTATCCGGGCTCAGGAGCCCGGTGTGATGCTCGTAAATCCCCCAGAGGCGGTCACCCCGGACCAGGGCCGCGAAGGTGTGGGCATTGCCCACGTTGACCACCGTGAGGCCGCTTTCCAGGTGTTCCTGGGCTTGGGGGTCGAGGAGCGCCCCCCGCACGCCCGCGGCGCAGGTATCCATGAGCAGCGCCCCGGGCACGGCCTCGGCCACGGCCGCCATCCGGGTGAAATGGCCCGGGGGCTGCCGGTAGGCCAGGTCCGCCAGTCGGCCGCCGTGCTCCAGGAAATTTTCCCAGCACTGGAAGCGGAACCGGCGGTTGCTGCCCTGGGGGTGAAACCCGTGGTCCTGCACCGCCACGGCAAAATGTTCGGGGAACGGCACCTCGAAGGCCGCCAGCATCCGGCGCAGGCTGTCCAGGTCCACGTCCCCCAGAGTCAGGGTCTCGACCCCGGGGGGCGGCGTCTCGGTGAGGTTCATCTCCCATTCCGCCATGATCTCCAGGCGGTCGCTGAAGGTGAGGGCCGCCTGGGGCGTGGCATACACCGACAGGCCATGGCCCATATGGGAGCGCACCGCCGCAGTCACGGCGCCGCCACCCATTACCCGGCCGTTCAAGAAGATGGCCCGCCCCTGGGCGGTGAGGCGCCGCACCCGCCGGGCCAGCACCTGGGTCGGCGCCGGCAGGACCAGTTTGACGCCGTTTTCCACGGTCTGTCCCGGCTCCCAGATAAAGATATCCTGGGTGCCGCCGCCCACATCCACGGCCAGGAGCGAACCTTTAAGCATGGTCGCCGTCCCAGGACGCCGCCGCGGCCAGCACCAGGCGGGCCGCCTGATCCCGGGCCCGGCGAAAGGGTTCCGAACGGTAACCGGGCTGCCATTCGAGCGTGGCCAGCTCATCCGACACCACCAGCAGACCGGCCACCGGGACGTGCCGGAACCGGCCTACGGTGAACAGGGCGGCCATCTCCATATCCACCCCCAGGACTCCCCTGGCCTGGTAGTGCTGCACCAGGGGCGCCGTTTCCCGGTAAAAGCCATCGGTGGTCCAGACAGCCCCCTCCTGCCACCGAAGATCCGCGGCCTTGATCCCTTGCCGCAAGAGCCGGTGCAGGCCCGCATCCGGGTCCGGAGGGCCGTCCAGGGGGTAGTGGCTAGAGGTGCCTTCGGTACTCACCGTGGTGGCCGGGAGCACCAGGTCGCCGATCTTGAGGTGGGGCTGGAGGGAACCGCACCAGCCCAGGGCCAGGACCATGCGGGCCCCCAGGGCGATGAGCTTTTCGAGGACCATGACCGCATAAGGCGCGCCCAGGGCCGGAGCCATGAGGGTGAGGGGCCTCTGCTCCCAGCTTCCCTCCCGCACGGCGCAGTTATAGATATAACGGGGCGGCTCCGCCGGCTGCAGCAGACGGCAGAGATAGCGATAGTCGGGCAGGGTGAACGTAAGGATCACCCGGTCGGTTACCGGGGTATCCCAGGGTTCCCGGGCCGGATTGATGATCGCCTCGCCGGGACCTGTCCCGCTTTTCGGGGTTCCCGGGCGGTCCAGAGTTGCAGTCCGCACCGCCGCTTTCGCCTCAGCGCTCATGCCGCGTTCCGTGCACATCGCAGTTTCCAGAAAAAGTAAAACGCGACGCCGATCAGGCCGGCCAGCACGAAGTAGTCGATAATATGGGTATATTGCTGGATAACGGGCCAGTTCTGCCGGAGCCGCACCCCCAGGTAGGTGAGGAACCCGTTCCACAGAGTGGCGCCCACCGCGGTATAGAGGATAAAGGGGATGAGGGACATGCGGGCCAGTCCCGCGGGTATGGAGATGAGATGGCGTACCACCGGGATGAACCGGGAGATAAAAATGGTCTTGCCGCCGTGACGGTTGAAAAATCTCTGGGTCCACTCCAGGTGGTGCGGATTGAGCAGCAGGTAGCGTCCGTAGCGCAACACCACCGGCTCGCCCAGCACTCCCATGCCGTAAGATACGAGCGACCCCACCACTGAGCCCAGACTGGCAGCCACCATCACCGGCACCACGTCGAAGTGTCCCATGAAGATCAGAAACCCGGCGAAAGGCATGACCAGTTCGCTGGGAATGGGGGCCACCATGCTCTCCAGGGCCATCAACAGGAAAATGCCGACATAGCTGCATTGATTAATGAACAGCGTATTATAGTAACAGAGAGATTCAGTCAGTCCCATGAGTTCAACTTTCTCCCAATTCCCGGTGCTGGATCTGCTGCACCACCCGGGATTGCCGCGCTTGCAGCCCTGAACTTAGGCTGACCGGATAGGGGGCGGCGTCCTGGAGGGCCTTGTGGGCCTCGGGCAGCCGGGCAAATTGGTCTTGAAAATAAGCCCGGCACTCCGGCAGCGCGGGCTGCGGCTGGCTGACCCGGCCGTCGGCCATCACCGGCATGAGCAGCGGGGTGCCCTCAGACAGGGCCTCGTCGCGCAAGGCGATGACGTCCCGCTGCATCCGGCCCTGGTCGTTAAACGTTCGCCAGATCTGCTTTTTATCCACCAGGGTGACTTTGCCGGTGGACAGCTTCATCACCGGCCGATCGGCATAGCGTACCAGTTTATAGGCAATGTCGAAATAGGGCGCGTCCGCCGAGACCCCCATCTTGGTGCCCACGGCAAAGGCGTCGATCCGGGCCCCGTCGGCCAGCACCCGGGCGATCTTGTGTTCATCAAAGCCGCCGCTGGCCAGGATGCGCACATAATCAAGGCCGTGGTCGTCCAGGAGTCGCCGCACTTCCTGGCTGATGGCCGCCATATCGCCGCTGTCGAGGCGCACGAATTCCAGGCGCTCGCCCCGGGCTTCCATCTCTTTGGCCACCGCCACCGCGTGGCGGCCGCCGGCAATATTATCATAGGTATCAATGAGCAGGGTAGTGTTGGTGGGAAAATTCCGGGCGAAGACCCGGAAGGCGTCAATTTCGTGGGAGAAGCTGGTGATATAGGAATGGGCCATGGTCCCGAAGATCGGGATGCCGTAGAGCTTGCCCCCCAGGACGTTGCTGGTGCCCAGAAATCCCGCCAGGTAGCTGGCCCGGGCCACCTTCAGACCGGCGTCGGTGCCCTGGGTGCGCCGGAGGGAAAAATCCACCAGCGGCCGGCCGGCGGCCGCGTGCACGACCCGGGAAGCCTTGGTGGCGATCATGGTCTGGAGGTTGACGGCGTTGATGACAAAGGTCTCCGCCAGTTGAGCCTCGATGATGGGGGCGCTCACCTCCAAAATGGGCTCGTCTTCGAAAAAGATGCTGCCTTCGGGCAAGGCCTGGACCTTGCCGGTGAAACGCAGGCCTTTTAGATAGTCCAGGAAGCGCGGCTGAAAGAGGCCGGTGGCTTCCAGATAGGCCAGGTCAGCCTCCGGGAACCGCAGACTCTCGAGATAGCTCAAGGCCTCGGCCAGGCCGGCGGCCACGAAGTAACGGCGCCCAGCCGGATACTTGCGGATAAACAGGCTGAAGGTGGCCTCTGCATGCATGTCCTGATCGAAATAGCAGGCCGCCATGGTCAGCTGATAGAGGTCCGTGAGCAGAGCCAGCCGTTCACCTAAGGGTGGTTGGTCCAAATGCACCTCAGCGGGGTCTGGATGGAGGGCATGGCTCCTCCTGTTGGAGCCCTATCTCTTCCATCGGGAGTAAATTCTTAACATACTATTATAATAACTAAACGGTTTCTACTTTTTAGTTGGCTTTTTCGGGAAAGCGCGCTGGGAAGGTCGGGACCCAGGCCGTGGACAATGGCAGCCGGGAGCGCAGGGGGGCGTCAGCCCCGGGAAAAGACGTCCGCGTCCAGGTCCAGGCGGTCGCCAGCCACCAGGTGCCGGTACCCCAGGGCGGCCACCATGGCGGCGTTGTCGGTGCACAGCGACAGGGGCGGCAAAAACAGCTCGAAGCCCTCCGCCTGGGCCTGGGTTTGCAAAACCTGGCGCAATTGGCTATTGGCCGCCACCCCGCCACAGACCACCAGGCGCGAGCCGCCGGTTTGCTCCAGGGCCAGCCAGGCCCGGGTCGTCAGGGAGTCCACCACCGCGGCCTGGAAGCTGGCGGCCAGGTCGCGCCGGGCCTGGTCATCGGCGAGGATTTCCGGGTGTTGCTTCAGCCGGTAAGCCACCGCGGTCTTGAGGCCGGAGAACGAGAAGGTCAGCGGTTCCTCGGGGATGCGGGGCCGGGGCAGGTTGTAAGCCGAGGCATTGCCGCCTTGGGCTAAAGCCTCAATCTGCACCCCCCCCGGGTAGCCCAGGCGCATAAGCTTGGCCACCTTGTCAAAGGCCTCCCCCGCGGCGTCGTCCCGGCTGCGGCCTAACAGGGTCATCTCCTGAAAGCCGTCCACCCGGTAGAGGTTGGTGTGGCCGCCGGAGACCACCAGGGCCACGAAGGGGAAGGCGGGAGGATGAGACGTTAAGAAGGCCGCCATGATGTGGGCCTGCAAATGATGGACCCCCACCAGTGGCTTTTTTAAGGTGTACGATAAGACCTTGGCCGCGGCCATGCCGATGACCAAGGCGCCAATGAGGCCGGGGCCCTGGGTCACAGCTAGACCGTCCAGGTCATTAAGGCTAATCCCGGCCTGATCCAAGGCCCCCTGGATCACCGGCAGGATGTTCTCCAGGTGCCGCCGGGCCGCAATCTCCGGCACTACCCCGCCATAGGCGGCGTGCAGCTCGAACTGGGTAGCCACCACGGAAGACAGCACGACGCGCCCGTCGGCCACCACCGCCGCCGCGGTCTCATCGCAGGAGGTTTCGATTCCCAGGATTAGCATTTTTCCTAGCACGCCAAGGCGCAAAGGCGCCAGGAACATAAACTTAGCGGCCTTTGCGTCTTTGTGAGATAATCTTTATTAACGGTTTGCAGGTTCATTCATGGATAAATAAGGCTTGATTCCTTCCACCTTCTGCGGCCCGAACCCCAAAACCTTCTCCTCCAACTCTTCAATCTTCTTGAACGGGCCATGGACCTGCCGGTAGTCCACAATCCTTTGCGCCAGGGCCGGGCCGATTCCCGGAACCGCCTCCAGGTCTTCAGCGCTGGCCCGGTTGAGGTCGAGGGGCAGCCCCAGGGTTATAAGCTGGGCGCCGGACATGGCCGCAAGGCGGTAGCCGCCCGCAGGCCCAACCTCCACCCGGCTGCCGCTGGCGATTTTTTTGTCCGGATCGTCAGGAGTCCCTTTGGCCCCGGCCTTCCTCCAGACCTCTCCCAGGGTGGGTGTCCGGGGGAAAGAATAGACCCCCGGATGAGCCACCGGGCCGGTGACCTCCACGAAGGTTAGGCTCATGACCCCGGGCGGGGGAGGGGAGGGGGCGAAGAGCACGTGCGCCCGCCAGGCGTATAAGCCGATGAGCGCCGCCCCCAGGAGGAGGATGACGCGTAATTGGGACCGGCTGAAGTAAGGCAGAGGCATAACTACGGGGCGAAAAGGCGAAAAGGCGAAGAGGCGAAAAAGGGGGAAAAAGAAGCGGGTGGCATCCCTCGTTGCGGTCCCTCCTTAGGCTGGCGGAGAAAAGAGGATGGGGAAAAACTAAGATGCCCGGGTTGGGAGGTCCTTGCCCTTTTCCCCCTTACTTTCGATCCGCCCTTTGCTCATCCTTAAACAGCTTGTAATTGATACTATCCACCAGGGCCTGCCAGGAGGCCTCGATGATGTCGGGGGACACCCCTACTGTGCCCCAGCGGTCGTGGCTATCCCGGGACTCGATGAGCACCCGCACCTTGGCGTCAGTGCTGCCGGTGCCGGGCAGGACCCGCACCTTGTAGTCCTCCAGGCGCATCTCCGCCAGCCGGGGGTAGAAGCGCACCAGGGCTTTCCGCAGGGCCCGGTCCAGGGCGTGCACCGGGCCGTTGCCCTCGGCCGCGGTGTGCACCTCTTCGCCCCCCACGTGCACCCGGATGGTCACTTCCGGGATGGGCGGCAGCTCTTCTCCCACTTTCTGGTCGATGACCCGGAAGCCGTGGAGGCGGAAGTATTCCTTACGTTGGCCCAAAGCGGCCCGGAGCATCAGCTCCAGGGAGGCTTCGGCCCCTTCGAATTGAAAGCCCTGGAACTCCAGTTCCTTGATGCGGTTCAGGGTTTCGGCCACCACCGGGTCCTTGGGGGAAAGGTCCAGGCCGAAGTCCCGGGCCTTGAGGATGATGTTGCCTTTGCCCGAGAGTTCCGATACCGGGATGTGCCGGGTATTGCCCACCGTTTCCGGGTTGACGTGTTCGTAGGCCCGGGGGTTGCGCTTCACCGCGGCCGCGTGCATGCCCCCCTTGTGGGCGAAGGCGCTCTGGCCCACGTAGGGCTGATAGCGGTTGGGCCGCACGTTGGCCAGTTCATAGACAAAGCGGGAGAGTTCGCAGAGGCGCTTGAGGTTGGCCTCACTGAGGCAATTTACCCCCATTTTGATCTGGAGATTGGGAATGATAGAGCAGAGATTCGCATTGCCGCAGCGCTCTCCCACGCCGTTAATGGTCCCCTGGACCTGTTCGCAGCCCGCCTCCACCGCGGCCAGGGTGTTGGCTACCGCCAGCTCGGAGTCGTTGTGGGCGTGGATGCCCAGGGGGACCTTGGGCAAGCGTTTTTTTACCACCTGGATGATCTCCACCAGTTCCGAGGTAATGGTGCCGCCGTTGGTGTCGCAGAGCACCAGACATTGGGCGCCGCCCTTCACCGCGGCCTCCAGGGTCTTTAAAGCATACTCCGAGTCTTCCTTAAACCCATCGAAGAAATGCTCCGCGTCGTAAAACAACTCCTGCAACTGGGGCTTGAGGTAGGCCAGGGAGTCGGTGATCAGCTCGAGATTGCGTGCCAGGGTGGTCTGGAGGATTTCCTTTACCTGGAATACCGAGGACTTCCCCACCAGGGTCACCACCGACGCCTGACTGTTGAGGAGTTCCAGCATATTGTTATCGGTTTCCGGGCGGTTGTCCTTGTGATGGGTCATGCTGAACGCGGTGATCAGACTGGGGCGCAGGTCGTAATTGCGGATCTCCGAAAAAAACTCCTTGTCCTTGGGGTTGGCTCCGGGCCAACCGCCTTCGATATAGTGGATGTCCAGTTGCGCCAGTTTTTGGGCGATGCGGATTTTATCCGACAGGTTGAGATTGAAATCCTCGGCCTGGGTGCCATCCCTCAAGGTGGTGTCATAGATTTTTATCTGGCGCATGGCTAACCTCATGTGGGGGCGCGCACCTGGGTGTGCGCCCCGATAGAGGGCGGACACGCAGGTCCGCCCTTACAACATGCTTATTTCTTCTTCGGCGGGGGCGTCTCCAGACCGAAGGCGTCGTGGAGCACCCGCACGGCCAATTCGCCGTACTTGTCTTCGATGACGCACGAAATCTTAATCTCCGAGGTGCTAATCATCAGAATATTGATGTTTTCGGCGGCCATGGCTTCGAACATGCGGGCCGCCACCCCGGCGTTGTTCTTCATGCCCACGCCCACAATGGAGATCTTGGCGATGTTCTCCTCGCTCAACACCTTCTCGGCCCCGATATCGGCCGCCACCGGCTTGACGATCTCCAGAGCCTTCTTCAGGTCACCCTTGGGCACAGTAAAAGTCAAGTCAGTGTGGCCCTCGATGCTGGTGTTCTGAATGATCATATCCACTACGATGTTGGCATCAGCCACCGGCTGGAACAGGTGTACCGCGACGCCGGGGCGGTCGGGAACCCGGGTAATGGTGATCCGCGCGTCATTGCGGCTCAAGGCAACACCGGATACCGGCACATCTTCCATTTCTTCATCCTCCACCGTCACCAGGGTGCCTGGCTGGTCGCTAAAAGAAGAACGCACCGCCAGGGGCACGGCGTAGCGCTTGGCGAATCCCACCGAGCGGATTTCCAGGATTTTGGCCCCCAGGGAGGCCATCTCCAGCATCTCGTCATAAGAGATGCGGTCGAGTTTGCGAGCCTTGGGGTAGATGCGGGGATCGGTGGTATAGATCCCGTCCACGTCGGTATAGATTTCACAGAGATCGGCTTTCAGGGCTGCGGCCACCGCCACCGCGGTGGTATCGGAGCCGCCCCGGCCCAGGGTGGTGATGTTGCCCACTTCGTCCACGCCCTGGAAGCCCGCCACGGTAACGACGCGCCCCTTCTTCAACTCCTCCCGGACGCGGCCGGTGTCGATCCCGATAATCCGGGCCCGGCCGTAGGCCCGGTCGGTGTAAATCCGGGCCTGGTGGGAGAGCAGCGACGTGGCCGGCACCCCCTGGGAGCGGAGAAACATGCTGAACAGCGCCACGGTCACCTGCTCGCCGCTGGCCAGCAGCACGTCCAGTTCCCGGGGGTCCGGGTCCTCCGCCAGTTCCTTGGCCAAGCTAATGAGGCGGTCGGTTTCCCCGGCCATGGCGGACAGCACCACCACCATCTTATCGCCGTCCCGCCACCCTTTGACCACCCGGTTGGCCACATTGGCGATGCGGTCGGGGTCAGCCACCGAGGTGCCGCCATATTTTTGCACGATGATTGCCACGCGGTCACTCCATGAATATATAAACTATTAATTATATCTCTTCTTTAAAAAAAGCAAAGCGCTTGTCGGCCATCTTTGGCCGGCCGGCCGGATGAATTTTTCGATTGACGCTGATGAACGAATGGTGGTATTAAAAGAAAAAAATCACAAGTAAAGGAGGCCAGATACATGGCTGCAAAATTGATCAAAGGGGCCGAGGTGGCCGCCCAGATACGGGAAGAGCTGAAAAAGGAAGTCGAAGAACTCAAAGCCAAACATAAGATAACCCCGGGCCTGGTCACCATCCTGGTCGGGGAGAACCCCGCGTCCGTCAGCTACGTCACCGCCAAACAAAAGACCTCCCACGAACTGGGTTTCTACTCCATCCAGGACAGTCAGCCCGCGGACATCACCGAAGCGGCCCTGCTGGCCTTGAT
The DNA here is from genome assembly GCA_049696835.1 of Desulfobaccales bacterium. GTDB lineage: Bacteria > Desulfobacterota > Desulfobaccia > Desulfobaccales > 0-14-0-80-60-11 > 0-14-0-80-60-11. The sequence continues at coordinate 11,187 of JBAVUP010000238.1, forward strand.
CGACAAGTACAACAAGGACCCCAAGATCCACGGCATCCTGATCCAGCTGCCGTTGCCCAAGAACGTCGATGCCAACAAAGTGCTGTTGGCCATCGACCCCAATAAGGACGTGGACGCCTTCCATCCCGTCAACGTGGGTCGCATCCTGATCGGCAACTACGTGTTTCTGCCCTGTACCCCGGCGGGCTGCCAGGAACTGATCAATCGTTCTTACGGCGACCCCAAGGGCAAGGAAGTGGTGGTGCTGGGCCGCTCCAACATCGTGGGCAAACCCATGGTGGCCATCATGATCCAGAAGCGGGCCGGGGCCAACTCCACCGTTACCTGTGTCCACACCGGCACCCCCAAGGAGAAGATCATTGAGCATTGCCGCCGGGCCGATATCCTCATCGTGGCCGCCGGCGTGCCTGAATACGTGCAGGGCGACTGGGTGAAAGAGGGGGCCTGCGTCATCGACGTGGGCGTCAACCGAGTCGGCATCAGCGAAAAGACCGGCAAGGCCATCCTGAAAGGCGACGTGCACTTCGACTCCGTCGCCGCCAAGGCCTCCTACATCACCCCGGTGCCCGGCGGCGTGGGCCCCATGACCATCACCATGCTCATGAAAAACACCGTCATGGCTGCCAAAGCCGCCGCAGGGTTGATTAAGATTTAAGGATGAGATGAAAGTTTGTGGGGGGAGGGGCTAAGGGCGAAGGCCCTTACCCCCTCCCCCAAACCCCCACCCCCAATCCCTTAAGGGCCTGGTTAGGTC